>JBKPRH010000132.1:0-31101 GCA_046765795.1 Acidobacteriota bacterium | reverse complement strand
GTTCGTTTTGACGCGAAGCAGCTCCATGATCCGGTACTTGTGGAATTCGACGGTGCGTGGACTGATCTCGAGGAGCGCGGCGACCTCCTTCATCGCCTTGCCTTCGGCAAGCAATTGGAGCACTTCTCGTTCGCGAGAACTGAGGTTGCGTAGCGCGACCTGATCGAGCGGCGTCTCGAGAGTGTCTTCGTCCTGCATGCCTTTCGCGATGACCGGAGACACGTAAGTCTTGCCGCGCAGCGCATCGCGTATCGCCGTCGTGAGCTCTGATGCGGCCGAGTCCTTGAGCAGATATGCCGAGGCGTGGCGACGGAAGGCCTCGATCGCAAATCGCGGCTCGCGGTTCTGCGTGAGGTAGATGACCTTGATGTGAGGGTGCAGCGCCTTGAGCTGCTCGCCGGCGTCCAGCCCGTTGAGCAGCGGCATCCCGATGTCAACGACGACGACGTCGGGTGTGAGGTCAGCGGCAGCCTTGAGCAGCGCGCGGCCATCGGAGACGGTGCCAACGACATCGAATTCGGATTGGAGGAGGTGTTCGAGTGCCTGCGCCAGCAGCACGTGATCGTCGGCGAGCAGGATTCTCGGACGGCTCATGCAGGGGTCACATTCGACACCGGTACCGACGCCGCGGCCAGACTTGCGGCCGGGACCGATACCTCGATGCGGGTGCCGCGCAACGGCTCCGAGTCCACGTGCACCGTGCCGTGCAAGGTGCGCAGGCGCTCGCGCATGCTGACAAAGCCCAGTCCGGCGCGCCCCTCGAGGCTCTCGAGATCGAATCCGTCGCCAGCATCCTCGATCGTCAAGTGCAATCCATCCGGGTTGCCATCCACGTGCACACGGGCCGATTTGGCGTGACTGTGCTTGGCAATGTTGTTGAGCCCTTCTTCGGTCACGCGAAAGAGACTGAGCGCCACCTCCGACGGCAGCCGCGGTGGCACCGACTCATGGACGAAATCCACGGCGATGCCGTGACGAGACGAGAACTCGTTGGTGAGTTTCTGCAGCGCCGGCACGAGCCCGAGGTAATCAAGCGCGGAAGAATGCAGCCGGTGCGACAGGCTGTGAATGTCGTCAGTGAGCTCCGATGTACTGTGCCGCAGTTCCTCGAGTGCGGAGGACACGGGCGCCGGCGTCGCCTCGTCGGCGCGCAGCTGATCGATCCGGATCGTCAGGACGCCGAGCATCTGGCTGATGTGGTCGTGCAGCTCGCGTCCAATGCGGCTGCGCTCCTGCTCCTGCGCGTTGATCAACCGTCCGGCCAGCTCCTCGAGTTCCTGTTCCGCCCGCTTCCGGTCGGTGATGTCCACCATGACGCCGCGCAGCGCGATCACGTGCGTGCCGTCCTTGAGGACGCTGACCAGATCACGCAGCCACACAGGCTCGCCACTGGCGGCAATCATGCGGTACTCGAAATCATGCTTCCGCCGCTGTTGCCGCGACATCGCGATATATCCCTGCACGGTCGCCGCACGATCGTCCTGATGGATGTGATCTTTCCAGAACGACGGCTCGATCAACCACTGCTGCACGGGATACCCGAGCACACGCTCGGCCTGTTCACTGACGAACGTGAACTGCAGCGTGTGTGCATCGGCCTCCCAGACGATGCCTTCGACGGCGTTGACGAGATCGCGAAAGCGCTGCTGCGCCGCAACGGCTTCCCCGTGCGTTCGAGTCAGATCGGCGGTCCGTTCCTTCACCTTCGCGTCGAGCTCGTCGCGCGCCTGCCTCAGCGATCGCTCTGCATTCCGTCGTCCGGCGCTCGCTGTGGCGGCCACCGCGGCGATCACCGCAAACATCGCCAGGTGCGAGAGGTGCGACACCTTGAGGGTGAGGGTGTAGAGCGGCTCCGTAAAGAAATAATCGAGCGAGAGGGTCGCGACGATGGAGGCGAGGAGCGCGGGCCCGAGACCGCTGAACCATGCCACCGCCAGCACGGCCATGAGCAGCAGCACCGTGGCGTCAACGACGGGATCCAACAACAGCGCCAGGCCGACGCCAATGGCGACGGCGACCAGCGCACCGACATATCGAGCGATCGTCATACGTCCGTCCGTCGATTCATTCTGACTGGTAAATCTCCCAGACGAACCTCGGAGTACTCCCAGTTTCGCAGGGGTCGCGATTCAGCGCACGATCGTGGCGTGGACCAGAACGACGGGACGGGAGGTGCTCCATGACACGGCCTCGTATCTTGATGGCCGACGATCACCTGATGCTGCTGGAAGCGTTCAAGGCGATGCTGGCACCGGATTTTGACATCGTCGGGCTCGTCACCGATGGACGTACGCTGCTCGAGGAGTTCGCGCGCCTGAATCCTGATGTGGTCGTGCTCGACATCGGGATGCCGCTCCTCAACGGGCTCGATGCCGGCCGTCAGCTCAAGGCACAGCGTCGATCGGTGAAGCTCATTTACCTCACCATGAATCCCGATCCCGACATCGCCGGGGAGGCGCTGCGTCTCGGCGCTTCGGGATACGTCCTGAAGAGTTCGGCGGCACAGGAGCTCAAGCAAGCGATTCAGGAAGCGCTTCGTGAGCGATCGTACATCACCCCGCTGATCACCCGTGACGTGGTGGGATCACTGACGCAACAGCGAGCACCGCGACCGGTGCTCACGGACCGCCAGCGCGAGGTCCTGCAATTGCTCGCCGAAGGCAAATCGATGAAGGAAGTGGCCGCGATTCTCGACCTCACGCCGCGAACCGTGGCCTTTCACAAATACCGGATGATGGAGCAACTGCGTCTGAAGACCAGCGCCGAGCTGGTGCAGTTTGCAGTGCGGGAAGGGGTTGTGTGACGACACGACCACGCGTCCTCGTCGCCGACGATCACCGAGCGATGCTCGAAAGCCTCGTCCGTCTGTTGACGCGTGACTTCGACATCGTGGCAGCGGTGAGCGATGGCACGGCTGCCGTGGCCGAGGCCGAACAGCTCGAGCCCGACCTGCTCGTGCTCGACATCGCGATGCCCGGTCTCAACGGCATCGCCGCCGCAGCCCGCCTCAAGGAACAGGGATCTCAGGCCAAGGTCGTCTTCGTCACCAACATGCGCGATCGGGAATTCGTGCAGGAATCACTGGCGCTCGGCGATGTGGGCTTCGTCGCCAAGGATCGTCTCGTCGCCGACTTGTTGCCAGCCATTCGTCGTGTCTTAGCTGGACAGACCTTCGTATCGCCCACGGTGCAACGATAAAAGACGTGTCGCTGCACCGGGGCACGCACAAGCTAGACGCCATGCTTGGCGGAAGCGTGCGATGGGCCGTTCAATGCGGCCATGAGGGGACGCGCCGACGACGGCGTAGTCACTCGCTCCTTGCCGGTAAGCACATCGCTCGCGGAGACGTCGTGACCGTAAAACGCGACGCTCTCCTTCTGATCCGGACGCAGGACGCCGCCCGAGAGATCGATGCCGGCGAACACCCCACGCGCACGTGAGTACGAGAGCATCTCAGCGGTGAGTTGAGCGTCAGTCGCTGCCGCTCCACTTCGTCCCACTGGTCCTCCGGCGAGCGAGATATCAGCGCCAAGCGTCGTCTTGTCCTGCAATAGCTTGTCGACACCACGCTCGTTCATGACCAGCAGCACGATGTCGGTCGACTCGGCGCCGATCTGCACGCCGACGCTTCCCTTCTCGAGTGAGAGGAATATCGGCGCACTCCAGCCGTGAGATGTCCGGCAACTCACGACACCTTTGCCGTATTCGCCGCCGAACACAAACGCCGCCTTCTTGACTCCGGGCATGACCGCGACACACTGCGCGCGATCCCAGATGCTGTCCGGAATACTTTTGTCAGGAGCCGATCTCAACTCCCGGATCACGGCCGCAGCCTCGGAGATACGTTTCGTCTCGGCGCTCGATTGCGCAGCGGCCGCTGCCGATGCGCCGACCAGCACCATCGTCACCACGATGAACCCACTTCGCATAGGAACCTTCCTTTCATGAATCAACTTCCTAATGCGAGGCTATGGCGTGGATGCGCCAGCGGCTACTGCCAGAACTGACAGATCGAGCGGAAATGATTGCGGTGCGTTGACGAGAGGCGCCGCTCAGCCGAGGGTCTTGACGTCCCAGCCTCCGCCGAGCGCGCGCACCAACTGCACGGCCGCGACAAAGCGACGACCGGTCAGTGACACGGCTGCGCGCTGACTGGTGAGCAGCGCGGTCTGTTGCGTGGCCACTTGGAGATAGCTGACGATTCCGGCGCGATATTGGTTGAGGGAGATGTCGAGCGAGCGTTGCGCAGCGGTGACGGCGGCTTGCTCGCGGTCGGCTTCATCGGCAAGGAGATGCTCGGCGGCAAGATTGTCCTCGACATCCTGAAACGCCGACAACACCGTCTGCCGATAGACACCCGCTGTCTCGTCATAGCTCGCCACGGCTTGCGCCTGTGCCGCTCGCCGAGCCCCGGCGTCGAACAGCGTCAACGCCAGCGCCGGCCCCACCGACCAGGCGCGCGCCGACAGCGACAGCCAGTCGGCGAGATGCGTCGCTTGAAGTCCAGTACTGCCGCCAAGCGTCACCGCGGGAAAGAAGGCCGCTGACGCCACGCCGATCTGAGCGTTCGCCGCCGCGACACGCCGCTCCGCTGATGCGATATCGGGCCGCCTTTCGAGAATGCGCGATGGCACTTCTTCGGGGACGAGGGGCGGATCGCCCGTGAGCGGCGTCGGTTCGAGTGAGAACATCGCCGGCGGCTCCCCAAGCAGCACCGCAATGGCGTGCTCGAGCTGGGCACGCTGCAGACGCACGTCGATCAACTGCGCCTGTGCCGACGCGAGCTGCGTGTTGGCTTGTTCGACGTCAGCGCGCGACACGATGCCTGCGTCGTATTGGTTTTGCGTCAACGTCGCGGCTCGTTGGTAGGCGTCGATGGTCTGATCGAAGAGCGCGATCTCCGCATCGAGCGATCGCACCTGGAAGTAATCGACAGCGAGATCTGCACTGACACTCAGACGCGCGTTCTCGAGGTCCCCGACCGCAGCTTGCGACGATGCAGAACCGGCGGCGACAGTGCTGCGAACCCGTGCCCAGAAGTCCGGCTCCCATGAAGCACCAATGCCTGCGCTGTAGTCGGTGAACGTGCCGCCTGTCGCCGCGCGAAAGTCGGTGCCGCCGGCACTCTTGGTGGCGGACGCGGTCCCAGTGACGACCGGAAAGTACTGCGATCGATCCTGCCGGAGGAGCGCGCGTGCTTCGCGCACGCGGGCCTCGGCCTCGGCAATCGTGGGATTGTGGCCGTCGATCTGCGACTCGAGCGTACTGAGCTGCGCATCGCCGAAGATGTCCCACCAGCCCTGACGTGATAGCTGGTCAAGCGGCTGCGCCGGCTGCAGTTCGGCCGACCCTGGCGAGGATTCCTTATACGCGGGAGGAACCGGCACCGAAGGCACGGCGTAGTGGGGCGGCATCACGCATGCGGTCAGGGACGATGCGGTGACGGCGAACAGCGTGATGGCGGTGACGGCTCGCATGTCCTATCTCCTTCGCCGCGCGGGCGCGCCCCACCTCAGACGGAGACGCTCCATCACGATGTAGAGCGCAGGCGTCGTGTAGAGCGTCAGCAACTGGCTGACCATGAGTCCGCCGATGATCGAGATACCGAGCGGGCGTCGCAGCTCGGATCCCGTGCCCATGTTGAGCACCATCGGCAGCGCGCCGAACATCGCCGCCATCGTGGTCATGAGGATCGGCCGCAGGCGGAGCAACGACGCTTTCCGAATCGCCTCCTGCGGCGACAGGTGTTCGCGGCGCTCGGCATCGAGCGCCACGTCGATCATCATGATCGCGTTCTTCTTGACGATGCCGATGAGCAGGATCAATCCGATCAGCGCGATGACCGTGAAGTCGGTGCTGGTAGCCGACAACGCCAGCATGGCGCCGGCGCCTGCAGACGGCAGCGTGGAGAGGATCGTCAGCGGATGAATCAGGCTTTCGTAGAGGACGCCGAGCACGATGTACACCGCGGCGAGCGCGGCGGCGATCAACCACGGTTCGTTGGCGAGTGATTCCTGGAAGACTCGCGCGGTTCCCTGGAACGATCCCTGAAGACTGACCGGCATCCCGATGTCGCGCGCGGCGCGGTTCACCGCGTCAACCGCGTCTCCCAGTGACGCGCCGGGCCTGAGATTGAACGACAGTGTGGCCGCCGGAAACTGCGACTGATGGTTGACCGTCAGCGGGGACGCGGATCCGCCGAATCGCGCGATAGCCGACAGCGGCACGACCGGGCCGGTCGCACTGGCCACATAGATCGCGCTGAGCGTGTCGGGATGCTGCCAATACTGCGGCGCGACCTCCATCACGACGTGGTACTGATTCAATCCCTCATACAGTGTGGCCACCTGGCGCTGACCGAACGCGTCGTAGAGCGCCTGATCGATGTCCGAGACTTTGACACCCAGCCGTGCTGCAGTGTCGCGATCGATGGTGACGAACTCATCCGGCCCGCGATTCTGCTGGTCGCTGTTCACGTCAGCGACGAGCGGCTCGCTGCGTAGTCGCGCGATCAGCTTCGGCGTCCAGCCCGAGAGCGATTCGAGATCGTCGCCCTGCAGCGTGTATTGATACTGGCCGTTCGCCTGCCGTCCGCCGACACGGATGTCCTGCGCGGCCTGGAGATAGAGATTGGCGCGCGGGTCGTGGGCGAACTGTGGCCGCAGCCGCGCGATCACCTGGTCGGCGCTCACCCGACGATCCTGCCGGGGCTTCAACGAGATGAAGAGCCGCGCCTGATTGGCTGTCGTGCCCCCGCCCGTAAATGCCACGACCGTGTCGACCGCCGGATCGCGCCGAAGACGAGGGACGTACTCGGCGAGGATCTGCTGCATCGCCTGGAATGACGTGCCCTGCGAGGCTTGAATCGTGCCCGTCATCAAGCCGTTGTCCTGCTGCGGGAAGAACCCTTTCGGCATGACCGACAGCAGATACACGTTGAGCGCGACTGTGAGCAGCAGGATGGTGACCGTTGTGCCGGTGTGTTGCAACGCCCATCCCAGTGAACGGTCGTAGCCGGCGCGCAGACGCTCAAAGTGGCGGCCGCTTTCTTCGGACCCGCGCCGCGTTCTGGGCGGCCGCTTGCGCAAGAACACCGCGCACAGCATCGGCGTGACCGTCAGCGAGATCAGCAGCGACACCGCGACTGCGACCGCCAGCGTCACCGCGAACTCTTTGAACACGCGCCCCACGAGACCGCCCATGAACAGCAGCGGGATGAACACGGCCACGAGCGACAGACTCATCGAGAGCACGGTGAACCCGACTTCACGCGAACCGATCAATGCAGCCTCGAGAGCCGGCTTCCCTTCGTCCAGATGTCTCGCGATGTTCTCGAGCACGACGATGGCATCGTCCACGACGAACCCGGTCGAAATCGTCAACGCCATCAGCGACAGGTTGTTGAGGCTGTAACCGAGAAACCACATCACGGCAAAGGTGCCGAGCAGCGAAAGAGGCACAGCCACGCTTGGAATCGCGGTCGCTGAGCCACTCCGCAGAAACACGAACACCACAACGACGACCAGGCCAATCGCGATCAAGAGTGTTCGTTCGACATCGTGAACGGAGGCGCGGATCGTCGTCGTGCGATCGATCGCGACTTGCATATCAACGGCTGGCGGCAGGAGCGCGCGGAATCGCGGCAACTGATCGCGAATGCGATCCACGGTGTCGATGACGTTGGCATCCGGCTCCGTTGTCACGATCAGCGAGACGGCCCGCTGTCCATCTTTCAGTCCTGCAGCACGTACGTCCTGAACGCCGTCAGTGGCCGTGCCCAGATCAGTAAGGCGTACGACCGCGCCTTGTCGTGCTGCAACGATGAGCGGCAGGTAGTTGACCGCCTTGTACAGCTGATCGGAACTGTCGATTTCCCAGCTCGTTCGTTCGTCGGCCAACTGTCCCTTCGGCCGCCGGGCATTCGCCTGAGAGAGCACAGTGCGAACCTGCTCCAGCGAGATGCCGTACTTGTTCAATGCGTTCGGATTCAGCTCGACGCGCACGGCCGGGAGCGCACCGCCACCGACGTTGACCTGACCGACACCATCGATCTGCGAGACCTCCTGCGCGAGCATGGACGAGGCAAGGTCGTAGATCCGGCTGATCGGCACGGTGCTCGACGTGAGCGACAGAATGATCGCGGGCGCATCAGCCGGGTTGACCTTGCGATATGTCGGGTTGCCCGGCAGGTTCGCCGGCAGCTGTGCGCGCGCGGCGTTGATCGCCGCCTGCACGTCTCGTGCAGCTGCATCGATGTTGCGTGTCAGGTCGAACTGCACCACGACCGACGTACTGCCCGACCCGCTGGACGACGTCATTTCAGTGATGCCGGCAATGCGACCGATCTGACGTTCGAGCGGTGTTGCGACTGCTGCCGCCATCGTCTGGGGACTGGCTCCGGGCAGCGCAGCGTTGACGACGATCGTTGGATAAGCGACCTGCGGCAACGGGGCGACCGGGAGTCCCGCAAACGCCAGTGCCCCCGCCAATCCTAGTGCGATCGCTAACAGGCTCGTCGCGACCGGCCGCCGGATGAATGGCTCTGAGAGGCTCATGGCTGCCCACCGTAGCCTCGGCGGAGGCGGGAGGAGAGCCGTTCAAAGGCCAGGTAAATAACTGGCGTCGTGTAGAGCGTGAGGACCTGACTGACAAGCAGGCCGCCGACGATCGCAATCCCGAGTGGACGCCGCAGTTCCGCACCGGTACCTGAGGCGAGCGCCAGCGGCAGTCCTCCAAGCAGCGCCGCCATCGTCGTCATCATGATTGGACGGAAGCGCAGGAGCGCGGCTTGATAGATCGCCTCGTGTGGCACGACGCCGCGCTGGCGCTGCGCCTCGAGCGCGAAGTCGATCATCATGATCGCGTTCTTCTTAACGATGCCGATGAGCAGCACAAGGCCGATGACGGCGACGATGCCGAGTTCCTGCCTCGTCAGGAGCAGTGCGAGCAGCGCGCCGACGCCAGCGGAAGGCAGCGTCGAGAGAATCGTCAGCGGGTGGATGTAGCTTTCATACAGCACGCCGAGCACGATGTAGACGGTCACGACCGCGGCGAGAATGAGCCATCCTTCGTTCGCGAGTGATGACTGGAACGCTGCGGCGGTGCCCTGAAACTCGGCGCGGAATCCCGCCGGCAATCCCACCGTTCGCGCGGTCCGCTCGACGGCGTCTACGGCCTCGCCCAGTGACGCATGCGGTGCGAGGTTGAACGACAACGTCGCCGCGGGGAACTGCCCCTGGTGCGTGATCGTCAGCGGCGCTGGCGCGGTGGTGGTTGTGGTGTACACGGAGAGCGGGACTTCATGTCCATCGCTCCCCGGCACGTAGATACTCCGCAGTGCGTCAGGGTTGCGGCGAAACTCAGGCTTCAGCTCCAGCACGACGTGGTACTGATTCAACTGTGTGAATATCGTGGACACCTGGCGCTGACCAAACGCGCTGTAGAGTGCGTTGTCGACGTCCTGCGTCGAGATCCCGAAGCGCGATGCGGTGTCACGGTCGATCGCTAGATCGACGCGAACACCACCGGTCTGCTGATCCGTTGCGACATCCTGCAGTGCCGGCTCTCGTCGAAGCGCCTCGAGCAGGCGGCCTGACCATTGGTCCAACTGCGCCGCGTCGGGATGTTCGAGGCTGTACTGATATTGCGTGCGGCTGATGCGGTCCTCGACCTCGAGGTCCTGGACGGCCTGCAGATACAACGTGATCCCTGAGACCGCCGTCGCCTTTGCCTGCAATCGCCGAATGACCCCGCTGACGTCGTCGTCGCGTTGATTGATCGGTTTGAGATTGATCTGCAGCCGGCCGCTGTTGGGAGTGACGTTCGTACCATCGACGCCGACGAATGACGAGAGACTCTGCACTGCGGGATCGGTGACGAGCGCCTTGACGAGCGCCTGCTGACGATCGACCAGGCCGGCAAAGGAAATCGTCTGCGGCGCCGCAGTGACGCCGACAATGAGCCCGGTGTCCTGCACCGGGAAGAACCCCTTGGGCACGATGACGAAGAGCAGCGCGGTGATCACGAGCGTGGCGCCAAACACGACGAGCGTCGCGCGCTGATGCCCGAGCACCCAGACCAGCGAGCGGTCGTAGGCGTGCTTCATCCGTTCGAATTCGCTGTCGAGACGCTGCGCGAGGCGACTCTCCCGCTCGCGCGACGTATTCGAGAGGATTCGCGCACACATCATCGGCGTGAGCGTGAGCGAGACGACCGCCGACACGAGGATCGTCACGCTCAACGTCACGGCGAACTCGCGAAACAGCCGGCCGACGATGTCGCTCATGAAGAGGAGCGGGATCAGCACCGCGACGAGCGAGACCGTGAGCGAGACAATCGTGAAGCCGATCTGCGCCGCGCCTTTGAGTGCCGCCTGCATCGGCGCCTCACCGGCTTCGACATACCGCGCGACGTTCTCAATCATCACGATCGCATCGTCAACCACGAAGCCGGTCGAGATGGTCAGGGCCATCAGGGTCAGGTTATTGAGGCTGAACCCGGCGAAGTACATCGCGGCGAATGTGCCGACCAGCGAGAGCGGCACGGCCACGGCAGGGATCACCGTGGTGGAGAGCTTGCGAAGGAAGAGGAAGATCACCGCGACGACGAGCACCACGGTGAGCATCAGCTCGAACTGCACGTCAGCAACCGACGCGCGAATCGTCGTCGTGCGATCGGTGAGGACCGAGATCTGGACCGCGGGCGGGAGTGTCTCGGCCAGTTGAGGCAGAAGCGTCTTGATCCGATCGACGACCGCGATCGTGTTTGCGGATGGCTGCCGCTGGATGTTCACGATGACCGCCGGCGTCGTGTTCATCCATGCGGCCTGGTGCACGTCCTCTACCCCATCGACGACGTCTGCGACATCCGACAGGCGCACCGGCGCACCATCCTTGTAGGCGACGACCAGCGAACGATACGCGGGACCCGATGTGAGCTGATCGTTCGCGTCGATCGTGTAGGCGCGCTGCGGACCATCGAAGGTGCCTTTGGCCTGGTTCGCATTGGCGGCGGCGATCGCCTGCATCAGCTGACTGAGACCGATGCCATACGCCGCCAGCGCAGTCGGGTTGGCCTGCACGCGGACCGCGGGCTTCTGGCCGCCGCTGATCGTCACCAACCCCACGCCCGGCAGCTGAGAGATCTTCGGCGCGAGCCGTGTATCGGCAAGCGATTGCACGTCGCGCAGGGGCAGCGTTTTCGATGTGAGCGCCAGCGTCAGCACGGGTGCATCCGCGGGGTTCACCTTGCTGTACACCGGTGGATTCGGCAGATCCGTGGGCAGGAGCGTACCGCTGGCGTTCACCGCCGCCTGGACTTCCTGCTCGGCGACGTCGATGTTGAGCGCGAGATCGAACTGCAGCGTGACGACCGAGCTGCCGAACGAGCTCGTTGACGTCATCTGCTTGAGGCCAGGCATCTGGCCGAACTGCCGCTCGAGCGGCGCGGTCACCGATGTGGCCATCACATCGGGACTGGCTCCCGGATAGAACGTCGCGACCTGGATCGTCGGATAGTCCACTTCCGGTAGCGCCGATACGGGCAGCTGCTCGTACGCGACGCCACCGGCGATGACAAGCGCCACCATCAGCAGTGATGTCGCAACCGGCCTGAGGATGAAGGGACGGGACGGACTCACTGCCGCACCTCGACACGGCTGCCCTCGCGAAGGCGATCGATGCCATCGGTGACCACGACATCGCCGGCATTGAGCCCACTGTGAATCGAGGCGCGTTCGGCTTCTACTTCTGCGACCTGAACGCCTTGCACGACGGCCTTCCCGTCGCGAACGAGATAGACGAACTGACCCTGCGGACCTTGCTGCACGGCGGCGGCCGGGACCAGCAACTGCGCGCGCTCCGTGTCGGCGAGCATCTGCACATTGACGAACTGCGAGGGAAACAACGCATGGTCGCGGTTGTCGAAGACGGCCTTCAGACGGACCGTCCCGGTCGACTGGTCGATTTGGTTATCGACGGTAACCACGGACCCGGTCGCGAGCCCTGTCGCGCCGCTGCGATCCAACGCGTCCACGGGCAAACGCGCACCGGCGCGAATGCGCGGGAGCACGCGGCTGAGGGCGTCCTCCGGCAAGGTGAAGACCACGGCAATGGGATCGACCTGCGTGATAACGACAAGTCCCGTGGTTGCGCTTGCACTGACGACATTGCCGACGTCGACGAGGCGAAGACCCACACGGCCGCTCAGCGGCGCGGTGATACGGGAATAGGTGAGGTTCAGTCGCGCGCTGTCGATCGCCGCCTGATCCACCTTGAGCGCAGCTTCGAGCTGGGCGACGGTTGATTTCTGGGCGTCCACGTTCTGGCGGGCAATCGAGTCTTCGCTGAGCAGCGTCTCGTAGCGTGTGAGGTCAACCCGTGCGTTGGCGAGCTGAGCCTGATCGCGGGCAAGCTGGCCCTCCGCCTGTTCGAGCTGTACTTGGAACGGTCGAGGATCGATCTCGGCAAGTAGCTCACCTTTTTGGACGAACTGCCCCTCCTGAAACGACACGCGCATGAGTTGTCCGTCCACACGAGGGCGCACGGTGACCGTGTTGAATGCGGTGACCGAGCCGAGCGCCGTGAGGCGAACAGGAAGATCGGTGCGTGACGCGGTTGCAACACTGACTGGCACCGCGGCTGGCGCCGACGTATTGCGCGCTGGCGCGGCGGCCGGCGTTCTCGACGTGTGCACCAGCACGACCCCGAGCAGCGCCACCCCGACAATCGCCATCACGGTCCGGCGGCTGAGCCTTCCACGTAGGGACATCCTGCTGTGAGGCTAAGCGACTCACAGAGAGCGGACTACTGGAAGTACTGACAGGGCAACGATAAAGAACTACGCGCGCCTCGTCACTTCCTTGAAGGAGCGAGGGATGTCAGGTGAAATCGGCCAACTGCTTGCGGTGTTCCGTCAGGATCTCGGCGAGCGCGAGTAAGGCGCCCGACGCGGCGGCGACCGTCAGCAGCACGATCACGCTATTCGACTTGCGCGCGGCGCGGGGCAGCTTGGGCCTGCCACGCTCGTCGTGCATCGCTCGCAGCGTCCACTTGCGAGCGAGCATGGTGACACCCGCACCGACCACTCCCAGCCCCACCGTCTTTCCACCGGCTCCCATGTTTCCTCCTCGCCCTACACAGGTGATTCGTGAAGTGATTGCGGGTTGACGAAGCGTTCTGCCAACTGCGTGAGTCGCGCGTCAGCGGCACGTTCTTCGTCGAGCGTCTGCTGCAGCAATTGGGCTGCGTAGGTGTGCCCGAGCAATTCGGCGTAGGTACGCGCCGTGCCATAGTTCGCGATTTCGAGATGTTCGACGCGCTGCGCCGTCGCGATGAGCCACGCATCCCGTACGTCGCGATCCATGTGACGCGCCATGAGCCGCTGCCCTTCGGCGACCAGCGCCTCGACGGCCGGCGATGAACCGCGGGCGGGCTTGACGCCGATTGATTTGAAGACACGATGGAGCCGATCGATGTGTCCCTCGGTCTCGACGCGATGCTGGGTAAACGCCTGGGCTAACTCTTCATTCCGTGCCTGCCTGGCCATGCGGTCCAGCACCGGCACCAAGTGAGTTTCAGTCCGGTAGAGATCGACGAGACCGTGACTCAGCAGCTGATCGAGCGAGCTGACACGGCGACGGCGCGTTCTCCACAGCCACAGCGCGGCGGTCCCGGCGAGCACCGGAAGCCCCCTTTTCGCCAGCTGCCGCATATCGAACCGCTGTCGCGGGTCAACACTCGCCAGCTTGCCGCGCAACTGTGCGAGGTTCTGATCGATCGCGTCACGCTTCGCACGAATGGTGTCAGCTAGGACGTCCGGGTTCGCATCCATTCGATGTTCTCCTTGAGCGTGTCCCTCGTCCGCGGCATATGGCGGGCGGCGGTCAACCGTTTCTTGCCAATCGGACCGAGCACTCCGGCTGCGATGGCCATGAGTACCGTCACGATTCCGAAGCCACTCCACACCGGCCAGGCAGCCAGATAGGCGATCGCCAAGGCTATCGTCGTCATCAGAAACATGACGGCGATGATCGCTGCAAGTGCCGCTCCGAACAGAAGGCCGGCGCCCACGCTGAGACGACGCGTTTCCTGACGGACCTCCGCTTTGGCCAACTCGATTTCGCTGCGCACGAGATCCTGCGCATCGCGGATGGCGTTCTTGAGTACTTCTGCGATCGATGGCTCTCGTGTCTCCATGTGATCCCCCGACGTTAGCCTTTGATCCGCCGGCCAACGAGTTCGTTGAATGCGCCACTCAGCAGCACGCCTGCTCTGGCGAACGCGGCAGTTCTCCAACCCCGGCGCGGTTGCGGAACGGGCGCGGGCTGCTGCTTGCCACTCCATGGCTGCCGTTCGCGAAACTCCCGCGCGGCGCGCGCGCCGATGGTCTTCCGCTCGCCGGGCACCTTCTCACCGGGCGCCTTACCATGCGGAGACGCGTGCTCGATCTCGGCATTCATCTCCGCACCGACGATGACGACGACACCGGAGAGGTATAGCCAGAGCAGCAACACCATCGCGCCGCCGATGGCGCCGTAGGTTTCGTTATACGAAGCGAAATTGACGACATAGAAACGGAACGCCAGCGAACCCAGCAGCCAGAGCACGGTGGCCAGCACCGAGCCCGGTGTCAGGAACACAAAGTCCTGCTCGACGTCCGGACCGAAGTAGTAGACGAGACAAAACGCCAGTGCCACGAGCGCAAAGACGAGCGGCCACTGGAGGATCTTCCAGGTCCACGTGAACGCGGCGCCCAATCCGAAATGGCCGGCGAGCCAATCGGCAACCTCGGGTCCGGCCAGCACGAGCGCAAACGACGCGATGATAAAGACCGCGATGCCCACGGTCAGGGCGATGGCCACGAGACGCTGCTTCCACCACGGCCGCGAGTCCTCGACGTCATACGCACTATTGAGCGAATCAATGAGCGAGAGCATCGCCGCAGAGCTGCTCCACAGCGCCGCAAGCACGCCGAACGTCAGGATTCCGCCCTGCTCACCCTGCGAGATTCGGATCAATTGATCGCGAATGATGGAGACCACATCCGGCGGCACGGCTCCGCTCATCATGTTCACCAGCCGCTCGACGAGTCCGGCATCGGCAAACACGCCAGCGAGCGCGATCACAAAGAGCAGCGCCGGGAAGAGTGCGAGGAAGAAGTAGTAGGCGAGCTGAGCCGCGAGACCGAAGCCCTTATCGGCTTGCGTTTCCTTGACGGTACGTTTGACCAGTTCACCCCAGCCGAGCGTCGTGTCGAAATACGCCAGCACGCTCGGATGGAGTGCAAGCCTTCAGCCAAGATATGGCGCAGCTTCGTTGATCGACTCTCCCGCGACGCGACTGAGGATTACTCGCTCTTGAGAGCGATCGCCGCCTCGATGCCGGAGGCGCGGTGCGCCGGAATAACTGCTGCCAGGACCGACGTGAGCAGCAGCGCGCCGACGACGAACGCAAGCACAAGCGGGTCGTCCATGTTCCGGATCGACCATCGCAGAAGCAACGAGTTGAGCAAGAGGCTCAGCGTCAGCCCGGTTCCGAGGCCGCAAGCGACCGCGATCGCCGTCGACTGCAACGCCTCACGCAGCACAGTGCGCCGTGTGGCGCCGAGCGCCATTCGGATGCTGAACTCCCTCGTCCGATGCGCGATCGCATAGCTCGCCACGCTGAACAGTCCGAACGCGGCGAGGATCACGGCCACGCCGGCAAAGCCGAGCAGCACCGCACTCACGAACTCGCCCTGCTGCCAGCCCATGAATGCGTCAGGCGTAATGAATCTGATAATCGGCAGGTTGCCATCCGCGCGACTCACTGCCATCCGCAGATCTCGCTCCGCAACGGCCGGATCGTTCTTCGTGCGGACAATCAGCACGGCGGTATCACTCAGCGCCGCGGAATACGGGTAGTACATCGCCGGGGCAATCGACTCACGCAAGCCACGATTCGGCACATCGCGGACGACGCCAATGACCTCGAACCATCCATCGCGTCCCGGCGCGTTGAGGATCCACTGAGGCCGGCGATCGGCGAACGACCGGTCCCGCACGCGCTTGCCGATCGGATCGTCATTCGGCCACACCTGCCGCGCCATCGTCTCGTTGATCACCGTCACGGCTTCCGCGCGCGCATCGTCAGACGCCGTCCACATGCGTCCCCGGGCCAGCGGCATCTTCAGAGTCGAGAAGTAATCGGATGCGACCGAATGCGCGAGCACTTCGCGATCGGTGGCACGCAGACCGTCGGCGTCGATGCGTGTCGACGAACCGGTCCGTGGCGGCGGACCTGTGGGAATGAGACTGATCGACGAGCCTTCAACGCTGACCTCGCTGCTGACCTCGGCCCGCACACGTTCATATACGGCGACGCGCTCCGGCCATGTCATGTAGCTCCCAATTGGCAGGTAGATCTGCGCGATGGTCACGCGTGCCGGGTCGTAGCCTGCGGGCGCGCGATACAGATCGACGAGCCCGCGAATCGCCGCGCCTGTTCCGGCCAGCAGCACCACGGCGATCGTCACCTGTGCGGCGATGAGGATGGCGGAACCGATGCGGCCTGTGCCGCCGCCGGCCCGAACGGCTGACGCGCTCCGCATCGCGTCGCTTCGCGGGCGAGAGACGGTCAACGCCGGCCACAGACCAGCAATCACTGCCGCAATCGCGGTCATCGACACCGCGAACAGGATCGCCATCGGACCGACGACGATGCGTGATGCGCGCTGGGAGACGACACCGGGAACGTCGGCGAGCACAAGCGGGAGCACCTGCTGCACCGCGATCACCGCGATGACGCTGGCAGTGATCATGATGAGCAGCGTCTCGCAGAGCAGCAAGCTCACCAGTCGAGAGCGGGCGGCACCGAGCGCGTAGCGCAACGCCATCTCGTGGAGACGAAGCCTGCCGCGCGCCAGCAAGAGAATGGTGACGTTCGCGCAACCAATCAACAGCAGCAATGCCGAGGCGGCGAAGAGCAGACCAACAATCGGAACATGTGACGCCGCGCGTTCCTCGTCCACGAGACGACTGAGCTGAACGCGGAAGCTGGATGGAAACGCGTCTGGACGGCGGCGCGCGAACTGCTCGTACAGCTGCTGCAGTTCGCCTTGCGCAGCAGCCATCGAGACGTCCGACTTCACGCGCACGTGCACCGGCCAGGTGGCCGCTGGATCGATCGGCATCCGCAACGGCAGGATGATGTCGGTGAGATCCATTGCATATTCGGCTGGGATCACACCGATGACGGTGAACACGTCGCCATCGAGCCTCAGCGTCTGCCCGATCGCGTTCGGCTGGCCTCCGAAATGGCGCTGCCAGAAGCGGTGTGTCAACACCGCAACGTGTGGCGGCTGCGGACCGACAGGCACCTCTGCATCTGTGAACAGCCGTCCGAGCGTCGGTTGCACTCCGAGCAGTGTCAGCGCATTGCCCGTGTAGTACTCGGTCCACACCGATTCGGGGAACGACGTGCCGCCCAGCGTCTTCGTGAAACTGTCTCTGATGTAGGCACCGTCGAGATTGGAGGCGCGCTTCAACGCGAGGAACTCGTCGGCGTTCACCATCGCCGGTCGCGCTGGCCCGGATGACGGCACCAAACGCACGCGAACAATTCGATCGGCGCCGGTATACGGCAGCGGATGGAGCACGACGGCGTCGACGACGGCAAACAGACCCGTGCTGGCGGCAATACCGATCGCGAGAATGAGGATGGCCGAGACCGCGAATCCGCGACTGCGCCAGAGACCGCGAGCCGCAAACCGGACGTCATGTCTGAGAACGGCGAGCGTCATGGGCAGAAGCATCGCCTGTTCTAACCGGGGCGGTCAACGCTAGGAGCGGTGATATCGGCGGTTCAGCGCTGCGATACTGGCATCCAGGTGCGATGGCGTGGGCCCGAGTACACCGACTGCGGACGGATGATCCGATTGGCACGCTGTTGCTCTAATGCGTGCGCGATCCATCCGCTCACACGGCTAATGGCGAATGTCGGCGTAAAGAGCTCGACATCGAGCTCGAGTCCGTGCAGCAGGAGCGCTGTATAAAACTCCACGTTCGTCTGCAGCCGTCGCCCGGGCTTGTATTCCTCGAGCAAGCGAAGGGCGGTGCCTTCGACGATGCGCGCGAGTCGATACAGCGTCATGTCGCCGGCGCGAGTGAACATGCGCTCGGCTGCCGCGGCCAGGACGTCGGCACGCGGATCGCGGACCTTGTAGACGCGATGGCCGAATCCCATCAGCTTCTCACCGCGCTCGATCTTGGCGCGGAGCACCGGCTCGGCTCTCGCGGCGTCGCCGATCTCGAAGACCATGTTCAGCGCGGGCCCCGGCGCACCACCATGCAGGGGGCCTTTCAGCGCGCCGATCGCTCCAACCACCGCCGACACCAGATCGGAGCCGGTCGAGACGATCACCCGTGCGGTAAACGTGGACGCGTTGAGGCCGTGGTCGATGACCGTATTCAGGTAGGTTTCGAGACCACGCACCCGCTCTGCATCGGGGACGGTCCCGCTCAACATGTAGAGGAAGTTGGCGGCGTGATCGAGGTCGGACCGCGGCGCCAGCGGCTCACGTCCCTGTCGCATTCGCCAGTACGCGGCGACGATTGTTGGAAGCCGCGCGATGATGGCGTGCGGCGAGTCGCCCTCCAGTGAGATCGTGCCGGCGCCGATCCGCAGCGCGTCCATCGTGTCGATGCGGCGGTGGGCGCACTCCCGCAGGAGTCCCTGCGTCGACTCGGGGAGAGCGCGTGCGGCCGCGAGCGTCGCGCGAAAGCCGTCCAGCATCTGGCGCGACGGCAACTCGCCGTGCCACAGGAGCCAGGTCGTCTCTTCAAATGTGGCCTCCGCGGCGAGGTCGCCAACCGGGAACCCGCCGATGATCAATTCCCCGCGCTCGCCGTCCACATCGCTGAGCGCCGTCGTCGCCGCCACGACATCTTCGAGTCCTGCACTGATTGCCGCCATCGGTTGCCTCTGATTCGACCGTATCGCGCATGTATGATCGCGTCAACGTTGATTCAATAATCAATATGAGCCGGCGTCCCTCGTGGATCTCCGCCGCCGATGCGTCAGCGCTGCTCGGCGTCAGCAGGACGACACTCTATGCCTATGTGAGCCGCGGGTTCGTTCGCTCGCAGGCGACGCCGGGGCCGTCGCGCGAGCGCCGCTATTCACGTGACGATGTGGAGCGGCTGCAGCGCCGCACGGAGGAACGGCGGAATCCGGACAAGGCCGTGGCCCACGCACTGCAATGGGGCATGCCGGTCCTCGAATCGGCGATCACGCTCATCGACGGCCAGCGTCTCTACTATCGCGGACACGATGTGTTGACGCTGGCGCGGACGCGGTCAATTGCGGAGGTCGCTTCGCTGATCTGGACGGGCCGTTTCGATGCGCCAGCGGCGATACCAGCGGTCGCTGTCATGCCCGCAGACGACGATGTGCCGTTTGCGGCACACGCGCAGTCGCTGCTCGCGTCCGCGTCAGCGCACGATGCCGCGGCGTTCGACCTCCGCTCAGCGAGTGTCGCCACGTGCGGCTGGCGCATCCTCCATCTGTTGACGGCAGCGGCGACACGGCGGAGTGCCGCGGCAGACCGGATGCTCACGATCGATCAGCGGCTGGCGCGGGCATGGCGAGTGCAGACCCGCGGGACTGATGTCCTGCGGAGCGCGCTAATCCTGTGTGCCGACCACGAGCTCAATGTCTCGTCGTTCACGGCGCGATGCGTCGCGTCGGCCGGCGCGGATCCCTATGCCGTCGTTGTCGCCGGTCTCTCTGCGCTGACCGGTCCGAAACATGGGGGCTCTGGCGCCCGCGTGGAAGCGATGCTGCGGTCGGTTCGCAACGAACGCAACCTGCGGACGGCCTTGGCGGCCCGCCTTCGTCGCGGCGAGCGCCTCGACGGGTTCGGGCATCCTCTGTATACCGCCGGCGATCCGCGGGCGGCGCTGCTCATGGACATGCTTCGTGAGCGATACGCGGCATCGGCGGAATTACGCTTCATCGTGACATTCGAGGCGGCCGCAGGCGCGCTGATGCGTGAGAAGCCGAATGTCGACTTCGCCCTGGCTGCCCTCGCGCGCGTCCTGAGGCTACCGGCCGGCTCACCGCTCGTGGTATTCGCGATCGGTCGGACAATCGGCTGGATCGGCCACGCGATCGAGCAGTACGCCACCGATCACTTGATTCGACCACGCGCGAAATACATCGGCGTCCCGCCATCCACCTGAGTCGGCACCCGAATCACATGCGACGTCAGCGGCGGGGGTTCGTCAAATCCAGGTCCGATCGCGCGAGCGCGTTGTCTGGCCCGCCAACGCGATACCAGCGCCACGCGTGCGGGTCCATCGTCACACGATGCAGGCCATCGTTCTGGGCTTTGCTGTGATGGCCGTCGAACACTTCAACGAGCAGGCCGTCGTGGTCCGTATCCACCTTCACTTTGACTGTCTGCTTCGCGCTACTGAAGTTGTGCAGGGTCAGGAGTGAGGTATTGCGCCAGTCGTAGCGGATGGCCAGCACCTCAGGCACGTTGGTGCGCAGCACCACGAAATTGCCCCAGCTGATCTCGGGACATTCCTTGCGCACCCGAATAATGCGCTCCGTCCAGTTCAGTAACGATTCCGGGTCGCGGCGTTGATCGGCCACGTTCAGCTTCTTGTAGCCGTACACCCCATCGCTGATGACTGGCCGGACCACCTTCTTCGCGCGCGAAAACCCGGCGTGGCGGTCGGAGGTCCACTGCATCGGCGTGCGCGCGCACTCGCGCTCGGGCAGACGCAAATCGTCGCCGATCCCGATCTCGTCGCCGTACTGCATCATTGGCGTGCCGGGTAATGAGAACAACAGGCTGAAGGCCAGTTCCAGCTTCTTCCGATCGTTGCCCAGCATCGGCGTCAGCCGTCGTCTGATGCCACGGTTGTACAACTGCATCCGTTTCTCAGGGCCAAATGCCTCGAACACTTTCTGCCGCTGATCCGGTGTGAGACGTCCGAGGTCGAGTTCGTCGTGGCTGCGCAGGAACTGCACCCACTGGGCGTTCGGCGGGCGACGTTTCGTGTCTTCGAGCGCGCGCACCAACGGATCGATGTCGCCGGTCGCGAGTGCATAGAACAGGCGCTGATTCACCGGAAAGTTGAGCATCATCTGCAGCCGGTCGCCTTCGGCGCCGAAGTAATCGAGGCTCTCGTCGGGAGGGACGTTGGCCTCGGCGAGCATGACGGCTTCCGATGAACGCCACTGCAGGAAGTCGCGCATCTCCTTCAGCAGGTTGAAATCCATCTGATGCTCGACACCCGGGCCCTTTTTTTCGATCAGAAACGGCACGGCATCCATACGAAAGCCGGATACGCCCAACTGCAGCCAGAACCCCATGATCTTCTGGATCTCGGCGCGTACGTAGGGATGCCAGGTGTTCAGATCCGGCTGATGGTTGTAGAAGCGATGGAAGTAGAACTGCTTCGCCGTGCGATCCCACGTCCAGGTCGTCGTCTGCTGACCGGGAAACACGATGCCGTCTTTGTGGTTCTTCGGGCGTATGTCTGACCACACATACCACTCGCGAAAGAAATCATCAGGACTGGTGCGGGCGCGCTTGAACCACGGCGAATCGGTCGAGGTGTGGTTGACGACGAGATCGATGATGACGCGGACGCCAAGCGCCTCGGCGTGACGCATGAAGGCGACGAAGTCGCCCAGCGACCCGTGCTTGTCATGGACGCCGTAGAAATCAGCGACGTCATAGCCGTTGTCGCGATTGGGCGAAGGATAGAACGGCTGGAGCCATACACAGGTCACCCCGAGCCCCTGCAGGTAATCGAGCCGGCGCATCAAGCCCTCGAAGTCGCCGACGCCATCTCCATTGGCGTCTTGGTACTTCTCGACATCGAGGCAGTAGATGACGGCGTTCTTGTACCACAGGTCGGAAATGGCCATGGCCTTCCGACGTGCAAGAGGCGTGACGCAATTCCCGACGCGCAGTTACACGATTGAAAAGAAACGCGTCAGGGTCCATTTGACGATCGTCAGCTCAGCTCGTCTTTTTGGCGAAAGCTCATCGGCCCGATTCCTGCACATCGCCGCGGCGCACCCATAACCCAAGGTAACCGGAGACCGTCTTGAGAACGACGTTTCGAACCCTGTCTGCGATAGCTCTGTCTTGGATCGTCATCGTGCTCGCCGCTGGCATCGACGAGCGCTCGCTGTTCGCGCAATCCGCTTCTCCGGATGGCGCCGAACTGCCACCCGCAACGCGAATCGTAGACACATCGGGCGCCGTGTGGACGATCGCCAGCGATCTGCGCATCCTGCGGAACGGCGTGCAGGCCTCAACAGGTTGGGGCACGCGCATTCTCCTTGCTCAAAACACGATCTATGTGTTCGGCACCGACTCGCAGTGGTGGCGCTGGACCGGCAGCAGTTGGGTCCGCTACGGCCCGACCAAGCCTGCGCCCACCTCGCCGTCTGGGACTCAGGTCCCACCCTCGACGCAGATCGTCGATACCGGCGGCAACGTCTGGACACTCGCCTCGGACTACCGCGTGCTCCGCAACGGCGTGCAGGCGGCAGGCGGATCAAGCAGGCAGATGCAGTGGCTGAATCAAACCCTCTACGTGTTGGGCATGGACAACGTGTGGTGGTATCAGTGGAACGGAACCGGGTGGACGCCCTACGGGAAGACCGCACCAGGAACGACGACGAGCCCGAGCCCAACCCCCACACCCACACCCACACCCGCACCCGCGCCCGCGCCTTCGCCCTCGCCTTCGGGCACTCAACTTCCGCCAGCGAGTCAGATTGTCGATGCTGGCGGTGCGGTCTGGACGCTTGCCAGTGATCTTCGCGTCCTGCGAAATGGCGTTCAAGCCGCGGACGGCTATGCGCGTTCGATCCTCTGGCTGAATCAGACGCTCTACGTGCTCGGCCTTGAAGGGGGCTGGTGGTATCGGTGGAACGGAACTGGGTGGACGGCCTACGGCCAGACGTCACCAGCAGGAGGCTCTCCCGCTCCCCAGCCAACGGTAACGGGTGACTACTATGTTTCGCCGGGACAGAGCATCCAGTCGGTGATCGACACGGCGGCCTCGGGGCAGACGATCGTCCTGCGTGCAGGTGTGCACCGCCTGCAGACGCTGCAGCCGAAGAGCGGCTTGATCATCGTCGGCGAGCAGGGCGCGATCTTGTCCGGCGCACGGCTGCTCACCTCGTTCACGTGGACAGGCTCGTACTGGACGATCGGCGGTCAGACCCAGCAAGGTTCCGTCGTCGGCCTCGGCAGCGTCTGCTCCACATCGGCTCCGCTCTGTGCCTACCCCGAGGACCTCTTCATCGACGACCGTGTCCTCGTGCCAGTCGCGAGGCTCTCAGAGGTGACCACAGGGAAGTGGTACTTCGATTACGCCAACGATCGCATCTACATGGCCGACAATCCGACCGGACACAGGGTCGAAATCGGTGTCACGCCCATTGCCTTCACCGGATATTCAGAAAACGTGACGCTGCGCGGCGTGACGATCGAGAAATTCGCGACGCCAACGGCATACGCGGCGATCAACGGCGCGACTGTCGGGTGGACCATCGAAGACTGTGAAGTTCGCTGGAACCATTTCGCCGGTATCCGAACGGCGGACTACACGATCGCTCGGCGGAACAATGTCCACCACAACGGCGCCTTCGGATTCATCGGCGCCGGTAGCGGCGCCAATGTTGACGGCAACGAGATCGCCTACAACAACACGCTCAACTACGACGCGTATTGGGGAGCCGGCGGCACGAAGTTCGTCAAGACAACCAACCTGGTGGTGCAAAACAATTTCGTCCACCACAACAACGGTCCCGGGCTATGGACCGACATCGACAACATCTACGTGCGCATCGAGCGCAACCGCGTTGAGGACAATAGCCTGAGCGGAATTTTTCACGAGGTCAGTTATCAGGCTGTTATCCGCTATAACACCGTCTCTCGAAACGGACGCTCGCAGCCTTTCCCGTATTGGGTGGATGGCGCCGGCATCCTCGTCTCCGCGTCACCCGACGTCGAGGTCTATGGCAACACGCTGACCGACAACTTCCAGGGCATCGCCGGACTGGCGCAGAACCGCGGCACCGGCGCGTATGGTCCCCTGGTGCTGAGGAACCTGTACGTGCACGACAACTCCGTTTATCAACAGGCGCCACAGCGGGCAGGTGCGGGGCGAACCGGGGTTATCGACAACGACGGAACGGCAGCGTTCTCCGCGAACAACAGGTTCGTGCGCAACAGCTATTGGCTTGGCACCAACGTGAACTACTTCATGTGGATGAACACGGAGATCAACGAAAACACCTGGCGCAGTTACGGCCAGGATACGAGCGGCACGTTCACGCGGTGAGTCAATCAACGCCGTGATCTCGTGGGCTGATGAGCTGCGCGTGAGCGGACGAGGCAGCATCGAGAATGCGCGGCGTATCATGGACCGTGAGCGTTCACATGGCAGCGCGCCACCTCGTTCCGCGAGCGATCGCGCTGCTTGTGTTCACCGGTCTCGTCAGTCTGTGCGCGGCCGCGTCGGATCAAGGTGGGACATCAGGCACACCCTCGACGAACGCCGACGCTGGTGAAGTCGTGTTGCGCCCGCAACACGATCTTCAGCAACAGCTGGAGTCGCATCCTCCGGGCACGCGGTTCAGACTGACCGCCGGGACGTACCGCCTCGCCGCTCCGCTCACACCGAAGGCGAATCAGACACTCGTGGGCGACGCGCAAGTCGTGCTGTCCGGCGCACGGCTTCTTACCGGCTTCGTCCGCGATGGAGGTGTCTGGTTCGTCGACGATCAGCCGCAAGCGGGCACCGTCATCGGCGAGGGCTCCGTCTGCCTGCCTGCTGCGCCGCGATGTGCGCGACCTGAAGACCTCTTCTTCGACGATGTGATGCTTCGGCACGCAGCCGATCGATCGGACCTGCAACCCGGCTCGTGGTACTTCGACTACCCGAGACGCCGAATCTACATTGCCGACGATCCGGCAGGCCATCGCGTCGAAACCAGCGTGACAGGGGTCGCATTCCGCGGTTACGCCGAGCGGGTGACTCTGCGCGGGTTCGTCGTTGAGAAGTTCGCGACGCCGACGAACGAAGCCGCGGTCAACGGAGTCGGGCGAGGATGGACGATCGAGGGTCTGGAAGTGCGACTCAATCACTTCGCCGGCATCCGGACCGTGGACGCCGCCCAGGCGCGCGGCAATAACGTCCATCACAATGGCGCCCTCGGATTCATCGGCGCAGGCGACAACGTCATCGTCGAGGACAACGAGATCGCGCACAACAACACCGCCGGCTACGATCCGTACTGGGGCGCTGGCGGAGCCAAGTGGGTGCTGACAACCCGATTGCTCGTGCGTGGCAATTACGCACACGACAACCACGGACCTGGTCTCTGGACCGACATTGACAATATCGACGTGGTGTTCGAATCGAACCGCGTCGAAGATAACGATCTCAGCGGCATCTTTCATGAGATCGGTTATCGCGCGGTCATCCGCCACAACATCGTGAGCCGAAATGGACGCGGCAAGCCGTACCCGGGTTGGGTCGACGGCGCAGGCATCCTCGTCAACTCCTCGTCCGACGTCGAGGTGCACAACAACACGGTGACCGACAACTGGCAGGGCATTACTGCGCTCGAAGGTGATCGCGGATCCGGCAAGCGCGGCCCATGGATACTCGCGCGGCTGTACGTCCACGATAACGTCATCAACCAGTCAGGGCCCCCACAGGCTGGCTCCGGCCGGACCGGGATTCTGCAGGTGCGCGACAAGACGACCGCGTTTACCACTGCCGGCAATCGGTTCGAGCAGAATACGTACTACGTCGGCGCCATCGGGCGTCCGTTCGTGTGGATGAACCGCGACGTCACTGAAGACGAGTGGAGACGCTTCGGTCAGGACGTGAACGGCACGGTCGTGCGCTGAGCCGGCTGTGTATGGTCTGCAACGACGTTACGCCCGAACCGGCGAGGGCGTGATCACACGGTCAATCGCTGCGGCAATCTCGCGCGCAATTCTCGCGGGCGTCAGCGCGCTTGCGTGGGCGCGGGCGGCGCGTGCCATGCACGCCCGGTCGCATCCGGACGTGTTGAGTGCGGCGTCGAGCGCCGCATGTGCGCTGCGCCGGTCGTCGGGCACGAAGGTCCAACCGGTTTTGCCGTCGATCACCAACTCCTCGACCGCCTGGCTATAGACGCTTCCGAGGATCGGGAGCCCTGCCGCCATCGCCTCGTTGACGACGACGCCCCATTCATCTTCGAGTGTGGGCAACACGAGAATCGAGGAGCGCCCGTATACGCGCGGCAACTCGTCATAGGCGACGTTCCCGAGAAACCTCACGACGAGATTCGACGGCCGCGGCACGGCGTCGAGCGCCGCACGTTGCGGACCGTCGCCGGCGATTTGAAACTCAATCCTGCGGTGCGGGTGACGCTGCGCCCACGCCGATAGGAGCGTCAGAAACTCGAGGATGCCTTTGCGCGGAATCAGGAGTCCTGCGTAGACGAGCGAGAGTGTCTCGGCATCAGGTCTCTCGACCGGCATAGCCGAAAACGCGGCGACATCGGTCGTATACGGCACTCGCGTGACCCGCATCGGCGGGATCCCTTGTGACGTGATGTAACGCGCACCGCTGGCGCCATTCACCAGAACGCCGTCGGCCTGCCGCAACAGTGCGGGCCGCAGTTGCTCGCGCGCGAATCCCCGTCGCTGTTCGGTACGCTCGGAGAGCGTCGCCCACAGGAGCAAGCGGACGTCCCGATGCCATTGCTTATAGGCCGCCGCCAGCCAGGAGCGCACGCCGAGCTCTCCAGACAGGATGACGTCAGGTTGAAACCGTCGGAGCTGCGCAATCGTGTCATACGGCACGTGGACGAAGCCGTCTTCGGGAAACCCGCCTGGGCGCTTCCATCGCTTTCGAACGGACACACTCCGCTGCACGATCACAGGCAGGTCGGCCCATTCCGGGGGCCAGGACCGGTTGGCTTCCACGGGGGTCGAGACCAGGACCTGCAACTCCCGCACTTCTGACCGCAGCGCACGAAACACCGACACTCTGTACGGCGGAATGAAGTTCACGAGCAACGCCACGCGGCAGTCGCGACTCGTCATCAATGGTTCCCCATCTGCGCAAGGCGCGAGCGGATTGACCAGCGGGCGCGAGGCGAATTCGACGCGAAGAGTCGAGCGGCGCTGCGATTCAGGCGATGCGTGAGCCGGTGGTCGACGATGGCCTGGACTGCGGGATGGTGTCGCATCCGCATGGCCACACGGTCTCGAAATCGGGTGGTCCCGAGCGCATCATCCATCAGATCGCCTATCTCCCCGTCGCTGACCTGCGACACGCAATCGTCCATGTCAGCGAGCCGGCGGCGTAGCGCCTCGCGGTTGTCCGTCTGCAGCGCAGCGAGTCCAATGCGGGCGGCAAGCGCCGCCACGGTCTGCACGCCAAAGCGGGATACGACGTGGTCCCGCAGCGTCGAGCCGCGCCGGCGCCATACGCTCCAGTCAGCGTGCATGCGACAGAGGGCATTCGGCAAGCGATCGAGCGACGCCGCCACGATTCCGCCTTTCAAATGACCGACGACTTCCACCTGGCTGTTGTTGACGTGCGGAGTACTCGCCGTGACGACCGGACACTCGCACAACATCGCCTCAGTCAGCACGTAACCGAAACTTTCGCCGACGCGTGCCGCGTGCACGAAACAATCGAGCGACGAATACACCTCCGCGAGCCGTCCGTCGTCATCAGTGAGTGGCAGCTCGACGATCAGGCGCTGCACGCGCCGCGGAAGCTGCCCGATACAGCGGCGCAGGTTGTCTGGCAGTCCGACGAGCAGGAGTCGAGCCTGCGGGACCACACGCGCGAGGGATGCGAACGCCTCAAACAGAATCGGATGCCAGCTGGCCGCATTCGGTTGACCGACGCGTCCGCACACGAAATTGTCTTTGCCGATCCCGAGACGGGATCGGAACTGGAGTCGCTGATCGTTATTGACGCGCCGGAATGAGTTGGGATCGACAGGATTCGGGACGACAACCCCAATCTGAGAGGCATCTCGCGACCGGAGCCATCGGTGCCAGCGCCACAGACACCATCTGCTCAGATGCATGTGCACATCGATGTAGCGACTGGCCTCTGATGTATCCACACGACCGAACACGTTGGTCTCGATGACGCGTCGGTTGGGTGTGCGCAGGCGCCGCAACATCGCGGTCTCGACCGCGGAGGCCACCCCCACTCGATGCATGTGAATCAGATCGGGATTGAACGCCTCGGCCGCGTCCAACGCACGTGGCAGATCGGCGCCACCGATGAACACCTCGATCCCGTGCTCCTCGAGACGCGCCTGGCGGAGACCGCCATCCTGCCACGCCAGCACCGCAACGTCGTGGCCGAGCCGCTGGAAGCCGAGCGAGAACGTCTCCACCGCGCGCTCGGTCCCGCCCCTGCCCAGGCTCGCGCCGATCGACAGAATGCGCATCGATCACTCCCGCGAGAAGATCTCGACACTCCCGCCGTCGTACCGGCGCACGATTCGGTGGTTGACCAGCCCCGCATCGCCGAGGAGGTCTCGGCACCGGTTTTCATCGGTGATCTGAGGATGCAACTCGATGACGAGAGTCGCCACCCGCCGGAGCAGATCGGGATACGACTCACAGAACATTTCCTCCGCACCCTCGACATCGCATTTCAACAACGAAATCGGTCGGCTTGGTAACAGACGCTCCAGATCGACGAAGGGCACCTCGGTCCGGGAGAAAGACTGGCGCGTGCGGATCGAATTCATGCCCGTCAGCGCGGATGTGGAGATCCATGCCGATCCGGTTCGCTGTCCGACCAGTCCATGTCGTGCCACACATCGGCCTGCGATCGCGGGCTGTTCGAGATGCCGCTGGAGTTGCGCATACGTGTGTGCGGCGCCCTCAACGGAGATCAACTCGAATGGCTCACTTGCCCGCTCGCGGCACCACAGGTCAACGAAGCGCAACGCGAAGTAGCCGACGTTCGCACCCAGATCAACAACGAGCGGTCTGGCAACAGACGAGGCGACGACGGTGTGAATCGCGCCGTCGTATTCCCCATCGACGAAGACCTCGTTGTAGACAGCCCAGTCGGACGCACTCGTAATCGACACGCGGATCCCGCAGGTCAGCGTGTGATTGAGCTCGCGTCCCGACCAGCGCACCAGCTGCCGCGAACGTGCGCGCGCCTGCCGTATCGCGCCGAGCAGCGGCTCCGGCAATCGCCGCTTCAAAGACACTGTCATCCTTGTAACCACTGCGCGGCCAGTCGTCGTCTGATTGCCAGCGACGTGGCCGATGTGAGCACGAGGGTGATGGCAGCACCGGTGATCCCCCACAACGACATGCACACCAGCGCGGCAATCAGCGTCACCGGAACAGTGAGTGCGACGCTCGCCAGATGCAGTCGGGGACGTTGCACGGCGCTCAGCAGCATCGTGTAGGTTGCGGAGGTCCCATCGAGGAGTGTCGCTGCCCCCACGATCGGAATCAGGAACGCGTACTCGGCGAACTTCTGCCCGTACGCAAGGCGCTCGAGGGGCGTATGCAGGAGCGCAAGCGCCACCTCGAACAGCACGGCACACGCCACCACCGTCGCGATGACGCGATTCGTCTTGGTCCGGAGCGAACCCAATCGACCGCGTTGGAAGTCGCGCGAGAGTGAGGGCAGCGCGAGCGCGGACACTGCCGCCACAATGTGACCGGCAGGCAGCGCAAACACCTGCATCGCCCGCAACACGCCGACGGCGCCGAGGCCGAGCAGCAACGTCGTCGCGAGTGTGAGCCCGGGAACGATCGCTGATTCGATGCAGACCGCACCAATCAGCCATCGCCCGTAGGCCCATCGCTCGATGGCCAGTTCGCGTAATGACAGCCGCTCGGTCCCAGCTTCGCGCGGTCCGAACACGCCGGCACGTGTCAGGAGAAAGATGGTTGCAGTGGCACCAGCGATTGCCAGGATCACGAAGCCGGCTGGCGCCGACAACCTGCCGCTGGCGCGCGCCGCGAGGGTCACCGTCGTCAGCGTGACAAAGTAGACAATGCCGCCGGCCAAGGCTGTCGCTGGCCTCTGCCGCACATAGACGAATCGTCGGCCCAGCCAGTACAGAAGGATCACTGGCGAGGCGACTCCCGCAGCCAGCAGTGTTCGGCCTATCGACTGGGCGGCGCCACTCGCGAACAGCGCGACTCCGACAACCGCCAGAGCACCGCCGAGGATGGCCATCACGGCCGCGTGCAGGATCAACTGTGCGCGACAGTACCTCGCAGGCTGCGTGTCGTATAACGTCGTTCGCAGCACTGTCGCGGGCTCGAGAATCACCGCATTGTGCAGTCCGGCGACGATCATGAATATCGTGAAGGCCAATACGAACGCTCCGTACTCGACGGCGGGCAGGGTGGCGGCCATCGTCAGGTTCAGGACGAAATTGCCACCAGCGAACAACCCCTGCTCGGAGACAGCGGTGGTGAGACGCCTGAGCAATCGAATCAGCGGCGCTGCCACTGAGCGTTGATCGCCTGCGGTTCGTACCGAGGCACCAACCGGAGCGAGTGCCGAGTCGTGTGCGCGTGCGACGCTCACGCAGCCGCCCGTCTTCTCTGCAGCGCGGACTCGTACACACGAGACAGCTGCTCGTAGTTGTGTTCGGCCGTATACGTGCGTTCGAACGTCGTGCGTGCGGCTTCGCCGAGCGCCGCCCGTTTCACCCGATCATCGGCGAGCGCAAGAACCGCATCGATCAACTGAGCGACGTCGCCGGGCGGAAAATGTCGACCGGTGACGCCGTCGCGCACGATCTCGGCGATTGACCCGTGCCCGCTCGCGATGACAGGAAGACCGGCGGCGAAGGCTTCGATCAATGTCATCGGACAGTTCTCGTACACCTCCGATGGAAAGACCAGCAACGAAGCGTCTCGCATCAACTCCATCACCCGGGCTGGCGACTGCGGCCCCAGCCACTCGATGCCACCGCTGGCGCTGCGCACGAGTCCTTCCAGCGGACCGGACCCGACCACCTTCAACGGCAGCCTGGTGCCGACGACCGCCCAGGCGCGCATCAACAGAGC
>JBKPRH010000131.1:0-13123 GCA_046765795.1 Acidobacteriota bacterium | reverse complement strand
ATAGGCGGACGCTCCAGCTACACACACGGACGCGATGACACCGGCGCCGATCAATGCTCCGACCGACCGCGGCCGATCGACAGCCGGTGCACCGAGCAATCGGCGGACTCGCGTCATCAGCGTCCCGCCGGTGGCCGCGATCGTCAGCGGTGCATGTGCTCGTCGCCGGCTTTCGAGCTCGACGAGCGCCTCGGCATAGCTGACCGCATCACCGCAGACCGATAGCGCGACCTCGTCGCAGCAGTGCTCGCGTTCGACGCGAATGCGCGCGGAGAGCCACCAGACGGCAGGGTGATAGAACAGCATCGTCTCGGCCAGCGTCTGCAGCAGGTTCACCAGGAAATCGTGACGACGGATATGGGCGAGTTCGTGAGCGAGGATCGCCTCGACCTGTGATGCCGACAGACCGGCGAGCGCGGCAACGGGCAGCAGGATGACGGGCGTGATCCAGCCGATGACCGTCGGCGTGTCTACGTTGGACGTATCCACTATGTGCACGCGACGCGAGAGCCCGAGCGTCTCTGCGAGTCGCGTGGCCGTCTCCGTCCACACCGACGGTAACGTCGCACGCGCCTCCCGGTGGAGACGATGGATCCGCCACCAGCCACCGAGCATGCGTATCAGGAACGAGATGACGCCAATCATCCACGCCAGGACGATCAACGGCAGCCAGAGTCCAGGACCGCCCTTAAAGGCATCGATGCTGGAGAGGCCGCGCGCCATGCTCAGATTCCTCAACATCGCGGCCGCATCCGGAAGCGTGTCGTCACCCCGGCCCGCGTGATAGGGAACCGCTAGCGGCGTCCCGGCGCCGGCGACGGACACCGAACGCGAGAGCGTCATCGCGGTGATGATCGGCGCGGCCAGCATCGCGATGAGCGCGAGACAGGCAACACCGTAGCGCGCCTCGGGCGAGCGATGACGCAGCAGCCACATCAGGCCACCGGCAATCGCAGCGAGAGCCGCGCCTTGCCAGACGAAGTGGATGAGGGTCCAGCCGGCGAGGTCGATCATGGGATTCATCGGCGTCCTCCACTGCTTTTGCCACGGTGCGCGTCCAGCAGCTTGCGAATCTCGGCGAGTTCCTCGGGTGAGGCCTTCCCCGTATCGAGTGCCTGCAGCACGAGCTTGGCCGCGGATCCGGCAAACACTTTGTCGAGCAGATCGGTCACCAATTGCTTTTGCATCTTGTCTTCGGACGAGGCGGCCTTGTAGACGTGCGAGCGCGTCGAGTCGTCGCGTTTGACCAGACCCTTATCCGTCATGATCTGCATCAGCTTGAGCACGGTGGTGTACGCGCCTTCGCGGCCCATGGCCTCGGCGACGTCACGCACGGTGCTTGGCCCACGCGTCCACAGCACTCGGAGGATGGCGAGCTCGGCGTCAGTCGGTTTGCGGCGGGATCTCACGGGCGCGATCTTGTACGACATCCTTCGTAGATGTCAATACGAAGGCTTTCGTAGACAGGTTCACGGAGGCGGCGGAGGGAACGGATCAACACGGAGCAACGGAGCTCTGTGGATCTCAGGGCACGCTCTTGCTGCCGTCGAGGACAGCAATCGCGCGGAGCGCCTCGTCGCGACGACTCTGCAAGTCGGCAAGCTCGCGCTCGTGGCGTGCGGTGTCGCGGGCTTTGGCGATGTCGGTGCCGGGACCAGTCTGCACCCTGGCGATCGTTTCGCGCCGAAGCGCGATCGACAGGTCGTAACACTGCCGCGCCTGCTGAAACGCGGCGAGCGCCTCGACAGGCTTCCGCTGCTCGTCGCGAACGATGCCGAGATCGAGTGCCGCCTCGCACTCACCGAAATCGATGGCGATCGCCGACTCGAATTCCTTCTCCGCGGAATCGAGTCGACGCAGGCGCCATTCGATGACGCCGGATAACACGAAGACGGCGGCATTCGACATCAGTGTCTTGGCGCGGTCGGCGTCGCGGCGCGCGAGATCGTGCTGAGCGAGGCGTAGATGATTCCATCCTCGCCAGTAATGCGCCTCTCCGAGGTGCCACTGCCCTTCGTCAATCAACGCGGTCGCCGTCTGTATGGCCTCCTCTGGACGCATCAGGTGCGACAGCGAAATCACCCGGCCCACGAGCGCTTCCGGATGCATCGGCGATCGAGCGAGCACGGCGTCATACGCGGTGAGCGCGTCGGACCATTCCTCCCAACGGCGATAGACATTCCCGAGGGTGACGCCGATGGCTGGCGATTGCGGAAACGCGGCATACGCTGACCGCAGTCGCCGCACCGCTTCGTCCTGATCGGGATTGACCGCATCCTCGAGCGCATATCGGCCCAGCGCGAAATCGGCATCCACGTATGTGGCATCGGCTGCGCGGAGCGTTCGCAGACGCTCACCGTGTGCGCTGTCGCACGCGCCGACACGGTACTGATAGATCGGCGCGCGAACGTCCTCGTCCAGCTGGCCGGTGAAACTTTGATCGGTCTCCTTCAACGTACCGAACCCGCAAATCAGTGCGACGTCCAGGTAGAGACGAAAGACGTTCGATGTTGCCCCGCTGCGAAGCGAATCGCGCCATGCCTGCAGTGATGACCGCGCTTGACTGCGGCTGCGCACGTCGAACAACACGTCGCGGTCGTCACTCATCGCATGCGGTGGAATCGCCTCGACCATCGTCAGGTACGGCGTGAGCGATGGATCCGCGGCAGCGCGCGATCGCGCGTGTCCGAGCCAGGGCTCGGTCGGGAGTCCGAGTTCTTTTGAGCGCAAGACGAGCAGCGCAGCGGCTTCGAATGCCTGCGTCCCCGCGCCGCGCTTCTCGGCGCCGGTGAAAGCCTGTTCGAGGCAGCGATAGCAGCCATGTCGAATGAGCCGCTCGTCATCGTCGGCGGATGACGAGGCAGTGGGCGTCGGGGTTGGCGCAGGCCGGCGAGCGCCACATCCCGCCAGCGTCACGCATGCGGCGAAAAGGACCAGCACTTTCCTCATAAGATCCGAACAACCGTGCGCATTCATCTGGTTGACGGCACCTACGAACTATTCCGCGCCTATTTCGGCGCGCCCAAGGCGACCGGCGCGAACGGCGTCGAGATCGGCGCCACTCGCGGCATCCTCTGGTCGATGCTGTCGCTCCTCCGCGAGGACAGAGTAACCCACGTCGCCTGCGCCTTCGATCACGTCATCGAGTCGTTCCGGAACGACCTGTTTGCCGGCTACAAGAGCAGCGAAGGCGTGCCTGAAGATCTGCTCGCGCAGTTCGAGATCGCTGAGCGCGCCACACATGCACTGGGCCTGGTCACGTGGCCGATGGTCGAGTTCGAGGCCGATGACGCGCTGGCCACCGCGGCCGCACGCTGGGCGGATGAGGCGGAGGTCGAGCAGATCGCCATCTGCACACCGGACAAGGACATGGCGCAGTGCGTCCGTGACTCGCGGATCGTCTGCGTCGATCGCATGCGCCGCAAGCTGATCGACGAGATGGCGGTGATTGAGAAGTACGGTGTGCCGCCCGCGTCGATTCCTGATTGGCTCGCACTCGTCGGCGACAGCTCGGACGGTTACCCCGGCATCGCGCGCTGGGGCGCGAAGTCGGCGGCCGCCGTGCTCGCGCGTTACGGACATCTGGAGGCGATTCCCGATCACGAGCGTGATTGGGGGCTCGTCGTACGTGGCGCGTCAACGCTCGCGATAAGCCTGCGTGATCATCGCGACGAGGCGTACTTGTATCGCCGGCTCGCGACACTGCGGACTGATGCGCCACTCGCGGAGACGCTCGACGATCTTCGCTGGCGAGGGGCGCGACGTACGGAGTTGACGGACCTCTGTCGAGAGCTTGGTAATCAGGACTTTCTCGAACGAGTTCCGCAGTGGCGAGAGGACTGATGCCGTCGACGAATGTTGATCCAATACGGGTTCAGGAAAAACAGGAATTGCCTCGAGGCGAAACCCGTTTATCATGGGGCGCACCCAGCCAGAGACGATTCACGGGCCGCGCCGTATCCACCGTTGTCCGACCCGAACAACGGAATTGGAAGTGGCCCGCGTCTTGCTCAAGTCGGGCGCAGTTCTGGGATTCCGTTAATAATCGCGTCGGGTCGGAGAGACCAAAAGTGAGGAACGTGATGGCCAGATTGATCCTGTCGAGTTGCCTGGGACTCGTGCTGCTCGGCTCCGCATCGGCCATTGCCGAACCCTCTCCCGGCTCCGATTTGAGTGGTGTTTACGCGTGCGAAGGCACCAATCCCGATGGGTCCGCGTATACCGCCGTCGTGGAAATCGTCAAACGACAGGACACATATCTGGTGCGCTGGACACAGGAGAACGACGAGCAGGTCATGGGCGTCGGCATCCAGCAGGACGGTGTGTTGGCCGTCAGTTATTTCGGAGGGGCTCCGGCAATTGTGGTGTATTCCCTGGCGACAGAAGGGCGTCTGACCGGCCAGTGGACGATGGGCGGGGCAGGCCGACTGTTCAAGGAAACGTTGACGAAAGTCTCCGCCGGAGATGTCGAAATCAAGCCGGCAAAACCAGCCAGACCGGCCAGACCGGCGAAACCGGCCTCGCGGCCAGCCTCGACCCCGGATTCGATCAGTATCTAAACAGGACGTTCCACCACGATCGCGCACGACGGCCGCTCGCTTTGAGCGCCCGCTTGTGCGCGAAGCTCCGCGCGGATAGTTCAAGACCAACCCGATCGATCCGCTCCAGCGCGGCGCATTCCTCGACCGTCAGCCCCTGCCGTTCCGCCTCTTCGCGAGGCGCGGCCAGAAACCGCGTGCGCAGCGGCGCATCGGTATACAGCCGGGCGAGAAATGTCTCGAATTCAGGCCTCATTCGACATTCTCGTCGCCGCGCCGTCGCCCTCAAGGATGACGGTGAGCGGACGCCGCACCCGTGCACCCATTTCCGCTAATAGGTCGTACACGGGATCGAGCACATCGTGCAGGTGACCATCAAGGTAACGCCGCTCATCACGCGCGCCATCTATCACCGACAAGATCCACTCGACCTCCGATCGATCGCTCACGGGTGGCTCCATGAGCGTTGAGATGTTCTCGACCATCGGTCTCGACCCGACAACCGATGCGGCACGCGACAGATTCGCGGCGGTCGCGTCGGTTCGCGGTGCAGCGGCGAGGTGTGACCGATCTCGATATCGCCGGCACGAACGCACGCCAGATGCTCAGACCAGAATGCGGGCTCCACGCGCTCGATGAGGCGTCAGAGTCTCTCGAGACGAGGCGCCTGGACCGGTGCCGTTGACGCGGGACCGAGCGCGCCCCCGTGCACGAGCATTGGCACGTGCTGCGCGAGCGTCTCGAGTGCGCGCGTTGCGCGCGTGCCGGCGTTCGCGTTGGCGACGCTTCCCTCGACTGCGGTCTCGGTGTTCAGTTGGCGGACGCCTGACGCGCAGCCGCAACGAGATCCGACAACCCCCGCTCGGCTCGTTCGGTCGTCGTCAACGCAGGCGGCATGTCAGGAGAGTTCGGGCGGGATCCGGTAGAACTCGTCGAGTTGCCGATGCTGGCGCAGGCCGATCGCTTCGCGCTGCACTTCGAGATACCAGCGGTATTTCACTGCCTCTTTGTGTAACTCGCGATAGGCGGCGAGGTCGCGAGCACGGTCTTCGTTCCGACCGTGCGCAAGCTGCTCGCGGGTGGTGTGCAACTGCTCGAGCAGTCCTTCGAGACGACGGCTGATGCGAGCCAGCGCGGCGGCGCGCTCCTCCTGCAATTCCTTGAGAAGGCTCTGGTGCTGGGCCTTCGTGTGCTCGATGCCCATGGCTTCTATTTTAATGGAGCGCTTGACACTGACTAGTACAGAAGCCAAGATGCCGCGCACTGTCAGCGGGAATCTCTTGATCGTGGGAACCCAGCCAAGGGAGGGGTAAACATGCGTCTGACCGGGAAGTCCGTCGCACTCATCGTCTTGTTGGTCATCAGTCCAAGCCTCGCGTATGCGCAGGCCGTGATTGCCGGTGTGGTGAAAGACGCGTCAGGCGCGATATTGCCTGGCGTGACCGTCGAAGCGACCAGTCCTGCCCTCATTGAAAAAGTCCGTACAGCCGTGACCGACGGAACCGGTCAGTACCGCATAGAGAACTTGCGACCGGGCACCTACGCCGTGACGTTTGCACTCTCGGGATTCAGCACGTTCCGGCGCGAAGGCATCGAGCTCACGGGATCGTTCACCGCAACCGTCGATGCCGAGATGCGAGTTGGCCAGTTGCAGGAAACCGTCACCGTCACCGGCGCGTCGCCGATCGTGGACGTGCAGAGCGCCCGGCGTGAGATGACCATCGACAACGACGTCATCCGCGCGATCCCCAACCAGCGCAATTACGGCTCGATGGTGGCGATGGTGCCAGGCGTGGTCACCAACGTGAACGATCCAGCCGCGGGCACCGTGACGACGCAGTTCCCGATCCATGGTGGACGGGCGAACGAGAGCCGCATGTGGGTCGACGGACTCAACGTCGGCAACCCGCCCGGCGGCGGACAGCCGCCCACCTACGTCGCCGACATCGGCAACGCGCAGGAAATCGCGTTCACGACGTCAGGCGGGCTGGGCGAATCCGAAACCGCCGGCCTGGTCATGAACGTCGTCCCGAAGACCGGCGGCAATGAAGTGCACGGTGCGGCGTTCTACAGCGGCACGGGCGCTGACCTCCAGGCCGACAACGGATCCGGCGTGCCGCCGCTCAACAACGTCTACGACCTGAACGTCTCGGTCGGTGGTCCGATCCTGAAGGATCGCGTGTGGTACTTCGTCAACGGCCGCACGCAGGCCGCAACGCGGTATATCCCGGGCATCTTCTACAACGCGAATGCAGGCAACCCGGCCAGCTGGACGTATTCGCCGATCCAAGATCAGCCGCAGTTCACCGATCGCAAGTGGGAGAACCTCAGTGGCCGCATCACGTGGCAGGCCACGTCGAAGCACAAAATCGGCGGTTTCTGGGACGAGCAGGTCGTCTGCCGCACGTGCAAGGGAACCACGTACGGAATCACCGATCCGGCGCGCATGTCACCCGAGGCGGGTGGCCTGAGCCAGTACAAGCCGCTGCGCGTGACGCAGCTCACCTACTCGTCGCCGCTCTCGAGCCGTCTGTTGATCGAAGCCGGTCTCGGCACCACCTATTACGGGTGGGGCAACTTCGAGCGCGACCCGAATCCGACGCGCAATCTCATTCGCGTCCAGGAGCAGTGTGCCAACGGCTGCGCCGCGAACGGCGGCGTTCCGGGCATCTTCTATCGCTCGCAGGATTTCGCCGACAACTACACCGGTGCGTACGCGTGGCGGGCTTCGGGGTCGTACATCACCGGTGCACACAGTCTGAAGATCGGCTACCAGGGCTCGTACATGACGGACGACCGCACCTGGTTCACCAACGACCAGAACCTCACGTATCGGCTGAACAACGGCGTTCCAAATCAGCTGACGCAGTCGATCTCGCCGTGGGTCAACAACGCGCGAGCCGGATGGACCGCGTTCTACGCGCAGGAACAGTGGACGCTCGGCCGCTTCACGCTGCAGGGTGCGCTTCGCTACGACCGCGCCGGAAGCTCATTCCCCGCGCAGCAGATTGGTCCATCGCGGTTCCTGCCAACGCCGTTCATCTTCCCCGAGACGAAAGGCGTCGACAGCTATAACGACATCACGCCGCGAGTCGGATTCGCATGGGACGTGTTCGGCACAGGCAAGACGGCGATCAAGGCGAGCATCGGCAAATATCTCGAAGGCGTCGGCACGTCCGGCAACTATGCAGGTGCGAACCCGACGAGCCGCATGCCGGTCACCGGCGGCGTGTTCGCGACGGGCAGTGTGTCGAGGAGCTGGACCGACGTGGATGGCGACTTCGTGCCCGACTGCGATCTGCTGAACAACGCTGCCAACTCCACGGGCGGCGATGTCTGCGGTGCCGTGTCCAACGCACGGTTCGGTCAGAACGTGTTGACCAACAACTACGATCCTGAATTGCTCAAGGGTTGGGGCGTGCGTTCGTCGGACTGGAGCGTGAACCTGGCCGTGCAGCAGCAGATCCTGCCGCGCGCGTCAGTTGAAGTCGCCTACTCGCGGCGCTCGTTCAGCGGCTTCACGGTGAACGACAACCTGGTCGCGAGCGCAGCCGATTACACGCGGTTCAGCATCACGGCACCGAGCGATCCGCGCCTGCCCGGCGGCGGCGGGTACCAGATCTCGAATCTGCTCGACGTCGCTCCGACACTCTTCGGTCAGATCAACAACCTGGTCACCGACGCGAGCAACTACGGCAAGTGGGAGCAGTACTTCAACGGCTTCGACGTCACGATGAGCGTCCGCGCCGGCGGCGGTCTCAACTTCCAGGGTGGCACCAGCACCGGGCAGACTGTTGCCGACAACTGTGAGGTGCGCGACAACCTGCCGGAGCTCAATGGCGCACTCGGCGCCGGTCTCGCCGGATCGACGGTAAGCCCGACGAGCCCGTACTGCCACGTCGCCTACGGCTGGCTCACACAGTTCAGAGGGCTGGCGTCGTACACGGTCCCGAAGATCGACGTGCAGGTCAGCGGTGTGATGCAGAGCAAGCCGGGGTCGCTCCTTGCCGCGAACTACGCCGTCCCCGCCGCGCAGATCACGCAGGCGCTCGGTCGTCCGCAGGCCGGTGGTGGCGCGAATCTGACGATCAATCTCATCGAGCCCGGTTCGATGTACGGCAATCGCGTGAACCAGCTCGATTTCCGTGTCGCCAAGTTGTTGCACTTCGGCCGCACGCGGACGATGGTCGGCGCGGATCTGTTCAACGCGCTGAACTCTGGCGCGATCCTGAGCTACAACAACGCCTTCGTTCCAGGCGGCACCTGGCTGCAGCCGATCACGATCCTGACCGGCCGCATGGTGAAGTTCAGCGCGGAGTTTACGTTCTAAATTCGAAGTGTCCGGCCTCAGCCGGACCATCGACGGGGCTTGGAGGAGCGCGGCACACGCCGCGCTTCTCCGCAATTGGTTCAGACCCGGCGAGGTGTGGCGGCCAACCGGAACCAGATGGCGACACCCGCACATAGGGTTAACACACCAAACAGCAGCACATACGGCATCGAGCTGGCCGTCTGCGGCAATTGCGTCCGCGCCGTGCTGCGCGCGCGCTCATCGGACCGCGGGTCCTGTGCGGCAGCGGCTGTTGCGCTGCCCTGGGCCTGCGCCACCTCACCTCGCTGTGCTCTGCCGCTCGCCTGCACGGGCGCCGGAGCGTCTTCGACCGTGACGGCAGCGGGAACACCCGAACCGTCGATTCGAGACAAGTCCGCTGTTGCCACATCCTTCGTCTCGACGCGTGTCGTCAGCACCGGCTCGGATGTCACCTTGGCAAGCTGCAGCGCCTGCGCTCTCGGATAGATGAACTCGTATCCGATCGACTTGCCTGGATACCACCAGCCCTTGATCGGCGGTGGCATGTTGCCCGAGGTCTCGAGGAATCGAACCTCGGGATCATTCGGGGCCTTCGACATCTGGTTCGGGATGGTGTGGAGCATTGCCAACTGCGTCTTGCCATCTTCGCTCAGCACGCTGATGACTTTGCGGCTCGAATCGGGATCGGCGAGCCGGAATAGATACCTGCCGGCGGGCAGGGTGATGCCCGGCAGCGTGACCGGCGTACTGAATGTGAAATACGTTCGATAGTCCGACGGTTGCGCGCGTGCCGCGCTGCCCAGGCCCAGCACGAGCATCGCGAGCGTCAAGAACACCGTGAATTTGCTCGACATTGTTTCCTGTTCCTTCCATGAGTCGCATCCACACCCCGCTACGACGGTATCTGCGCCGGCCCTCGATGGTCGCCGCATGAGCTCAGGTTGGTTGCGACAAATGCGCAGCGGGCCTGACCTGCATCACCGTACCGGATCGGTGAGAAGGTGTCAGTGCAATGTCAGACACCTCCAGCTCGACGGCCGTCGCGTAGGGGGCGGGTCCTTTCGACCGGCCTCGGCCTCAACCGAACCGAAACGTCCGTCGCAGCGTCTTGTAGAGGTCATGAGACATTGCGTCGCGCTCCTCGCGATCCTTGTCGCGATCGCCTCCGTCTGGCCCGCTGCCCAACAACCGCAGCGGCTCTTCACCTTTCACAGCAACGCGTGGCTGAATCTGCACCACTACGTGAGGGCCGGCGCCCGTGGCGCTCCCCCGCCAGCCGGACTGACCGGGGAAAATCAGAAGCAATGGACGGCCGGCGTCGAGTTCTACAAGCCGTACGCGAATCGAGATGTGTTGCGTGATGACGGGATGGTGGCCATCGCCAGCGCACTGCGCGCAGCCGAGGGCAAGAACAACCTCGATGGCATCGCGATCGAGCCACCACTGAAGGCGACGCTCGAAAAGTTGATGCCGATCTATCGGACGCACGGGTGGACCGATCACGATGGCGCCAACCGTGACTGGATTGCGACCGTCCTGCCGCTCGTCGATCGTCATGGCGCAGCGCTCAGTCAGTCTCTCGCGCGCGTCTACGGCGTGACCTGGCCGTCCGAGCCGATGCATGTGGATTTGTCGGTCGTCGCGGGCCCGGTCGGCGCGTTCTCAGTGAACAGTCACATCACGATCACGTCCTCCGATCCGCGGTACCGCGGATACGCCGGCCTCGAGATGGTGTTTCACGAAGCGTCGCACGCACTGCCGCTACTCAACGTGTTGATCGAGCCGATGAATCGGATCGCCGCGGAGCAGAAGGTGACCGTGCCGCCACAGTTATGGCACGCAGTGCTGTTCTACACCGCCGGGGAAATGACGATGCGTGAGCTCAAAGCGCGCGGCATCGAGTACTCGCCGTACGCGAACGCGGCCTTCTACGACAACATGTGCGGCGCGGGCTGCATGGCCAAGATCGGCGAGAACTGGACGCCGCATCTCGACGGCAAGCGCTCGATCCCCGACGCGCTCACCGGACTCGTCGCCGCATTCAAATAATCCAATATACTGAAGCCCTTTTTCAGAGGAGAGGGCGTTTGAGCATGACCTCATGGCGGACGACGCGTGTACTCGCGTCGTGGTGCATCGCGCTGGGCATTTTCGTTCTGATAGCGCCGCGCGCACGCGCGCGGGCCGACAATCCCGGGATCGGTCAACAGGCCCCACCAGGAGCGCAGGCCGGAGCGCCGGCGCGCGGCGGCCAAGCACCGGCACCGGCACGCGAAGGCGCGGCGGGAGCACAGGGGCGAGGACGCGGTCCGGCTCCCGTTGACACGCTTGGCGCGGGGCCGTGGGATTTGCCCGCCGGCCGTGGCACGCGCATCCACGTCTCGGTCGTCACCAAAGGTCTCGATCACCCGTGGGGCATCGCGTTCCTTCCCGACGGAGGCATGCTCGTCACCGAACGTCCAGGACGACTGCGCCAGATCAAGAACGGCGTGCTCGACCCGACGCCGATCGGACCGATGCCGCAGATGCTCGCAACCGGCCTCGGCGGTCTGCTCGACGTCTCGCTGCATCCGCGCTTCGCGCAGAACCGGCTGATCTATCTCACCTACTCGAAACCGGGCCCGAAAGGACCTGGCGACGCGACGACCGCAGTACTTCGCGCGAAGTGGGATGGCGGATCGACGCTGACTGACGTCAAGGACATCCTCGTCGCCGATGCGTATCACGGCGGAACCGGATCGCCGCAGGGACTCGGGCCAGCGAGCGGCAGCTACGGCTCGCGCCTCGCGTGGGACAGAGCCGGCTTCCTGTATGTCTCGCTCGGCGATCGGAACTATCCACCCGCGTCGCAGGATCCGAACTCGCACATCGGCAAGATCCTCCGCATCCGCGACGACGGCAGCGTGCCCGCGGACAATCCATTCGTCAGCCGGCCGGGTTACAAGCCTGAGATCTATTCGCTCGGCCACCGCAATCCGCTCGGCTTGGCGATCCATCCCGTCACCGGCGATTTGTGGTCTACGGAGGAAGGGCCGCAGGGCGGCGACGAGTTGAACAAGATCGAGATGGGCAAGAACTACGGCTGGCCGCGCGTCTCGCTCGGCCGCAACTACGACGGCACGCGTGTCGGCGAAGGGTTCAGTGCGCCGGGCCTCGAAGAGCCTGTCGTGTTCTGGGTACCGGCGATCGCTATCTCTGGTCTGTCGTTCTACGACGGCGACAAGTTCCCGGGCTGGAAAGGCAACGCGCTCGTCGGCGCGATGCGCAACAACACCGGCCAGCACATCCAGCGTGTGCAGTTCAACGCGAAGGGCGAGCCCACCGGGCGCGAGATCTTCCTCAGCGAGTTGAAGCAGCGCATCCGTGAGGTGAAGCCTGGCCCTGACGGGAATATCTACGCCATCACTGATGAAACCTTCGGCGCGGTCCTGAAGATTGAGCCAGGACAGTAGAGGATTGTGGATTGGCGATCTTTGATTGTTGATTAGTTGTTGATTGAAGAGTGTTGATTGTTGATCGAGGCGCGCCCGCCAAACGTGCGCTCTGTACCTAAATCAACAATCGCCAATCGCCAATCAACAACGATTCAACAATCAAAGATCATCCAATCCACAATTACACGCGAGCTGTTTTCAGCGCCGCGAGCACACGTTCATTGCGGAGCGGCACGCGGCGCAGGCGCACGCCGGTCGCGTCGAAGACCGCATTGGCAATCGCTGCCATTGTCGGCTTCAGCATCGTTTCGCCGGCGCCGTAGTGAGGAAGGTCGCCGCGCTTCGGGTTCGGATCTCCGTTGACGAGGACGACCTCAATCGACTCCGGCGTATCGAGGTGGGTCAGCGTCGGATAGGTGGCCCAGTCCACGCTCGTGACCTTCTCGGTATCGAACCGCACTTCCTCGTGCAGCGTACGGCTCACCGCGTGCAGCAGACCAGCCTCGACGGTGCGGCGCAGCGCTTCGGGATTGATCACCAACCCGCAGTCGTGCGCACAGACAATGCGCTTCACCCACACGCGCCCGGTCCGGCGATTGACCTCGACCTCGGCGATCTCGGCAACCACGGTCTGACTGCGATAGGTATAGGCAATGCCGCGGCCGGCGAGAATTTCGCCGCTGCCCACGCGCGTCGGGGACGGACGCGTCTCCCACTTGAATGCCTCGGCGGCCGCCTTGATGCAGGCGATCGACCGCGCCTTCTTGAACCCGCTGTCCTCGCTGCTCGCGTTGATCAACTTCAGACGGAACTCGACCGGGTCGGCATTCGCCGCGGCG
>JBKPRH010000130.1:0-19238 GCA_046765795.1 Acidobacteriota bacterium | reverse complement strand
CCCTTGCGGTCTGACGCTGATCTCGAAGCGGTGATTCGCGAGGGATTGTCCGGCGCCGGCATGCCGGCGTTCGCGAATCTGACGAAGACCGAGAGCACTGATCTGATCGCGTTCCTCAGGACGCTTCGCCCGCGCGCAGGCACAGGTCTGCAACGCACGAGCGTGACGCTCGCGGATGGCTCGTCCCTCGCCGGCCTCGTCATGAATCAGAGTGCCGGTGACATGCAGTTGCTTGGCGACGATCGCCGCACCCATCTCCTGCGCCAAGCGACCTCCGGCCGCTATCGCGAAGTGACGTCGCAGACCGGCTGGACGATGTACAACGGGCAACCGAGTGGCAATCGCTACAGCGCATTGACACAGATCGCGCCCGGCAATGTCTCGCGGCTCGCGCCGCAGTGGGTGTTCACCCTGCCCAACCTGTCGCAGGGACAGGTGACGCCCGTTGTCGTGGATGGCGTGATGTATGTCAGCGCGGCAAACGATCTCTATGCGCTCGATGCCGGCAGTGGCCGTCAGGTGTGGAACTACCGGCGTCCGCGGACGCGCGGGCTGACCGGCGTCGCGGCCCGAGGCGTCAACCGCGGCGTCGCCGTCAGCGGCGATCGAGTCTTCATGGCCACGGACCACGCGCATCTCATCGCGCTCAATCGCGCCAGCGGTGCGCTCCTGTGGGAGACCGAGATGGCCGATTGGCACCAGAACTACAACGGCACAGGCGCGCCGATGATTGTTGGCAGTCTGGTGATCTCGGGCATTGCCGGAGGAGATGAGGGCGCGCGAGGATTCGTCGCGGCGTACGACCAGGCGACCGGCAAGGAGGTCTGGCGATTCTGGGCTGTGCCGGCCCGCGGCGAACCTGGGTCGGACAGCTGGAAGGGCAGTGCGATCGATCATCCCGGCGCGGCCACCTGGATGACCGGTAGCTACGACGCCGAGCTCGACACGCTGTATTGGGCGATCGGCAACCCAGGGCCGGACATGATCGGCGACGATCGTCAGGGCGACAACCTGTATTCCGATTCGGTCGTCGCACTCGATCCGAAAACCGGACGACGCAAGTGGCATTTCCAGTTCACGCCACACGACGTGCACGACTACGACGCGCAGCAGCCGATCGTACTCGTGGACGCGACCTGGCAGGGCAAGCCGCGCAAGCTGCTGCTCCAGGCCAATCGCAACGGTTACTTCTACGTGCTCGATCGCGTCACCGGTGAGTACCTGTCGGGCACGCCATTCATCAAGACCATCACGTGGGCGTCAGGTCTCACGAAAGACGGGCGGCCGATCGTCGTGCCGAATATGGAGCCGACGCGCGAGGGGCGGCGCGTGTGTCCGTCGCTCGAAGGCGCGTCCAACTGGTACTCGGCGTCGTTCAGCCCCCGCACAGGCTTCTTCTACGTGCAGACCAACGACAAGTGCGGAATCTTCACGCGAGTGGATCAAACGTGGGAAGCGGGCAAGGGCTTCATGGGCGGCACGTTTGCCGCGGCACCAGAACCCGCGCGCCGCGTGCTGCGAGCCATCGACATCCAGACCGGCAAGGTCGCGTGGGAGCTCCCGCAGTCGGGCAATGTCGATTCGTGGGGCGGCGTGCTCGCGACCGCCAGCGATCTCGTCTTCTTCGGTGACGACAGCGGCGCCTTCGCCGCAGCAGACGCGAAGTCGGGCAAGCGGCTCTGGAGTTTCCAGACGAGTCAGGTCTGGAAGGCGTCACCGATGACCTACGTCTTCGACAACCGGCAAATGTTGGCGATCGCATCGGGCCCGAATATTCTGGCGTTCGGGTTGCCCACACCTTAGGTGCACCATATGCTGCGCTACCAACGGAGGGCGCGTCCTTTTGGACGCGCCTGGCAAGCGAGGGAGACACATTCCATGTCGACACGACGATTGGCAGCGATGATTCTTGTCGTGGCCACGGCGACAGCCGGAACACTGGTCACAGGGCAGTCGCCGGCCCCGGCTCCGGCGCGAAACGCTGCGGCATCCACGCTGACCACGACCGCTGGGGTCTCAACCGAGCGGCTCGCGCGCATCGACACGATGCTGCAGTCCTACGTCGATCGAGGACTCCTGGCCGGCGCGGTCGCGCTGGTGCTTCGCGATGGACGGCCCATCTATCAGAAAGCGGTCGGATGGGCGGACAAAGAATCGAAGCGTCAGATGCGGATGGACACGCTGTTTCGCATCGCGTCCCAGACCAAGGCGATCACGAGTGTCGCAGCGTTGACACTCGTCGAAGAGGGCACACTGAGCCTCAGCGATCCGGTTGGCAAATACATCCCCTCGTTCGTCAAGACGATGGTTGCGGTGCGAGAGGGAAGTGAGACGAAGCGTGTTGCTGCGAAGCGGCCGATCACGATCCGGGATCTGTTGACGCACACCGCCGGTATCTCGTACGGCACCGAGACCCACATCGCCGACGAGTACGCCGCGAAAGGACTCGGCCCATCCGCCGGCGCAGGCTGGTACTTCGCGGACAAGGCGGAGACGACCTGCGATGCGATCGAGCGTTTGGGCACGTTGCCGTTTGTGTCTCAGCCCGGTGAGGCGTGGGTCTACGGCTACAACACCGATGTGTTGGGCTGCGTGATTGAGCGTGTGGCTGGCCAGGGCCTCGATCGGGTGATTGCCTCGCGTGTGACGGAGCCGCTCGGGATGACCGACACACACTTCTTCGTCTCGCCCGACCAGCGCGATCGTCTTGCTGCGGTCTACGCAAGCGGCGCAGACGGGCGTGCCATCCGAGCGCCGGAGGGTGGACGCGGACAAGGCTCGTACGTTGATGGCCCGCGTCGCGCGTTCTCTGGTGGCGCCGGACTTGTCTCGACGGCTCGCGACTACGGTCGCTTCCTGGAGATGATTCGCGGCGGTGGTGCGCTCGACGGCGTGCGGATCCTGTCGCCGCGCTCGGTAGCGATGATGTCAACGAATCAGGTCGGTAACTTGCACTCGCCCAACGGCCTTGGATTCGGACTGGGCTTCGAGACCACTGATCGCTACGGCGCGAACGGGATGGACGACGTCGGCTCGTATGGGTGGGCGGGCGCGTACGGCACGATCTACCGGATCAATCCAGAGCAGAAGCTGGTCATCATGCTCATGGTGCAGATTCTGCCGAATGCCACTGACATTCGCGAGAAGTTCCCGCTCATGGTCTATCAGGCGTTGCTGGACGGGCCAAAGCTGCACTAGAGACAGGAATCAGGAATCAGGAAGGTCCTGATTCCCCACTATTTCCCTCGCACCTTCAGCGGTATCGTGTAGACCGAATCGCAGCCGGCGATGAACAACGTTCGACCGTCGCTACCGCCGAACGCCTCGTTCGTCGAGCAGATCTGCCGCTTGGGCTCGCCGCCGTAGATTGGCAGGTTGATCGTGCCGAGGAGTTTGCCGGTTGGTGACGTGATGCGGATGATGCCGGGGCCCGCGCCGCCGCTCGAGTAAACATTCCCCGCAATGTCGGTCTTGATGCCATCACCGATGCCGACGCCGTCGGTGAAGTTCGTGAACGCGCCGAGGGTGCCGTCGGGATTCACCGCGTAACGCCTCATCGTACGGTTGGCCGTCGAGAGATACATCCACTGGCCATCAGGCGAAAGCCCGATGCCGTTCGGGATGCCTCCGAGATCGCTGCCACTGAGCACGAGCGTCGTCTTGCCGTCCTTGATTCGGTAAATCCCGTTTTGCAGTTGCTTGTCAGGATTCTTCCCGCCGTCACGCAGGCCGAAATCGTTGTCCGTCACATACACTGCATCGTCAGCCGCGATGGCGATGTCGTTCGGTCCGCTGAACTTCTGACCGTTCATGCCGCTCGACAGCACGGTGTGCGTGCCGTCTTTCTCCAGCCGCATCACCTGGCGATCGTTGTCAGCGCACCAGATCACACGGCCTTGATGATCCATTCCCGTGCAGGACGGCCCGATGAGCAGCACATGACTGCGACCCGAGCGAGTCTGCGTGCCGACATGTTCCGGATCGTTGCCGGTATAGCCCGCCTTCTCCATGAACACCGACACCTGCTTCTGCGGTGTGACCTTGTAGATCACGTTGTCGAGCAGGCCGGCGAAGATCCAGTAGCCGCTGTTACCCTCCGCGACCCATAGCCCACCTTCGGTGAGACCGAAGCCACGGGCAAGCTCCGTCAGCTGCGCATCGGGCGCGATGATCTCGTCGAGCTCTGGGTCGTTCTTCGTGATCGAGAACGGCTTGGCTTCAGGTGGAGGCCCGTCACCGCGCATCTGCGGAACGACCGGACCACGCTGTGCGTGCGGGTCCGCCATGGCGCCGATCAGAGCTATCGCGCACGTACTGAACCAGAACAATCGCTTCATATCGCAGCTACTTGGATCCGGATGATGCGGCAGGTGGCGTCCCGCCGATCTGATGACGCTTGAACTTCCAGCGACCGCCCTCGCGGACGAACTGATCGTAGTAATTGGCGATGATCGAAATCCGCAGCTTGCTCTCGGGATCGGTGACGACCCACGTGCCTCGGCTGAATCCGATGGCCGTGTCACCCGCCACATCGACGGTCTGATTCATCACGAGGTGAAAGTCTCGCCCCGGCACCGGCGCGCCGTTGACCTTGAGCAGGCCCCGCAGAAGATCGCGAATCGCCTGAGGGCCCTTCGCGGTGTTGTTGGCGCCGCCGATGAACTCGGCATCCTTAGCCCAGAGCTGTTCGAATCCCGCGAAGTCGCGTTCGTCCAGCGTGCGCGCATAGGTCACCAGCAGCGCGCGGATCGCTTCGCGGTCCTCCAAGACCTGCACCTTGGCCGCGAGTGCGTCTGACGATGGCTTCGCGGTCTGCCCGGCGACCGCGGTGATGGAACCAGCGATCGCTGCACACATGAGGAAACGACCGATTGGTGCTCGCATGAGCGTGGATGCTACCACCGTCAGTCCGCGGCGCCGATGGTTATCGGCAGATCTCGTTCCACCGTGTTGCCGCTGATATCTGCCGCCCAGGCGCGAAGAATATAGTTGCCGGACGCCACTCCACTCGTATCCCAGAACCCCTCGGAGGCCTGGCCCGCGTCGAGCCGATTGGTCACGATGTAGAAATACCTGGTGCGCCGGCCGCCGTAGAAGGGGATTCCGCTGCCGGCTCCGTATACCTTGCGCGACGCATCGGGATTGAGCCCAACGCGATCGAAGCGCAGTGATGCGCGTCGCTTCTCGAAGCCGGCCATGGGCGTTCCGTCCTCCCGAAGAACCTGGTAGCCCAACTCGTACGGCGCAAGACGTCGCGACGGAGTGTTGTCATCCGTCTGGTCCCAGGCGTCAATGACCACGCGCACGCGACCGCCGACGAGCAGCCGGTTGTGCGCGCGCGTTGTTTGCAGGCGCCACGACTCGTCATAGACGCGAATCCCATCGGGCGGAATCGTCGGTGCGACGGTGTCCTCGAAACGCACGAGACGGAAACGCAGCGGATTCTGCTCCTCGCCTGCCCACCCGACATTCATATGCACGTGGTTGAACCGGTTCACCGTGCCGATCAGATCGCCGGTGGCAAATCGCGCCCCGCGCTTCACACGCAGGCGCAGCAGTTTGCGGCCGTCGTAGGTGGCCACAAAGCGGGACGAGTCGAGCAGGGCATCGCGACTGCGGCCGGCGCGGATGTGGATATAGGCGAGGTCGCCGATGCGCAGCCACTCGTCGAGCGCGCCGACACCGTTGTTCGAGATCGGACTGGAGACGATGCCATCGCGCACTGCGTAGACGCGCGTCCCTTGCTCGACGCGGACGTCGATGCCGACGTGGAAGCGTTCTTGTTGGTCTCCGCGCACTTCACCGAAGCTGCCGGCGATCTCGTGTGGATCAGCAAACGGCCCCACTGGCCACAGGAGCGGAGAGAGGCGGAACGCATCCGCATCGAACTGCGGATGAATGGCCGGTGACGTGGGCGGTTGCAGGCCGGCCTGCGACGTGGCGGTGACCGCACGAACGAGCGCATTACCCGCGTCAGCGACGACCAGATGCCCGGGCCCAAGCAGCGCGATCCCCGAAGGGCGGCGGAACTGCGCGGTCGCGCCCGTGCCGTCGCGGAACCCGACTCCATTTCCGGCGATCGCGCGAATGGCACCATTGGAACGAATCTCCGTGATGCGCCCGCCCTCGTCGGTTACGTACAACTCGTCGTCAGGTCCGGCAGCCACGCCGAGCGGTCGGATGAATCCATCGCCCGGCGCCCACGTCGGCGTCGTCACGCGGCCGTTCATGTCCACGGTGCGGACGATGCGGTTTCCGGTGTCGGCGACGTAGAGGATCCCGCGCGCGTCCAAGGCGAGTCCCGTTGGCGTATCGAACCTCGCGCTGTCCGCGATTCCGTCGTCCGCGCCCGGTTGTCCAGAGCCGGCGAGCGTGCTGACGATCCCGTCAACACCGATCACTCGGATGCGATCGTTGTAGGTGTCGCTGACGAAGATGCGACCGTCGGGAGCGATGGCGATACCGATCGGACCATTGAAGCGTGCCTGGTGCGCGGGGCCATCGGCGTAGCCCGGTGCAAAGTCGCCGGCAACGGTCGACACCGAACCATCTGGCGTGATGCGGCGAATCGCGTGGTTGCCGGTGTCTGCGAGGTACAACGTGCCGTCGGGTGCAAGCGCAAGACCGGAAGGTGTACTGAAGCCGCCGGCCACCGTTGAGACGTGACCGTCCGGTGAGATCCGCCGGATGCGATCTGAGTGCCCCGCGTCCGCCACGAAGATCGTTCCGTCCGCGGCGGCGACGATCCCGAAGGGTTCTGAGAAGCGCGCCCCCGTCCCAATTCCGTCATCGGTGCCCGGGACACCGTCGCCCGCGAGCACCGCCACAGTCGACTGCCAGTTCTGTTCGAGCGGTGGGATTGGAGCGGGCTGCAGCTGTTGCCATACATACGCAGCGGCCGCTGCGATTGGCACGAAGACGATGATCAATACAGCGAGGACAACGCGAACCACTGCGACAGTGTACGACGCCGCGAGAACCTCTAGCGTTTATCGAGACCGTTCTCGGCGAGGAACTTCGACAGCAGGTCGGCCACGGCGACGTTGTTCATGTCGGCGAAGGGGATGTGGGTGTTGCCCTTGAGGCCCGCGTCGCGCAGCATCAGCAGCTGCGCCTTTCCGCCGTACTTGGTGATCGTCTCGACGAACAGCTTCGAGTGTTTGAGTCTCTCGGTATAGGTGGCCGATTTGTCGATGTTGTCGCCCCACACAACTTGCATCGGGATCTTCGTCAGCTTCTTGAACGCTTCGAGCGGCACTTCGATGGGACCGAAGCCGGTCTCCGGAACGCCAGGGCCCTCACCCTTGGGATAGAGGTACCCGACGTTCTCATACATCACGATGCCGGCAAGGTTGTTCGTCTTGAGCGCTGTCAGGAGTGCGCGCATGCCGCCGGCGGAGTTGGTGAGCGCGACGCTCGGACCGATCTTGTCGATCAACTTCGCTGCCGCATCCGATTGCAGCTGCGCGTTCTCGATCGTGTCGAACTCGAGATAGCGCGCACGCGAGGCCTGATTCCACGCCTCGGGATCCTTCGTCGGGAATTGCACGCCCTCGAACCAGTTCGGATACTGCGCGCCGAATCGCCATGCGGTGAAGTTTTGCTGATCGCGACCGATGCCCGGCTCGTACGCACTCGGCGTGCAGCCCCAGTTGGCGCGACCCACCTGCGGGCCATCCCAGATGTACACGGGGAAGCCGCGACGCAGGAAGATGCTCTGGTAACCCTCGCCACCGTCCCAGCGATTCAACCAGGCGGTCGCCGCCGCGCTGTGCCACATCACGAGGTTGATCCGGCGCGGGTTCACCGGAATCTGGTAGTCGACGTAGCCGTGATCGCAGTGCAGCGATTGCGCGGAGTCGCCGAGGACCTTGCCACCCACGGCAAAGGACCCTTGCTTCTGAATGGAAATCGGTGCGCTCGCTTCCTGACCCTGCGGCGTCGCGCAGCTGCTCGCGAGCATGAGCGCTGCGCCGGTCAGCAGCCGGGTTAACGCGTGGATTGCTCCTGCGCCCGTGCGCCGCTGAGGATCGCACGCAGCCCGTAGTTGCCTTCGTGACAGGCGAATTCGAACATCTGCTCGCCCGTCCTCTTCAAAGGAATCATCAACGTCCATGGCCGCGACCACATCGTCGGATCATCGATCGTCACGTAGTACTCGAGCGTGTCCTCGGCGACGCGCCTGAACTTCTCCGTCAGATGCAGGTGGTCGGTCGAACCTCGCACACCGGCATTCGAGAAGTTAATCGTATCAACGATCAGGGTGTCACCGTCCCAATGGGCACGTGAGTCGCCATGATACTGCCTGATGGCAGACGAGATGTGAGGGCCGGCGCCGACCGGGAAGATGCGCGTGTCATGAATCATCTCCGTCCGCAGTGCGACGACCTCGGGACCCTGCGTGATGGAAAAGTAGCTCTGATAGCCCGCGCGGAGATTCGGGGTGCCGGCGCTGACACAGCGCGTGCTCATACTGAGGTCCTGCACGCGATCGGCTGGACCGCGGCCTTGGCGCGCAGCGGCTTGTGCGCGTGCGCGTTCGGCGGCTCCCGGTGCTGCCGGGGGAATGCGACCATCTGGCGGGTCGATGATGAGCGACGTCCGGTTGTCCCAGATGCGGTCCGACAACCAGGACTGATCGTAGTTGCCGGTCTGCGTGTCGGCTGACGAGAACTTGGTGCGGCCTTCGAGCGCGGCGAGAATGAGTTCGTCCGCGAAGAACGCATCACCGCCGTCGATCAACTTCTGCGCGCGCTTCTTCAGATCCGCGAGCTCTGCGTCGGTCATCGTCGCGCGATTGCCCCACACTGCGGGCCTCTCGAGCGGTGTCATGCCGTTGTTGGCCCACACGCCCTGCATGTCGGGTTTCCCATCGGGCATTCGTGGCACCGACCACTTGCTTGTCTGCGCAGAGAGACCGACCGCCAGAGCTGCCACGGTCACGACGAACGTTACGATGCGTGCGCGCATGACGATCCTTTTTACGTCCACCTAAAGGCGGACACTACTTCTTTAGCAGCGGATGCACGTATCCGGCCGGCAGTACGTGATCGGGATCTGGCCGGACCGACACGTACTCGACGTGATCGTCGACATCGGTGAAGCCGTGATACACGCCGGGCGGAATGATCACGATGTCGCCCGGGCCGACCTTGCGTGATTGCGCCGCCTGTTTGAAGGTGCCCTGGTTACTGGGCCCAACCGCGATCTTCACGATCTCGCCGTCGGCCGGAAGCGGTTTCGCGCCCTCGACGGTCCCACCGGTGAGCAGTGTCCCGGAGCCCGAGATGATGTAGTAGACCTCGGTCACGTGTTCGTGGTTGATCGCACCCACTGGCGCTCCCGGCTTCGTCGCGGCGCGGCGCAGGACGCCGACGCTGACGTTGTACTTGCCCATGTCGACGACCTTCATCTGTCGGTCGCCGCCGCCGGTCGGTGCCTTGATGACAGCCTGCACCTCGGCCGCCGTGATATCGGTTGCGAGCTGAGGTGGCTTCGCGCCCTGCGCGTCTGTGCCGGCCTGCGAGAACGCAACGAGTACACCGACCATGCCAAGCGTGATGCGTTTCATGAAGTAGCTCCCTCTGTTCACTTCTTGATCCATTTCTGCAGGCAGCCGCCTGATGGACTCGCATCGCATCCGCCGGTCAACCCCGCGAAGACGTTGCCTTCGTTATCCGCTCCCATACCTTCCGGACGTGTGCCCTGAACGTAGTAGCGGAGCGAACCGTCTTTCGCGCTGCCGATCCTGATGCCATTACCCCAACCAGGATTGCGCACCACGTTACCGCCGCCTTCTGGCGCCTGTGGTGGACCACCGATGATCTGACTCGACTCCGAGTCCGCGACGATGAGCGTGTCGTCTCTGAGAATGGCGATGCCGCTCGGGCGGCCGAAGTGCCGCCACTCGTCAACGAACTGCATGTTGCGATCGAAGACCTGCACCCGGTTGTTCGAGCGATCCGCAACGAAGAGTCGTCCTTGCGAGTCGAACGCGAGCGCGTGCGGTCCCATGAACTCGCCCGGGCCGGTGCCCAGCTTGCCGTACTCGGACACGAAACTGCCGTCGGTCTTGATGCGCACCAGACGATCGCCGTCCTGCTGCGCGTCGGTCGGGCGCGGCCAGTGCCCGTCGGCCACGATGATCTCGCCGTTAGGCGCAATCGCGCACGCGGTCGGACCGATGAACGTCGTCGCCTTGTCGGCCTTCGACACGCCGGCCTTGCCGAGCGTCAGCAGCACCTTGCCGTCGGGGCTGAACTTGAACAGTTGGAAACCGCGACCCTTCGTCGACGGATTGTCGGCGAACGGTCCGCTGTCGCCTGCCCAGAAGTTGCCGTCGCGGTCCTGACAGAATCCGTGCGCTTGCACGAACATGCCGTTGCCGAAGCGACGGTCGACTTTGCCTGATGCATCGATGTGCAGGATCGGCGGCTCCGATCGATGATGCAGCCACGTGCCGCCCTTGCCATCGGGAATGATTCCAATCGCAGCGCCTGGCTTGATGTCGCCAAGCTGCGGCCAATTCGGAATCACCTTATAGGGATTCGCCATCGTGCTCGTCCACGGCGGATAGCCGCCGCGTGCTTGACCGGGTGGCGGAAAGCTGCCCGAACGCGCGCCTTGAGATGACGCAGGCGGAGCCGGACTCGTCGCCGCGGGGGCGGCCTGATTCGGCGCGACCGGCGTCGCGGCGAGTTGCGCGGGCGTCAGCGCATTAGGCGGCAACGTGTTCGAGAACCCCTTGAAGCGGAAACGCTGGACGCGATTTCCCGGAGCGACTTCCACCACGACGAGATCGCCCTTTGAGTTCGCTGCCAGATGATGCGCGCCCTGGAAGTCGCCGGCCGAGGCACTCCGCGTACCGAACTGATAGAGGATCTCGAGGCTCTTGCGATCCATCACGACGATGTGCGAGTTGCCGTAGTCGGCGAGATACATGAACTGCTGTGCGCGGTCGGGTGAGAACGCGATGCCCGCCACCGAGCCATTCGCTGGTCCCGTGCGGTTGATGAACGTCTGCGAGATGTACTTCCCGGCAGGCGAGAACACCTGCAGGCGTCGATTCTGCCGGTCAGCGACGTAGACGAGATCGTCGTTCGACACTTTCACCGAGTGCACTGGGCCGCCGAACTGCTGCGGGCCAGGGCCATCGGCATCGAACCCAGCCGCGCCGCGCCCCGCAGCGGCGGGCTGCGCATCGACTGGTGCGTTTCCGAACGCACCCCACATGCGCTTGAACGCACCGGTGCTGGCGTCGAGTACCAACACACGGCGGTTCCCGTACCCGTCGGCGATGTACAGCTCGTTGGTCTTCTGATGGACGAAGGCGTCGGCGGGCTTGTTGACGCTCTTCGTATCTGCGTTCCCGCCGCTCTTGTCGGGCCCGCCGATCTGCATCAAGAACTTTCCGTCCTTCGTGAACTTCAGCAGCATGTCGTCGGAGCGCTTGGTCAGCGACGTTGACGTGGGACTGCTGCCGCCGATCCAGACGTTGTCCTTGTCGTCGACGAAGACGCCGTGCTCGCTGTCGGGCCAGTCGAACCCGGTGCCGGGTCCGCCCCATGCGCGCAGAAACTTCCCGTCGGCATCGAACTCGAGCAGCGGTGGTGCGGCCTGCGCGCGCTGCGCGTCGGCCACGGTGCGCGGTCGATGCAGGACCCAGATGTGATCGTGGCTGTCGACGGCCACGCCTGGCGTTTGTCCAAGCACCCAGTTGTTGGGCAGCTTCGGCGGCCACGACGCATCCACTTCGAACACGGGGAATCGCTTCGCGGAGGACGATTGCGCCTGCGCGCCGATGTCCGAGAGCAACGCGACCGCCGCCGTCACCGCGACGAGAGCAGTTACGACACCGACGACACGATCACTTCGCATAGTTGTCGTCCCAGCGGATGTTCAACCAGAAGATGTCGGGCGTGACTTCACTGAAGCCGTGATAGAAGTTCGACGGGTGGAAGAACACGTCGCCCGGCTTGCTCACGACTGACACACCCGTGTTGGGTACGCGCGCGCCGTCCTTGACCTGATATCCCGTGTTCACTGTTGCGCCACCTGCGAGCACGTACCACGTGTCGATGGTCTGCTCGTGCAGCTCCACGGTGGGATTGCCGTTCCATCGCAGGTTCACGTTGTAACGCCCGCCTTCGATCAGCCGCGTGTTGGTCGATTTCTTGAGCCGCATGCCGGCCATGATCTGATCGAGTTGTTCCTTCGAGAAGTACAGCTCGCCGCTACCCCCGTAGCTGTAGGGCAAGACCTGCTGGCTTCCGGGTGGGAGCGCAGGACCACGAGCTGCTGGTGGCGCAGTCGCGCCGGGACCAGCCGCACCGGCTTGCGCCGCGCGCGCCTCTACCGCGCCTTCGCGTACGCCGCCTGGTGCTCCGGCCCGCGCACCGGCCGCGCGTCCGAGGATGCCGTTCAGCGTGCCGGCGCCCATCGGAGCATCCGGCGGCCAGTCCGTGTCCCATCGCACGTTGAGCCACGTGATGTTGGTGTCCACGCCGCTGACGCCGTGGGGCAGTCCCGACGGAATGTAGACGACGTCGCCCACTTTGATCTTGCGGGTCTGACCGCCGAGGATCTTGCCGTTCTCGAGCACGCCGCCGGTCGTCAGCGTTCCGCCGCCTTCGAGTACGACCCACAGGTCTGCGGTGATGGGGTGCACGAGCCCGGTCTCAGCGGCAGTGATGCGCCGGATGTTCACGTTGTACTTGCCGCCTTCGATCATGCGAAGCGTCTGGAGCTTCTTCGCATCCATGTCCTTCAAGTGCTGCGCGAGCTTGTCCTTGGGAATGGCGATCGAATGGTCTTTCGGTGCCTGCTCGAGGATGACGGTCCGGCCTTCACCGCCCTGCCGCCCGCCCCCGGCCGCCGGTGCCTGCTGGCCGCCGCCCTGTGCCAGCGCGACCCATCCGCTTGCCACGATGAACGCGGCCCAGATCAGCGTTTTCCGCATGAAAGCTCCTTTGCGCGCGAATTATGTCGGGCCGGCAGTCGGGCTGCACCCTCCGCATTTGTCATCAATTGTCATTTCTCCCGGGAACCCGTTCAGCTCTCATATAATCCCGCCTCGTCCCCGCGGGAAGATCCATGACCACGTCGTCATCCCGATTCCGATCCGCTCCTCGTCTAGACATTGCGGCGGTCGTTCTGGCGATGTGTGCCCTCGTCAGCGGCGCGGGCTGCTCGTCGGGAGCGGCGGCGCCCCAGTCGCAGCAACTCACCCTGTGGTCCGGCATCGCGGCGGAGTTCACCAACGATCTGATTAAGCGCTTCAACACCGCGCTCCCGCAGACCCACATCGACCTGCAGACGGCGGCAGGTGGTGTCGTCGTCGTGTCAGCGGTCGATGGCGGGAAAGGGCAGTTGGGGCTGGCCCAGTCCGACGTCGTGTACCTGGCGTATCGCCGCGGCATCGAGCGCAACCAGTATCCGCACAAGAACCTGCGCGCGATCGCGGTGTTGTGGGTGAACAACCTCTACGTGCTGGTCCGGCGCGATAGTCCGTTCCGGTCGATCAAGGATCTGAAGGGCCGGCGCGTCGGCGTCATCCTCCGGGGGACCTCGGGCGAGTTCTCCACGCGGATTCTGCTCAGCGCACACGGCATGAGCTACGCCGACGTGCAGCCGACATTCGAGTCCACCTACAACCTGGTGCCGAAGCTCGGTTCGGGTGAGATCGATGCGGTGTTCAGTGCGAACCCCGTGATGCTGTCCGCGGCGCGGGAGCTCAGTGAGACGGTTCCACTGCGTCTGCTGCCCATTGGACGCACCGTCATCAACCAACTGCGCGGCAGCTATCCGTTCCTCAAACCGGTCACCGTCGCCGCGAACCAACTCTCGGGACAGGACGAGCCGACGGAGACGCTCGGCTCGGAGTGGTTGCTCGTCTGCCGCAGCGATCTGCCCGAGGATCTCGTCTACAACCTGACGCGCGAGTTCTTCGCGCAGTTACCGGCGATGGCGCGCGCGCACGGGGAAGCAGCCCTTATCGATCCCGAGCAGGCACCCGCCACGCCGATCCCGCTGCACGCGGGTGCCGCCCGTTACTATCGCGAGCGCGAGATCCTTCGATGAGGGGGGCCGGCTGGCGCGACAGATTCGCGTTCACCACGACGAAGGGCGGGCAGGTGCGCCTCCCCATCGTCATGACGTTCGTGGTCGCGATGTTCGCGGCGACGATGGCGCTCGTGTGGTTTGGCTACGTGGCCACACGAGAGTGGAGGAGTGGCACGAACCTGCTCGTCGAGCGGCGCGCGAACGAGGCGCTGGCGCTCGTGCGCGCGGCGCTGAGCGCCGACATGAAAGGCGCCTGGATCACGGCGATCGTTCCGTTCAATACCGCCAACCTTGACGAAGATCCACCGTACAGCATGTTCCAGGTTGCGGCGCGTACGTTCGCGCGGTTCCCGTATCCCGAGTCGTTCGTGCTCTGGAAGAACGACGGTACTCGAGACGAGGGAGCGACCTACGTGTTCAACCGCGCGGATCGCCCGCCGCCATGGGAGACGCGTCCATCCTCAGATGACCCATTCCCGGTGGTGCTGCTCCGCGATCCGCCTGCGCTGACGGCGTTGGTCGCCGCGGTGCGGAAGCATGCCGACGCGGCGTCGCCGTTCATCATGCTGGAGCGGCCCGTCGACGGAAGGCCTTATCAGATCGTCGCGCACGCGCTCTTCGCGTCTGCCCCTTCCCATGCGCTCCTCGGATTCATGGCGTTCACTGTGAACGAGGAGTGGCTGCGCGCGCAGTACTTCGATCCGATACTGGATCAGGTCGCGAAGATCGGCGGCGGGCGTGACGGTCTCTCGATCGCGGTGTCGGACGACGAGGGCCTGGTCGTGACAAAAGCGGCACCGGTCACGCACGACGATACCGGCGATCTGCACACGCAATTCAAACTGCTCTTTATCGATCCCGCGCTCGTGAAGTCGATCTCGTCGCGCCCGACCCGAGTGCGCGAGTGGACGGTGCACGTGCGGTCGCTGCCTGATCACACACTCCTCGCGACGCTGCAGGGCGCACGGCGGATGTTCTTCCTGATTTCGATCGCCGCTGGTGCGAGCTTGCTGGCGCTGGTCCTGACAGTTCGCGCCGATCGAGCGAGCGCCGCGTTGGCGTCGATGAAATCTGATTTCGTCGCCGCGGTGACTCACGAACTGAAGACACCCGTCGCATCCATCCGGCTCGTCGGCGACACGCTGGCCAACGGCCGCTACAGTTCGCAGAAGACGGTGCAGGAGTACGCCGGCCTGCTCTCGGTGGAGGCGTCGCGTCTCGGCAACTCGATCGACAACCTGCTGACCTACGCGCGATACAGCAGCGCCGCTGCCTCCTCGACCACCGAGCTCGCCGACGTCGAGCCTGCCGATCTCGTCGAGGACGCGCTGCAGGCGTTGCGGCCGGTGTTGGCCAACAACCGATTCGATCTCGTCATCGACGTGCCGCCCGATCTCCCGCAGATCTGTGTGGACCGGCACGCCATGATTCAGGCGCTCGACAACATCGTGGACAACGCGATCAAGTACTCGACCAACGAGAAGCATCTGGCCGTGAGGGGCAGGGCCAACGGCAACACCGTGACATTGACCGTGCAGGATCGCGGAGCCGGTATTGCCAATAAGGATCTCTCGCGTGTCTTCGAACGCTTCTATCGTGGCGGCAACGTCACCGTGAGCGGCAGCGGCCTCGGCCTGCCGATTGCGAAACGCATTGTCGAGAGCCATGGAGGCCGGATCGAAGTGCGCAGTACGGTGGGCACGGGAACCGAAGTCGATGTGACGCTGCCGATCGGGCGGCGTCGAACGGCGTGAGCGTGAAGGTATGCAGACGGCCAAACGCATCCTGATCATCGAAGACGACAAGGCGATCGCGCGCCTGCTCCGGGACAATCTGGAGTTCGAAGGGTTCGTGGTCGAGACGTGTGACAACGGCCGCGACGCGCTCGCCTCCGTCAGAAAGTTCACACCGGATCTGCTCCTCCTCGATCTGATGCTGCCGCACGGTGCCGACGGCTTCGACATCTGCAAGTCGCTCAATGAAAGTCCGACACGCGTCCCGGTGATCATCGTGTCGGCTCGCGCGCAGAAAGAAGACCGCATCCGCGGATTGACGCTGGGCGCTGACGACTACGTGACGAAGCCGTTCGCGCTTGATGAACTGCTCGCCCGCGTGCACGCGGTGCTGCGACGGACCAAGCCACCGATCGATCAGCTGCGCCTTGGCGACACCGTCATCGATTTCAGACGCCTCGAGGCGTACTGCGGCGCGCGCCGCGTGGAGCTGACCGACCGCGAGTTCGAGATCCTGCAATGCCTCGCCGAGCGGGCCGGTCACGTGGTGACTCGCGACGAACTGCTGCACCTGGTGTGGGGCTACTCAGACGCGCCGCTCACGCGCACGGTGGACAACTTCATCTTCAGGCTTCGTCACAAGCTCGAGCCCGATCCACGTCATCCCATCTACATCCGCAAGGCGTACGGCGACGGATACCGGCTGGTGGTTGGCTAGATCGGGGTGGTAGGCCACGTAATCTGCCCCACATCCCCGGGTCAGCGGGCTGTCAACGCCGAGTTCGTCCGCGCGCGTCTTGAACCGTAGCGCGCGCAGGCGTAGCGTGAGGGTTTGACCCATGCCCCGCGAAGGCACCTCACCTGGAGTCGTCGTTGAAGTCATCAGAGACGGCTGTGGAGTGCCTCTGCTCCCGGTAGACTCGACACTGTCGAGTGAAGTTGTTTGCTGGGACGGCTTCACGCTGAACGTCTTCCACGATGTCCCTCCGTGCCACGTCCCTCAGCATGAGCACCCGACGCACATGGCGAGCCTCGTCACCAGCGGCTGCACGAGCCTCCACTGGACGACTGGCGGTCGAAAGTGCAGAGCTCAGTACGCACCCGGCGATATCTACTTGTTGCCCGCGGGCACGCGGGACCATCTCGAGTGGGATCGGCCCACGAATAGGATCATTTTGACGGTGGAACCATCGGTACTTGCGAGGGCGTTCGAGGAGACGGCCCATCGAGCGGACTTCGAAATCTTGGAGCGTTGGATATTCAAGGATCGACACATCGCCTCATTGATGCTCGCCCTCAAAGACGACTTGGAAGACGGGTCACCAGCCGGCCGGATTTACGGTGAATCGCTGGGGCTGGCATTTGCCGTCTACCTGGCACGGCGCTACGGCGTGCCGACGCACGAACCGAGGCACTACAGCGGAGGCCTACCCAGCTATCGCCTGCGTCTGGTGCTCGACTATATTCGGACGCACCTCGATCAGGATGTGCACCTTGCAGATCTTGCCGCGCTTGTGGGCATGAGCCCGCACTACTTCGCCCAGTTGTTCCGTCAGAGCACCGGACAGAGTCCCCATCAATACATGCTCGCGCAGCGTATCGAGCGCGCGAAGCGCTTGCTGAGAAACCGCAGACTCTCAGCGCTCGATGTTGCCGTCCTTCTCGGGTTCGCCGACGCGGGTCACTTCTCGAAGGTGTTCCGCCGCATCGTGGGCTCGACCCCGACCCGCTATCGCGCTGACTTGTAAGAGTCGACGGGAGCCTGACCCTGGGGCTCGTCCACCCGCAAAGAACTCGGTCGAATGTTCCAGTCTTCGGTGCATCGGACATGCACCGGCTCCCCGCGACGGTTAGATTCGAATCGTGCGCGGCGGCGAATGAATGACGAGGTATCAATCATGAGACCCATTTCAACCTTGGCCGTTTTCGCAGGAGCAACAATCGCCATGACTCAAGCAGTAATGACAGCCACCGACGCGGCGAGAGACCCCAACATCGATCCCGGGATCCGATCCTTTCTTGCGGAGGTGAACACGGATCCGAGTCCGTTTTGGGAAAAGCCGGGACCAGAAGTGCGAGCCACACTGACTGGACTGCAGTCGAAGACGCCGGTCGACGTTTCTGGCGTGACGATCTCGGAGAAAACTGTCTCCGAGAATAACCGGCGGGTAAAGCTCTACATCGTGAAGCCGGAGCATGTGCAGGGCACGCCCCCTGTCATCCTGTTCGTTCACGGTGGCGTGTGGATCGCCGGCAATTTCGAGAACCATAAGCGGCTCGTCCGCGATCTCGTGGTCGGCACAGGCGCCGCGGCGGTCTTTCCCGAATACACCCCGATCCCGGATGCGATCTATCCAACGCAGATCGAAGAGATCTACGCGGCTGCCAAATGGGTTGCTACGCACGGCGGGGAGATCGGCGTCGACGGGAGTCGCATTGCCGTCGCCGGCAACTCGGTCGGCGGCGACATGTCGACGGTGCTGGCCATGATGGCGAAGGATCGTGGTGGGCCGAAGATCGGCTTTCAGGTGCTGCTGATCCCAGCCACCGATACGAACTTCGACACCGAGTCCTACCGAGCCTTTGATACCGGACGGTTCCTGGCGCGCGCGTTCATGCAGTTCGGCTGGAACATCTACGCGCCGGACGCCAAGACTCGGAAGGAGCGGTATGCCGCGCCGCTTCAGGCAACCATCGAGCAGTTGCGTGGCATGCCGCCGGCGCTCGTCATCACGGCGGAGAACGATCCGCTGCGTGACGAGGGGGAAGCCTACGCCCGCAAGCTCAAAGAGGCCGGCGTCGACGTGATCGCCGTCCGATACAACGGGATGATCCATGACTTCGTTCTGCTGAACGGTGTCCACGACATCCCAGGCACACAGGCAGCGCTCCGTCAGGTCAACGCCGAGATCAAGAACCACTTGAACCTCGATTAGGACGAGGGCATGCCGCCACGCCAAGGTCACTGTCAGTCATGGCGTTCCGTCTGGCAGTGACCAACACGGCGAAGACTACGGAGCGGTCGTATGACAAGAGTTGCGCAAGCGTTACTGGCATTCGCGCTATTTGGCCTCGGGAGTGGCTCGGCGCCACAGGTCGCCGCCAGACAGCACACACGCTCGACCCAGCAAGCTCCCGGGTTCTACAGAGGAACACTGGGGGCGTTTGAGGTCACTGTGTTGTCAGACGGCATAGCGCCCCGTCAGCTTGACGAGATCATGAGCGACCGCAAGGTCGTGCAATCGGAGCTGAGTGCGAATCACGAGTCCGAACCAGTGGCGATTTCCATTAACGCATTTCTCATCAACACCGGTTCGCACTTGGTGCTGGTCGATACTGGGGCGGGCGAGTTGTTCGGCGCATCGAGCGGTCTGCTGCTGGCTAACCTGGCGGCCAGCGGCTATCGCGCAGATCAGGTGGACACCGTCTTGCTGACCCATATCC
>JBKPRH010000129.1:0-7992 GCA_046765795.1 Acidobacteriota bacterium | reverse complement strand
GATTTGCTCTACATGTCGAACGAGCGGGCCTCGAAGATCCTCACGGACGCGAACGTGAAGGGCGCTCCAGAGCTGGTCATCGAGATCGGGTCAATAGGGACTCGAAAGCGCGACGAGACAATCAAGCGCCGACTCTACGAGCGTTCGAGCGTATCGGAATATTGGGTCGTCGATCCTGAGATCGATGTGATTCGCGTGTACCTTCGCGGCGCGAAAGGCTTCGAGCGGCCGAACGAGTTGCGCGCGGAAGCTGGCGATACGCTCACGACGCCACTGCTGCCGGGCCTATCCCTCCCGCTGTCAAGAATCTTTCGACTGTAACGACACGTTGCCCTAGTCCCTCGAACGCTTCAGCCACTCGCGCCACGTTTCGGTGCCGCGTTCTCCATCGGGACAGGTGTTGTAGCCGGCGCGAAACGCCTCAGCGACCTTTCCTGGCAGATAGATCGGAATCGCCCGTAGTGCCACGTAGAGAGGGGGCTGCTGGATCCACGCTTCCGCGACCTCTTCAACCGGGAGCACTTCTGGGCCGCCGAAATCACGCAGCCTTCCGCATGGTCCGTCATCGATTGCTCGGCACAGACGGGCGGCCACTTCTTCGACCGCGACACTCTGCACAAAGAAGCCGGATGGGATCGGCATCATGAAAGGATATTTCGCCGCTTCGCTGAGCAGAACGGCGACGAAGGAGTGAAACTGCGTCGCGCGGAGAATCGAAAACGGCACGCCGCTCTCCGCAATCATTCGCTCGACCTCCAGCTTGCGCTGGTAGTACGCGAACGGGATGCGATCGACACCGACGATCGACACGTACAGCAGGTGCTTGACGCCGGCGGTCCGGGCAACGTCGATCAGACGTTGCGTACCCTCCACATCAACCGCACCCGCGTTCCGCGAGTTGCTCGCCGCGTGGACGATGACGTCGATCCCGGCGACACTTTCGGACAAACCGACGCCAGTTGTGAGATCCCCGACGATACAAGACTGACGTAGGCCGGGTCCTGTTCGTTGGACTCGGCTCAAGATGCGGACGTCATGCCCGGCGGCCGAAAGGAGCGGACTCAGCACGCGTCCGAGCCGGCCGCTCCCGCCAGTGACAAGGACGCGCATTGTGCCTAGTCTTTTCTGAGCGTCGCGATTGGATCAATGCGCACGGCGCGCAGTGCGGGAACGGATACGGCGAGCGCGCATGATGTGACAATAGTCATGACGCTCACGCCATACGCCACCGGATCGAGGACGTGCACCCATTCGCCAAGCTCCGCTGCGCCAGGCAACGCGAGCAAGAGGATGGACAGCGCCGCGGCAAGGCCGGCACCGGCCGCGAGACCGACGCCAACGGGACGCAGCGATTGCAGGAGAATCAGTTGCACGACGTTCTTCCCTGCGGCCCCGAGTGCCATGCGCACACCGATGTCCTTGGCCTGCTGCTCGACGACGTAGGACAGCACGCTGAAGAGACCCGACACGGTCAGTGCGAGCGCGAGCACTGCCAGGACCACGGTCACCCAGAAGCAGATCCGCAGGACCTCGCTCTGCTGTGTCGCGAGTCCGTCCAGGGTGATGATGTTGTTGACGGCGGGATCGACGAGCGTGAGTCGATCGAGCAGCGCCTGACGCACTTCGTCGGGGTTGCCGCGGACGCGCAGCATCAGCCACGTCCCTGGCGTCTCGAGACTCGAAGGCAGGTAGATGCCGCGGAAGGTCTCGAGGTACGACATCCCCACCTTGCGTCGCGGATCACGTGCGATACCGATAACCGTCATCGTGCGCGACGGCAACACTCCGCCGCCTTGCGAGGCTGGCTTCCGAGGCTCGACGCGCATCTGTTGTCCGAGGCTGTCGCCATTCGGCCAGAGCTGGCGCGCGACGGTTTCCGCGACGACGACAACTCCCGCGTCGGCGCTGCGTTCCGCCGGGGTGAACGCGCGTCCGCGTACGATCTCGATGCCGAGCACATCGAAGTAGACGGACGACACCGCCAGCTGCTGGACTGACACCCGCTTCGAGGTGTCCGTCTCGATCGTCGCCTCGGTCGGCGGTGACGAAGACGAGACCAGGGTGACGGAGGGCTCGGCGAACACGGCCTGCACGAGCGCCGCACGGCGCGGCTCGTTGGCGACCGACACTCTCACCGTGTCCTTCGTACGGATGGTCAGGGGCTCGGTTGACGCGGTCATCGCGCCGCGCAGGAAGATGACGGCACAAATCAGGAGGACGGCCGATGCGCCGACCTGGAGCGAGATCAGCGCATGCCGTGCGCGGCCGGGACGTGCGTCCTTGGTAATGTCGCCGCGCATCGTGCGCACGAGATCCAGGCGCGTGGCTTGAAGCGCCGGAGCGAGCCCGAAGAACACGGCTGACATCGTCGCCAGCGTGGCGACGAAGAGTACCACGCGCCAATCCGGGGCCGGCACGGTCAGGTTCATCAAGCCGATCAGCTGCACGACCTGTGGAGGCGGCAGGGAGATCGCGGCCGTCAGCAGACCTTCGAGAACCATCCGCGACACGACAAGTCCGCCTGCCGCTGCCGCGAGCGACAGCAGGAAGCTCTCGGTGAGCAGTTGACGGATGATGCGCCGGCGCGATGCCCCGAGCGACAACCGAACGCCGATCTCCCGATGGCGCGCAAGACTGCGCGCGAGCAGCAGGTTGGCGACGTTGGCGCAGCCGATCAACAGAATGAGTGCAAACGCGACGAACAGCGGCGCGAACGCCGCCAACGCGTCGAGCGCGGGATCCGGAACCGTGCCTTGCCGCGGTGTCAGCGTCACGCGGATGCCGCCGTCCGAGGCGTTCGTACCGATGCGCCCCTCCCGTGCGCGCGCCAACCACGCGCCGAGCGAAGCGCCCGCGGCCTCCGGCGACAGGTCCCGCCTCAATCGCCCGACGACATCGACCGCCATCGTGTCTTCGCGCCCCGCGAAGACGTCGCGGAACTGTGCGGCGGACGCCAGCGGCGCCCAATATGCGGGTGTGGTGAGGCTGAGACCTCGAAAGCCGTCCGGCATCACGCCGACGATGTCGACTGGTGAGTTGTTGATGGTGACGCGGCGACCGATAATTCCTGGATCGGCATCGAAAAGGTTGCGCCAGCCCGCATGACTGAGCACGATCACGGGACGCCCGGCGAACCTCGCATCGTCTTCCGGCCCAAGCGGCCGGCCGAGTGCTGCGTGAACGCCAAGCATTCGGAAGAAGTCCCCACTGACCAGGACCCCGATCGCGGGGCGTCCGTCGATGCGCGACACGTTGGACACCGCTGCGCTCAGCATCGCCCCGGCATCGGTGAAGACGTTGGTCTCACGTCGCATCGCCTCGTAGTCGGCGCGTGTGAGTGGCACTGGCTCCCCGCTCAACGGCAGAAGGGGCTCGACGGCAAACAGCTCGCCAGGGTTCCGTACGGCATCAGCGCGAAACACAATGGAGTTGTAGATGGTGAACACGCTGGTCACCAGCCCGAGGCCGAGCGCGACGGTCGCGATGATCGTGATGGCCGCGAGTGGCGCGCGGCGGAACGCGCGGATCGCATAGATGACGTCGCGCGTCAGGTCCTCAACGAGACCGATGCCACGAGCATCACGGCACTCGTCGGCGGCAAGAGTCAGCGAACCGAAACGCGCGACCGCTCGCGCACGAGCGTCGGCAGGGCTCAGGCCATTGGCGACGTGCTTGTGCGTTTCACGCTCGATGTGAAACGCCAGCTCTTCGTCGAGCTCCCGTTCAACGCGACGCGGGGACACGAGCGCGCGGACACGCAGCAGCAGATCGCGCAGAGTCATGCGAGCTTCATCACGCGGCCGATGGCCGTGGCCATACGCTCCCACTCGCTCGCTTCAACCGCCAACTGACGGCGGCCGGACGGCGTCAGCTTGTAGTACTTGGCCCGTCGGCCGAGTTCCGAGACGGCCCACTCGGCCTCGATCCACCCCTGATGCTCGAGACGATGGAGCGCCGGATACAACGAACCCTGGTTGATCTGCAGAACGTCCTGCGAGATCTGCTGGATACGCTCCGAGATCGCCCAGCCGTGCAGAGAGTCGTTCTGCAGCGTCCGAAGAATGAGCAGATCGAGCGTGCCCGGGAGAAGATCGGGAATGGGAGATCGCGCCATGGTGTCGAATGGCGACACTAACGGACCTTGGTGTCGGCTGTCAACACCAAGGTCGGTTCGTGGTTCGCGGTTGGTGGTTGGTGGTTAGTTATTCGGCAATCGGAACGCGATCAGCTCTCCGCTGTAGCCGGCACCACTCACCGCAAGGACGATGTACTGACGACCGTTCAGCATGTAGGTCATCGGCGAGCCGCTCTGTGGTGCGGGCATATAGACGGCGCCGACTTCCTTGCCGCTCGCCTTGTCGTAGGCGCGCAGCATTGCGCCGCGTGCACCAGAAGGCGTCGGGCCGAATCCGGCTTCACCCGAGATGAGCAGCGTCTTCGTCACGAGCGAACCCACATACCCCGTGCGCCCGGTGCGCGGAATCGTCAGACCCTTCAACGCCGGGTTGTTGCGCACGTTGTCGGGCGTCTCGCCGTGCGCGATCTGCCAGAGGATCTCTCCTCGCTTCATGTCAATCGCGCTGATTTGACCGTAGGGCGGTTTCACGAGCGGCAGACCACGAACTGTCGGTGCCTGCGGGGCACCGGCGCCCTCGCCGCCACCGCCGGGGCCGGCGTTCGCACCGGATCCGCCGGTCGTTCGCGCGCCCGTCTCGGCATTGCCCTGCACGTACGCGAGATCGTTCTTGGTCGGATCGCGCGGCGGCACGAGGCCGAGCAGACTGAGCGTCTTGGCCGAGTTCACGTACAGGATTTGTGTTTCGGGGTCGAAAGAGCCGCCGGGCCAGTTGGTGCCGCCGCCCGCGGTCGCGATGGCAAGCGTGGCGAGCGGGCCCGGAAGCGTACTCACAACAGGCGGCGTGAACACCGGACCGAGCTTGTAGCGCGACACGATCTTCTCGGCCTCGGCGCGCAGCTCCGGCGTGAAGTTGATCAGATCGTCGACGACCAGGCCTTGTGTCTCGTACGCACGCGGCTTGGTCGGAATCGGTTGCGTCGGTGAGTACCACTCACCTGGCACCGTGCCCTTCTCGACCGGCCGCTCGACGATCGGCCAGATCGGCTGGCCGGTCTCGCGATTGAAGACGTAGAGGAATGCCTGCTTTGTCGGTTGCGCGACCGCTTTGATCGTTTTCCCATCGATCGTCACATCGAGCAGGATCGGGGCGCACGGAATGTCCATGTCCCAGATGCCGTGATGAACCAGCTGGTAGTGCCACTTGCGCTTGCCAGTCTGCAGATCGACCGCGACGAGCGTTTCGCCGAAGAGACCGTTCCCAGGCCGAGGACCACCAAAGTAATCGCCGGTCGCCGACTCCACCGGCAGATACGCGAGCCCGAGTTGCTCGTCGACACTCATCTGTGCCCAGACACCGGCATTGCCCGTGTAGACCCACGAGTCCTTGTCCCATGTCTCGTTGCCGAACTCACCCGGTTCCGGAATCGTGTGGAAGATCCACAGGCGCTTCCCGGTGCGCACGTCGAAGCCGCGTACGTAGCCTTTGACATTCGTCTTGCCGGTCGGCACGCCGCCCGACCGATGCGCCGCGCCAACGATCACCACGTTGCGCGCGACGACCGGCGTCGCATGAAGACCGATCTCGCCTGACAGCGGATCGATCGTCTGATCGTTGTTCTGCTTCAGATCGACGATCCCGTTCGCGCCGAAGGACGGGATGCGATTGCCGGTCTTCGCGTCCAGCGCGACGAGCTGATAACCTGGTGTGACGTAGAGGATGCGTTCTTCCTTGCCATCGCTCCAGTACGCGAGTCCGCGGCCTGAGAGCTGCCGCGGCGCGGCGGCGCCGCGCGCGCCTTCGTTCTCGCTGTGCATCCACAACTGCTCGCCGGTTGCCGCATCCAGGGCGATGACCGCGCGTCTGGTCCCCGCCGTCGAGTAGACCACGCCCTTCACCATTAACGGCGTGCCCTCGAACTGGAACTCAGGTCGGGGACCGAGGTTGTCGGTCTTGAACCGCCAGGCGATTTCGAGCGAGTTGAAATTCGCGGCGGTGATCTGATCGAGCGGCGCGTACTTCGTGTTGCCAAGATCGCCGCCGTAGGTCGGCCACTCGCCGTTCTTGGTGCCGGATTGCCCGGCGACACCCACGCTCAATGACGCCAACGCAACGACGAGGAGAGCGATGCGCTTCATGATGCGATCCTTCCGGCGGGTCCAAAGAACAGGACCCGCCCTACGTCTGTCCGTATCGAGAGGACCCGCCCTACGCGTGAAACTACTTCAACGTGGCTGCGCCGGCCGACGCAGTGACACCATCCTGCTGACTGGTGCCGCCGGAGGCGCCGATGGCGCCGACGATCTTGCCGCCGGACATGAGCGGGATACCGCCCTCGACCGCGACCGCACCCTCGAGCGACAGAATGCGCCAGCCCTCACCCCCCGCTGCTAGCGCGTCCTGAAACGCCTTCGTCGGCCGCTTGAATCTGGCCGCCGAGCGCGCTTTGGCCTGGGCGATATCCACGCTGCCCACTTGCGTGTCGTCCATGCGCTCGAAGTACACGAGATCACCCGAGATGTCGACGATGGCGATCGCCATCGTCCACTGATTCTTACGCGCCTCCGCAACAGCGGCAGCGGCAATCGTCTTAGCCTGGTCGGCCTTGATGGATATTCCGTACATAGTGGGTTGTCCCTGCGCGGCAGCGGCGCGCGGAAGGAGCGCGGCCACGAGACACGCGGCGAAGAGAAGCTGTCGGTTCATGGTGCGTGGGATTATATGATTCAACGTCTCATGAGTGCGCACGCGATCCTCTGCAGCCTGGCTGATCGGCCCGGTATGTTGTCGGCCTTGACCAAGGTTCTGGCGGACCATCAGGCCAACATCACCTACGTGGACATTCACCCGGGCAGGCCATCGGTCGGCATCTACTTCGAGTTCACCCTGCCAGACGAGGACTTCTCTAGCGCCATGACCGACTTGCGCGCGGTCCCCGGCGTCGAGGACGTCAGCGAAACACCATCGTTCTCCCGCATCTACGGCAAGCGCATCATCGTGATGGGCGGTGGGGCGCAGGTGGGTCAGGTCGCGATGGGCGCGATCACGGAAGCCGATCGCCATAACATCCGTGGCGAACGTATCTCGGTGGACACGATTCCACTGGTCGGCGAGAAGGAACTGGCGGCTGCGGTCCGCGCCACAGCGCGACTGCCGCGCGTGAAGATGCTGGTCCTCGCCGGCGCGTTGATGGGTGGCGACATCGCAACAGCGGTCGAAGAAGTCCGCGCGAGCGGTCTGCCGGTGATCTCGCTCAACATGGCTGGCAGCGTGCCTGATGCCGCAGATCTCGTCGTCAGCGATCCTGTGCAGGCCGGCGTGATGGCGGTGATGGCGGTGGCCGATACCGCCAAGTTCGATCTGATGCGTCAGCTGAAACGACGGTACTGAATTGTTGATTTATCGATCTTTGATTGGTGATTCGTTGTTGATTGGTGATTGTTGAGCATTGATTGTCCCGCGGGCGACATCGCCAGCCAATCGACAATCGAGAATCCTGAATCAACAACGATTCGAAAATCAAAGATCGTAGAATCAAGCAATTAAAACCGGAGAAGCCGATGAAGAAGACCGTAATGTCAACAGCTGTTGCACTCGTGCTTGGTTCTACTCTTTACCTCGCGGCGCAGCAGCCTGCTGCGCCACCAGGCGCACCGGCGGCCGCACCCGGTGGCCGTGGCGGCGGCCGTGGTTTCGGACCTCCCGGAGGCGGTCCCGAAGATGGGCTGAACCAGCGCCCACCGAACGCGCCAAATCAGAAGCCTGTCTTCGCCGGGCAGCATCGCGTGCCCGAGCAGAAACTCAACGTCGCATTCAATGTCGTCACCGTGACCGAAGGTCTCGTGAACCCCTGGAGCATGACGTGGCTGCCCGATGGGCGCATGCTCGTGACAGAGCGGCCGGGACGACTCCGCAT
>JBKPRH010000128.1:0-7545 GCA_046765795.1 Acidobacteriota bacterium | reverse complement strand
GTTACAGATCATCGTGTTCGCGCAGAGCCGGCTGTCGACCGAAATCCTGACGACGTACCTGAAGGACGATTTCGAAGGTCCGCCGGGGACCGGTGATCAGATTCGCGGCTATCGCGGTGGCTACCTGCCGCAGCGGCGGCGCGAGATCGAGAAGGGGCTCCGCGAGGGCACGGTGAAGGCGGTGATCTCGACCAACGCGCTCGAACTCGGCATCGATATCGGGGCGCTCGACGCCTGCGTGATGGCTGGTTATCCCGGCACCATCGCTGCGACGTGGCAACGAGCCGGCCGTGCGGGCCGTCGCAGCGGACGCTCGGCGGCGGTACTCGTCGCAAGCAGTGCACCACTCGATCAGTACATCGTGCGGAATCCGTCGTATTTCTTCGACGCATCGCCCGAGCACGCGTTGATCAATCCCGACAACCTGCACATCCTCGTCGATCACGTGAAGTGCGCGGCGTTCGAGCTGCCGTTCACGACGTCCGAAGAGTACGGCCGCCACAATCTCCAGGAAGTTCTTGGCGTGTTGGAGGAGGGCGGGTTCGTTCATCGTGCCGCGGGCTCGATGGACAGCCAACGCGCCGAAGGCGCGCAAGAAGACGGCGTGTGGCAATGGACGAACGAGTCTTATCCAGCGGACGCGGTGAGCCTGCGATCGATCTCGTCGGACAACTTCGTCGTCGTTGATACGACACAAGGCGCCGATGTCATCGGTGAGACCAGCTTCAACAGCGGGCCGTCCACGCTGCATGAGAAAGCGATCTACATCGTCGAGGCCGCGTTGTATCAGGTAGAGAAGCTGGACTTCGAAGGGCGCAAGGCCTACGTGCGTCAGATCGACTGCGATTACTACACCGACGCGATCACGTACACGAAGGTCACCGTTCTCGACACGTTTGAGGCTGGCGTGTCCAGCGGTTCCGGCGGGTCTACACAACAAGACCCGCCCCACGCCTGCCATGGAGAAGTGCACGTGTCGTCGCGTGTCGTTGGGTTCAAGAAGATTAAGTTTTACACGAACGAGAACGTGGGCTCAGGCGAGCTCGACCTTCCCGAGCAGGAGATGCACACGACCGCCTACTGGCTGACCATCCCACGTGAGGTGATGGCGGCATTGCCGTATGCGGCCGACGATCGCCGCGACGGCGTGGTCGGTCTCTCATTTGCGATGCGCCAGGTCGCTCAGCTTCTACTCATGTGCGATCGTCACGACATCGGGATATCGATCGGCAGCGGAGAACAGGGCGAACAGCCGGACCTCACGCGCATGGGGCAGCCCGTGACGGTGTCCGACGAGCCGCGCATTTTTGTCTACGACAACTATCCCGGTGGAGTTGGCTTTAGCGAGCCGCTGTTCCGCATGGACGAGGAGCTGCGCCGTCGCACGCACGATCTCATCGCCGGATGTGAGTGTCAGAGCGGGTGTCCCACCTGTGTCGGTCCGGTCGGCAACACCGGTCCGATGGCCAAGCGGGTCGCGCTTCGCATCCTCGAGCTTCTTCACTCGACTCCTTCGACAGCGCTCACGGCAGGTGCCGACGCTGCGCCTGCACTGTCCGCATGACGACGCTCTCTGATCGTCTTCGCGGCGTGATTGGTGGCGGGCTCAAGGTCCATGAGCGAGGCGCATCTTTAGATGCGCCTGCGGTTGGCGGGTCTCAGGACCCGCCTCTACGCGGCGCTGCCGACGATGCCATCGCCGAGCTGCTCGACGGCGAGTGGCACGAGCGCAGCGGCCAGCGGTACCTCGTCGTCGATCGCATGTACGTGCCAGGGTATCGTCACGGGTCGATGGCGCTTGCCGATGGCTTGCCCCCTTCCGATGGGATGTGGCCGCGCCTGTCGCTCCTCGCCAACGGCTCGTGCGGAAGCCGTCTGCTGTTCATCGATCTGGAGACCACGGGAATTGCTGGTGGGGCGGGGACGTATGCGTTCCTCGTCGGCTGTGGCTGGTTCGCTGGGGGGACGTTCCGGATCCGGCAGTTCTTTCTTTCCAGCTTTACAGCGGAGCGTGCGCTGCTCGAAGCGGTGGGCGAGCTCGGCGCGGATGCGGGAACGGTGGTCACCTACAACGGCAAGTCATTCGACGTGCCATTAATCGAGACGCGCTTTGCCTTGCATCGGCTGCCCTCGCCGTTTGGCGAGATGCCGCACATCGACATGCTCCATCCGGCGCGCCGTATGTGGCGGCACGTCCAAAAGGACGTGCCCTACAACGATCAGCAGAAGGACGCGCCTTCCTCGTGTCGATTGAGCACGCTCGAACAGCAGTTGTGCGGCTACGTGCGCGAAGGTGACGTCGCCGGGTTCGAGATTCCTGCGCGCTACTTCCGCTACGTGCACGCCGGCGACCCGCGGCCGCTGGCCGCCGTGCTCGAACACAATCGTCTCGACCTGCTGTCGCTGGCGCTGGTCACGGCACGCGCCGCGCAGTTGCTCGAAGATGGTCCCACTGCCGCTCGCACTGCGCGTGAAGCGCTCGGCATGGGCCGTCTGTATGAACGTGGTGGAATGATGGCGGAAGCGAAGTCCAGCTTCGCGCGAGCGATCGAGTTCCGCGACGCCGACGAAGACCTTCGCGCTGAAGCACTGCGCGCCTACGCAATGGTGGCTCGACGCCTGCGTCAGTACGACGATGCAGCCGATGCGTGGCGGCGTGTGCTCGGCCTCACCGAATGTCCACGGCCGATCGAACGCGAAGCGTCAGAGGCGCTGGCGGTTCATCACGAGCATCGGCGACGCGACTTCGTGTCGGCGCGCGACTTTACGCTCCGCTTGCTGGATGTTGATGAGAATGTGACGAGGCGCCAGGCTGCTGAGTACCGCCTCGCGCGACTCGACCGGAAGCTCGAGTCGCGGGCGGCGCAGCCGGCGTTGTTGTTTTAGGCGGTCGCGGTCTTCTTCGCGGCGGTCTTCTTCGCGCCGGTGGTCTTGGTCGCGGCCTTTGCAACCTTGACCGCCTTTGCGGCGGTCTTGCGCTGCTCCGACGTCTGCGTGCCGAACTTCTTCGTGAACCGTTCGACGCGGCCTTCCGTGTCGATCAGCTTCTGGCGGCCGGTGAAGAACGGGTGGCAATTGGAGCAGATTTCGAGGTGAAGCTCGGGTTTCGTCGAGCGCGTCTTGAAGGTGTTGCCGCACGCGCAGCGAACCTCAACCTCTTTATAGTTCGGGTGAATCCCTTCCTTCACTGTCTGCTCCTTCGGGGCTGGTAGAAAAAGAAATTATATACCACCGCCACAGCCGGCCAGCTTCACAGCCCGTAATTGACTCTTAGCAAAGGCCGGATCGGTCGAGAAATCAGCCAGAATCCCGACCCCCAGCTGGCGGTCATCAGGCTCGCCAGCATCTGCAGGCGACCACGTTCTTGAGACGCGCACGGTGGCCTCGAGGGTGCGCTGACCGTCGGGAAGCACCATCCCCAGGCTGATCGAGGCATCAGATTTAAGGTCCTCGTCGAAGAGCACGCCGCATGGGCTGGTCACGGTGACGTGAACGGACATGGACGCAATGTCCGGGTGGTGGGCCCAGAGGCGGATTGCCATGTAGCGCGTCTTTGCCGCCCAGATGAACCGCGCCTCGCGTCCCGTCCACCGGAACTCGTTGCCTTCCGGCAAGGGCTCTGGTGGGTATGCGCCGACGATGTAGTCGCGGCCCGCATGCTGCGCGCGCTGCGCCGGATGCAGTGGACCGGCCGCAAGCAGCACATGTCCAGCGGCGTACGCGACCGCCAGCGCAGCCGCGACGATCCACGCTATTCGTGGTTCACGCGCGTGCGCGTCGTGCATCTCCGGCGACGTCGACGCACTCGTTCCGAGCGTCGTCGAGGGACGCTGCGGCGTTGGATCGGGTACGAGCCACGCGAACCACGCCACCAGCGCCAGGAACCAGTACAACACCAGTGGACTCTGCGTCGGCATGCCGAAGAACGACGTGACACCGAGACCGAGCAGAAGTCCGCGCACGGTTGATGCCGATGCGACGTCCGGATCGCGTTCGCGTCCGGCGATCACCCGCCACGCGACGAGCACTGAGAACGCGATGATCAGCGCACCCCCGAGCACGCCAAGCTCGGCGATCTGATGACGCCACCAGTTCTGCGCGTTGTCGGGAGGCAGCGCGTCGTTGAGTAACGCGCGGCCGTAGTCGGGCGCGATGATGCGATAGCTGCCCGCCCCAATCCCTGTCAGCGGGTGCTCGCGTGTCATCTGCAGTGCGATCGGTCCGTAGCCCCCGCGATTCCACAGTTCCTTGAGTCCCGCCCACCCTGATGGAATCTCGAGGGCACGCTCGATGGGACTCGCGGCAGGTGTCAGCATCACGATGGCCAGGACGGCGAGCAACCCTGCTGGAATCCAAATCGCGACGCGCGTCATCGGCGCAGAAGAGATTCGCCGCTCGCGCCAGAGACCAACGACGAGGGCGGCCGTGCCGATCGCACCGCAGAGCAACGCGGTTCTCGAGCCCGAAAGCCACATCCCCGCAAGATTGATCGCGAATACGATGACAGCGGCCGCGGGTGCGTGAGGGGTGAGCGCCCGCACACCGAGGAAGCCGATCGGCGCGGCAAGCGCCGCGCACGCGCCGTACGAATTGGCGTCGAGCATCGTTCCGGTCGCCCGCCGTAGCGACGCCCAGAACTCGGTACTGAGCAGACCCATATTGAGCGTTCCCTGCACGACCGCGACGACGCTTGCGACCGTCGCGCCGGCCCACAGGCCGTTCAGCATGATTGGAGATCGCACCTCCGCGGTTTTCTCCCGGGCTCGTTCGAACCAGAGCGCGCCTATCAGCTGTGCGAGCACGACGTACAGAATCCAGACCGCGGCCTGCGGCGCCGGCATCAGCGACCACGAGTTGATCGCACCGGTATCGTGAAAACCGGACAGCCGGAAGCCGATCTCGCGAGCGACGAGCACCGGCCACGACAGCGACAGGGCGAGCGTCCAGCCGCCGATCAGCACATTCCAGGGAAACGGCATCGTCCAGCGTGACCACCGCATGGTGCGCAGCAGCGAACCGGCAAGGCCGGCCATCCAGACGAGGTCGAGGACCGGCCCTTCGCGGCCGGCCACCAGGCGCAGCAACGCCGGTGAGACCGCGGCGACGAACAGCCAGAAGATAGGTTGCCCGGCCGGTGCGGCAACGCGAAACGGCAACACAAAGGGAAACCAGCCGGCGGCGAGCGCGACAACGGTCAGGCCACGCAGCAGCCACGTCACGTCGGGATGGACGACGAGCGTCAGGGCCAGGATCAGCAGGACTGACGTGGTCGCTGCGATCTTGCTGGCGTATTCGAGGGGGGAGGATCCGTAGGGCCGACGCATCCGTCGCCCCTACTTTCTATTGTCCGAAGCGATGTTTCAAGAGGACCCAGAGCGCGACGACGCCGTCGCGCCAGCTGATTTTCTTGCCCTCTTCATAGGTGCGCCCATCGTAGCTGATGGGGACTTCGTAGACGCGGTATCCGCGCTTGAAGATCTTGGCGGTGATTTCCGGCTCGATGCCGAAGCCATTGGACTCGAGGTTGAGTCCGTTGAGGACCTCGCGCCGCATGACCTTGTAGCAGGTTTCCATGTCCGTCAGCATCGTGTTGTAGAGCACGTTGGTCAGCAGCGTCAGGAGCCGGTTGCCCAAATAGTGCGTGAACAGAAACACGCGATGACGGCCGAGGAAGCGCGAGCCGTAGACGACGTCGGCGCGTCCCTCGATGATGAGTGCGGCCAGATCGGGAAGCTCCTCGGGCGAGTATTCGAGGTCGGCGTCCTGAATGGCCACCATGTTGCCGGTGACGGCGGAGAACCCGCGTCGCAGCGCGGCTCCCTTGCCCTGATTGCGCTCCTGAAGCAGCAGCGTGAATCCGAGTTCGCGCTGCATCTCCTGGAGATGCGCTCGAGTGCCATCGGTCGAGCAGTCGTCGACGACGATCAGCTCGACAGGAATGGGAATGGCGAGCACACGAGGAATGATCTCGTCGATCGTGGCCATCTCGTTGAAGACGGGCATCACGATCGACAGATGCGGTGAAGCGAGGCGCGTCCTGGCGCCATGCTTTCTGAGGTGAATTGGTGCAGGGGTCTCCGCCGAGACCGCCATTAGCTCTTGCCCGCCGCCATTGCTGCGAGGAACTCGCCGTTCGTCTTGGTCTTGCTCATCTTCGATAGCAGCAACTCCATCGCCTCACTTGGCGACAGCGGCGTCAGCACCTTGCGCAGCACCCACACGCGATTGAGTTCTTCCTTCGGAAGAAGCAACTCCTCCTTGCGCGTGCCGCTCTTGGTGATGTCGATTGACGGGAATACTCGGCGATCCGTCAGCTTGCGATCAAGATGGATTTCCGAGTTGCCGGTGCCTTTGAACTCTTCGAAGATGACTTCGTCCATGCGCGACCCGGTGTCGACGAGCGCCGTCGCGACGATGGTCAGCGAGCCGCCTTCCTCGATATTGCGCGCGGCGCCGAAGAAGCGCTTCGGGCGCTGCAGGGCATTGCTGTCCACGCCGCCTGACAGCACCTTGCCCGAGGCCGGGACGATGGTGTTGTAGGCGCGGGCGAGGCGCGTAATCGAGTCGAGCAGGATGACCACGTCTTTCTTGTGCTCGACGAGGCGCTTGGCCTTTTCAATCACCATCTCGGCGACCTGCACGTGGCGCTGCGCCGGTTCGTCGAACGTCGACGAAATCACCTCGCCGCGCACCGAGCGCTGCATGTCGGTGACTTCTTCCGGCCGCTCGTCGATGAGCAGGACGATCAGGTACACCTCAGGGTGATTCTTGGTGATGCTGTTGGCGATGCTTTGCAGCAGCATCGTCTTACCGGTGCGGGGCGGCGCGACGATTAGACCGCGCTGGCCTTTGCCGAGCGGCGTCAGCAGATCCATGACACGGCCCGACAGATTCTCCGTGTCGGTCTCGAGATTGACCTTCTGTTGCGGGTAGAGCGGCGTGAGGTTCTCGAAGAAGATCTTCTCCTTCGTCTTCTCGGGCGGCTCGAAGTTGATCGCCTCGACCTTGATCAGCGCGAAGTAGCGCTCGCCGTCCTTCGGCGGCCGGATGACGCCCGACACCGTGTCGCCAGTGTGCAGATCGAACTTTCTGATCTGCGACGGAGAGACGTAGATGTCATCGGGACCGGGAAGATAGTTGTAATCGGGAGCGCGCAGGAAGCCGAAGCCATCGGGGAGCGTCTCGAGCACGCCTTCCGAGAAGACGTTGCCGCTCTTCTCGGCGCGCACACGGAGGATCTCGAAGATCAGCTCCTGTTTGCGCATGCCGGTGGCGCCGGCGATGTCGAGGTCTTTGGCGATCTTGGTCAGCGCGGCGATGCTCATCTCCTTCATCGCCGACAGCGAGATCGTCTGGGCCGGAGCGGCGGGCTGGGCGGGCTGGGCGGGCTGAGCGGGCGCCGCCGCGGCCGTCTCTTTCTTCTCCGGCTTCTCCGGCTTTTCAGCTTTTTCGGGGGGAGCGGTGGCTACGCCGCCGTTCGGTTTGGCAGGCTTGCGATCATCTTCCACAGGTCATCCAGTCCTTCGCCTGTGTGCGCTGAGACCA
>JBKPRH010000127.1:0-8617 GCA_046765795.1 Acidobacteriota bacterium | reverse complement strand
ATTCGACAGGAGGCGCGCCGATCTACGGCGACTCCGTTGACTGGTCGTCGGTGAACTCCGACGCGGTGATCTGGGGCAATCTCTCCGACGTGCTCCACTCGTCGCCGGAGACCTCGGAGCAGCAGTTTAGTCCGGTGTTCTAAGAGATATCGGCGCGCCGGGGTGTGCGCGCATGTGCGATCAGGCGGGCCGTGCCAGTGGGCCTGATCCACTCACGCTGTCGTTTACCTTCGGCGCTTTCGCGAGAGATATCACGGACACCAGGCCGTCGATGACGTCGTACGACGCCGCTTCGAAACAGCCTTTTCGATCACCGTATAAGGTCATCACACCGACGATGGCGTCGCCACGAACAATCGGTGTACTGACGGCTGCCTGCAACGTGGTTTTGTCGTCCAGATCGAGTCTTGGATCAGCATCGACTTGACGACGGCGACTGGCGCCGACCCATCCGCTGAGACGCTCGCCGAGACGAATCTCCAGCGACATCAACATGCCTCGCTCGAAGCCCACGGCGACGGCGGGCACCAGCGCATCCTTTTCGTCGACGTACCTGAACACGATCCCAGCCGTCGCCCCCATCGTGCGGCACGCCACCACGAGAGCAGGGCCAGCGCTCGCTGCGAACATCGTGTCGTCATCGAACGCGATCCACATGTCAGGAACGGCGGTTCGCTGCTGAAAAGAAGCGGGCATCGACGGCACCGGCGTCGCGCTCACTTCCATTGACGACGCGATTCTCTCGAACGCATCGACGACCGCGGGATCGTACATGTTGCCGCGCCGCTCGCGCAGAATGGCGATCGCCTCGTCCCTGGATAACGCACGGCGGTAGGGTCGATGTGAGGTCAACGCATCGAAACAATCGACGACTTGCAGGATCCGGGCACCGAGTGGGATGTCGTTACCGGCCAGTCCGTCCGGGTAGCCGGTTCCATCCCAATTCTCGTGATGGTGCCGGACAATGGGCACGACCGGATACGGAAAGTCCACGCCGGCGAGGATCTCGGCGCCGATCTTCGCGTGGTCCTTCATGGTGTCGTATTCGGCAGGTGTCAGGCGGCCAGGCTTGTTCAGAATGTGTTCGGGGATCGCAAGCTTGCCCAGATCGTGCAGTAGACTTGCGGCCTCGATTGCGTGGATCTGGTGTTCATCCGAGCACCCGAGCGCGCGTGCGAGCTGCAGGCTCGCGGTCTGGACACGCCGGATGTGTCCGTGCGTGACTTGATCCTTCGCATCGATGGCGTGGGCCAGCGCCTCGATCGTCGCGCGGTACTGACGGTTCATCGTATCGAGGTGCGCGATCTGATCGTTGACCCGTCCGAGCCACGTCCGCAGCGACGCGTACAGAATGAGCGGCATCGGTGCGAGCAGCAGGAAACCTCGCATGCCGGACGAGGGAGTCAACATCGCGAGCAGCAACGCGGTGTACCCACCCGCGCCGTACGCCAACCCAAGCCGAAGGAAGTGGGTCTTCCACACGACGACCAGGCGTTCGTTCTGCTCGAGGGCGACGGCGAGCGCGACGATCCAGGTGTTCACGAGGAAGTACGTACCGACTGCTCCTGCCGTTGCCAGCAGAAGCAGGCTGATGTGACTGGACTGGTCGTTCTGCCAGGACGGGCCATCCAGGGCCACCCAGACGACGCTGGCGACCGACATGGCGAGCCCCACCGCCGCGACGTTGAAGAGGACTCGAGAGATGCGACGTTGGCCGGGGGAGAGGAAGCACGAGATTGCCAGCGCTTCGAGCGACGCAGAGATCGTCGCCGGCGCGGGACCGATCAGGAGCAACGTTGTGAAGGTGAAGGTATCGGAGATCGAGAAGCTGACCGGTGCGGCGCGCATCTTCAGCGTCGCGAACGCCCCTGCCAACGTCAGCGCGCAGAGCACTCCCCATCGAGGGTCGAGGACAAGCCACGGGATCCCGGCCGCCGCGAGTGCGACAGCCGGCAGTCCGATGGCCATGACCGCCCACGGGTAGACCGCGCGCAGGGAAAATCTGGGCATGAGCGTTCAGGCGACTGATAGTCCGCCCGATCTCAGGTATCGGCGGCAGGGTGGCGACCCATAAACGGGTTGGGACGCCGCCGGGAGATAATCGTCGGCGACGACGTGAGTCTGCACAACGGGTGGGACGTGACCGCGAAACAGTCTCGAATCGTTCGCCGAGTGTTCATGGCCGTGCTGCTCGTGTCTGCCGCCACGGCGTACGCGCAGTTGGGTCGGGACTTCGGCTTCGGCGGGCTGCGCGGCGAACAAGGCGATCCCGCAGAATTACCACCGAAACAGTGGCCCGATCGCCACGTTGCCGGCTGCCACATGCACTACACAAGCGTGCGCCGTGAGGCCAATGGGTCCGGCTGGCGCACCGACTATCCATGGGGGCAGCGCAATCTCCTCATCCGCCACTCCGAGTTGACCAAGACGCGCGTCAGTTGGCTCAAGGAGGGTGTGCCGCATGTGTGGCTCGTCCGGCTGACCGATCCTGCCCTGTTTGAGTGTCCGTACCTGATGGCCTCGGACGTCGGCACGATCGGGCTCTCCGAGGAAGAAGTGAAGGCGTTGAGCCTCTATCTGAAGAAGGGCGGCTTCCTGTGGGTGGACGACTTCTGGGGAGAGGAGGCCTGGGTGCAATGGTCGACCGAGCTCGCGCGCGCCATGCCGCCGCCAGAGTACACGATCGAAGACGTCCCGCTCAGCGATCCGATCTTCCGGTCAATGATGGACGTGAAGAAGATCCCGCAGGTCCCGGGAATCGGCTTTTGGCGGGCGTACGGTGGACAAACGACGTCGGAGCGCGGAGAAGAAACCGCGGTCCCTCACTTCCGTGCGATGCGCGATCACCACGGCCGCATCATCGTCGTCATGACGCACAACACGGACGTGTCGAACTCGTGGGAACGCGAGACCGAGGATCCGCAGTACTTCTATCAGTTCTCGATCGCGGGTTACGCCTTGGGGGTCAACGTCCTGCTCTACGCGATGACGCATTGAGCGCGTCATCGACCTATCGGTCGAAGGACTCTCGTCGACCTGACTCGGACAATCGGATCACGTAGCGAGACGGATCGCGAGCCAGCATCTCGCGCAACTCCGCCAGGCTGCCTGCACCGCCATAGCTGATCGCCGAGCAGACGTGCTTGAGCATGTCGCGGATGATGGGCCGCACCGATCCGCGCGCGGGCACGCTGATCTCCATGCCTTCTGCGCCGAGCGCCTCGACGTCGGCCGTCTCAGCGTCTTCGACATCGAGCCGGTCGACGATCGCCTGCAGTGACGCCATCCCGCGGAACACCTTGAACGGCACCTTCACGGTCTTGTGCGACTCGGGGATGACCACCGGCTTTTGCACCGTGTCCCCTGGTGTTTCGATCGTGCCGGCGAGTGCGCTGCCAAGCATGACCGTGTCGCCGCCGAAGAGCAGCGCCTGAACGACCGCGCCATCGCGTTTGATGCCACCGTCGGCGATGAGCGGGACTTTCGGACCGGCAGCCACGCGGCAAGCAACCAACGCCTCGACTTGCGGCACACCGAAGTTGGTGTTCAGCCGTGTCGTGCAGCCACCACCGGGACCGATGCCGACCTTGACGCCGTTGACGCCGCGTTCGATCAGGAAGCGTGTGCCCTCGGCAGTCGCGACGTTTCCCGCGATCAGCTCGATGCCGTCAAACTGCTTGCGAAACGCCTCGATGGCGCGGCCCATCACCGCCGAGTGGCCGTGCGCGATGTCGATGACGATCACGTCGGCGCCGACGCGGATCAATTCAGCGGCTCGCTCGAGGTAATCGCCCTTCGCGCCGATCGCCGCGCCCACTCGCAGGCGACCGTGATCGTCGCGGGTGGCGAACGGCAGACGTTCCTGCTTCAACAGGTCCGCGGCCGTCACCAGACCAATGAGCTTGCCGTCGGTATCGACGAGCGGCAGCTTCTTGATCTTGCGGACGCGCATCACGTCTTCGGCGGTCGCGGCGTCAGGAACGCCCTCACGGACGATGAGCCGATCGCGAGGCGTCATGCGCTCGGCAACAGTACCGGCGATGTCCACGAAGCGAAGATCGCGAGCAGTCAGGAGGCCGAGCAACCTGCGGCTCTCGTCGACGACCACCAGCGTGCCGACACCGGTGCGGCGCATGGCCTCACGTGCTTCGGTCAGTGTCGCGGCCGGCCGGATGGTGTACGGGTCGGCGATCACGCCGTGCTGCCGCCGCTTCACGCGCTCGACCTCGCGAACCTGCGGCTCGATATCACCCGATCTGAATCCGCGATCGATGATGCCGATGCCGCCTTCTTCGGCGACCGCGATTGCCATCTCGGCGCGGGTGATCGTATCCATGTTGGCGGATACGATCGGGCGCTTCAGCGTCAGGTGTTCGGAGAAACGCGACGACAGATCGATCGTCGCGGGGTCCCGGCGCTCGATGACGCTGTATTGCGGAGTAAAGAGAAAGTCGTCGAACGTACAGCCGCGTACTGTCTGCAGAAGATCGGTCACGATACGTTCGCTATTTCCCGAACAACGGCTTGTAGTCTCGGTTGTTCTCGCAGAAGAACTCGTCGACGCGGTTGAACTCGGGAAGCAGCGGGAACGTGCGCGTGATGAGCCACGGCCCCGCAAACACATTCGGATCCTCAATCACCGCTTCGTACTCGAGCGTGCCGAGATTGGGACGTCGGAAGCGCTCAACGACGTGAAGATCCTCAGTGGTCTTGTAACCGCTGATCTCGCTCTCCTTGAACCCCACTGAATCGACGACGAGTGTGTCGCCTTCCCAGCGGCCGACCGAGTGTCCCATCCAGAACGGATCCGGATCGGGGGGATGCGGCGAGCCATCAAGCGTGATCGTCCGCGAGAGGTGGAGGTACTCGTGAAGGATGATCAAGTGCTTTGGCGCCTGCACGAACTGCACGTAATACGGGACCATGAAGGTCTGGGGCACGCCGGGTGGTGTACAGCTCGAGTAGAGGCCGGTGTCGTCTGCACCGCGGACGACGCGATACTTTTCCGCGCCCGGTTTCAATGTCGGCGTGCGCGGCAGCGATCCTGATGCGGCCGCCGGCGGAGGAGTGCCGCGCGCTGGTCCGGCGCCGTACCCATACACGCCGGTCATATCGGGTTTACCGTCGGCCGTGCGTGGCGCAGGTTGCTGATTCAGCGGCAGTGACGTTGTTGCGGCCACTGGCGTTGTGCCGGCGACGTTCACGGTCACGGTCCTGGTCAACGTGCCATTCACCCCTGTCACGGTCAGCGTGTAGGTCGTCGTCGCCTTCGGCGTCACCTTCAACAGGCCGCGTGGCATCGCGCGTCCGATCGTTGGGTCGATCGTGGTCGTGCGAGGGTTCTCAACGGCCCACGTGAGCGTCGTTGATTCGCCAGGCTTGATCGACACCGGCTCCGCCTTGAACTCCATGATGCGCGCGGGAAGCTGGCCGGCTTCCTGGTACGGCGAACGGCCACGACCCTGTTGAGGGGCCGCTGGTGGCGCCTGCTGCGCCGCCGACAACCCGGCGCTCGCGATGACGACGAGGGCGAACACCTTGGCTGTCATGAGCGGATCTTTCTGCCGTCGGGTAGCTCGATGACCGCGCTGATCATGGACGGTGCGCCGCTCTTTGCCGCGCCTCCGGTCGCGCTGATCGTGTCGCCAGCTTTGACGGTGTTTCGCATCCATCCGTACGAGCGGAGGTGATTGAGGCTCATGAGCTCGATCTCCCACTCGACTGACGCGCCTTTGTCATCCTTCACATCGAGGTAGATGAAGGCATGAGGATTCGTCCATTCGAAGCGTTTGACCGAGCCTTTCACGGTGACCGGGTTGGCCATGTCGTACATCGCCGTCGAGTGGTGGGCCAGTGCGCGCGTGGTCGCGAACGCCAGCCCGAGGCCGGTCGTCAAGAGTGCTCGCCGAGTCAGCATTCGTTTCTCTCTCTTGATAAAGGCGAGTCTTTAGACTCGCCTGCGTGGGCGGCAGTGTATCGCATCTCCGCCCGGCCTCGCCTCCACTCGCGACGCGAACACGGCGAGTCTCGCCGTAGCCTTGGCGAGGGCGGATGACTGCGCTCTACGCTGTACGCAAAGTACCAGCGGCCGTGGCGTAGACGACCGCCGCTGCGATCAGCGTGGTCGAGAAGCCCCAGTTCATCGCGATGAAGACGGCCAGCGTCGCGCCGACGACCGAGAACGCGCCGTTCAACCCCCAGCCCCACGGGATGATGTCAGGCCGTCGTGTGGAGAGCAGCCGCATGCCGCCAGGCAGCGGAATACCAAGGAGCACGCCAAGCGGAAGCATGATGGCCACCGCCAGGAGAATTCGCAGCCACAGCGACCAGGGAATCGCGATGTCGATCAGTCGCGGCACGATGAATGGCGCGAGCAGCGCGACGAGTGCGATGCCGACCAGCGCCCGCGACGTCATCGCCTGCACGCGGTGGGGATCGATGCGGCGGCTAATCAGACTGCCGACGCCGGTGCCGAGCAGCAGCGAGAACAACGTGACCGTCAGCGAATACACGGGATGACCGAGCAGCAGCACGAAGTGCTGCAACAAGGCCACCTCCAGCAGCATGAAGCCTGCACCGAGTGCGCCGAAGTAGGCGAGCCATCGCGGCCAGCCCGCGCCGGGACGATCGGCGCCGACAAGCAGTGGTCCGACCACGAAGATGAGGACGAGCGCAGCGGAGATGCCGAAGAGCGTCAGCAGCGCACTCAGCCCGTTGCCGAACAGCATCGTCTTTCCGAACGCTGTCTCAAATTGGTTGGCGAGTCGTGTCGTATGGAAGAAGAACGGCCGGTCATCGGTGGTCGGACGAATATCGAGCGGGTACTCGGCGAGGAATTTCTCGCGATCGCTCGCCAGGATCAGGCGACGGTAATCGGCGGCGCTGGTCCCGCTGCGCACCATCTCCGCTGGCTCGGTCGCGATCGGATCGGGCTCGATGCCCGGCGCGTACAAGATGGTGAACTCCAAATCATGCGCGACCTGCTGGAGCTTCGCGACCTCGGCCTCGGTGAAGGGCGTCTTCTTCAACAGAAACGTGGCGACGCGATCGAAGCGGACGATGGCGAGGTGTTTCGAGGCGTCAAGGCCGCGCTCGGCGCACGCGGCTTGCGCGAGCGATACGAGGCGGAGCCCGTCGAAGACCCAGCGAGTGATCGTGAGCAGACCGCGATCGGTGAGGTGATCGATGTACTCGCCGAACGCTTCGGCGGTGTAGAGCGAGTTCTCGGTGAGCGTGTACGCGCCGGCGGCCGTCGCGGCCCATGTATCAACGAGCGACGCCTGAATCACGTCGTAGCGTCTCGGGCTGCGGCGCACGAAGCTCCGGCCATCGTCGACGTGAATCGCGACGTGTGAATCCGTGTAGATGCCGCCCGAGTAGGCACGGAAGCGGTCTTCCATGATGTCGCTGGCGATGATCGGATTGATCTCGACCCCGTCAATGTGCGTCGCGCCGAACACGAGCGCCGATAAGAGGTCTCGACCTCCACCGGGACCGATCACCAGCGCGGAGAATCCATCGGGCTGCTCGACGAGGTGATACCCGAGCGCTGTCAGCTCGTAGCGAAGGTAGCGTGCATCGGATGGTTGACCCGTGCCTTTCACAATCGGTGTGGAGGCAGCCGAGTCGATGTCCATGAACAACGATTCGATACGCGGTCCGTTGTAGCGTGGGCTCAGCGACCAGTCGCCATGTGTACGGTCGTACACCGCGACACGCGAGAACGAATTCCACTTGCTGAACAATACGCGATCACCGAGGTGGCCTTTGGTGTCCGTCACCGCAAATGGCGTCCGGCCGGCGAGCTGAGCCACGGTCGGCACGGCGAGAATGATGAGTGCAGCGAACAAGACACGCCACCGTGTCTCGGGTGCGGCAAAAGAGAGCGCCGCGATTATCGACAGCGTCGCAGCCGTCATCACCACCCCTGGCGCACCGAGGACGTTCAACAGCGGGATCAGCAGCAGACAGCCGAGCGCCGCGCCGATCAAGTCTGATGCGTAGAGCACGTTAATGCGGTCGGCCAGTCGCGCAAATGCCAGCGATATGACGGCGCCGCCGGTGAAAAAGGGCAGAGACGCCAGCACATAAATCGCGATCATCAGGAACAAGTTCTGGGGCGAGTAATCGAGCCCGACGCGGATACGCACGAGGTACGCGAGCGAGATGAGCGTAGCGGCGCTATGGAGCAACGCTCCGGCGGACAGGAGGTCCACGGTCTGTCGCCGGGCGAGGCGATGTCGCAGCACGTAGACCAACACGCCACTCGCACTGAGACCAAACAGCGCGATCGAAATCGCAAGGAAAGCGAAGTGGTAATACATCGTGACCGAGAAGATTCGGGTGAGCGCGAGCTCGGTCATGAGTAGTGCGGCCGACACTGCGCTGATGCCCGCCAGCACCCCTCGACTCACGCTTTTCGTTCCGACAACTGAGTCACTCGGTGCCAGCCGATTGACGCCAACGGTGGCGGGACCAACGTGTTTTGTCATCGCTCGAAGTCTACATGCAGCGCCGTTGCGAATCGTTCGCGTGGCATGTCAAGTGAAATGTCCGAGTAATTCCACACGTTCAGACGCACCTGCGCATCGTTGCCCAGTTCGGGCACAGGCTTTGC
>JBKPRH010000126.1:0-46361 GCA_046765795.1 Acidobacteriota bacterium | reverse complement strand
CTGCCATTGCGTCGGCTCCAGCCATTTGCTCACAGGCTTCAACTTAGCCGCCGCAACCCCTTTCGCCGCTGGACAATGACATGGCGCCGGCCGATAACCCGTAGAGTGCCCGGTTCGACCTTTTACACGCTGGCGCGACTGACCGCCGCACTGGCTCTGTGGTCGTCCACCACTTTAGTGGTGTCTGGCACGGCGTCGGCGGCGACGGACAAAGCGCCGGCGCCGAAAACGGCCCAACTCAAGGCGGTCGACCTCAACGAGCCCAACGGACAGATCCTGAGCTATCGACATCTCGCGGGCTCCATCGAGGTGCAGATGCGTGGCACACGATTGGCGCCGGATGCGCGGATCAAGCTGAAAATCGGAAGCCGTCCTGGCTTTGTCGAACTGGATATCAATCGCGGCGGAATCGCGGGTCTGAAGCCCGCGCATCGGCTGGGCAACGATTTTCTGACTTACGTGTTGTGGGCCGTCTCAATCGACGGCAGGGCGTCGAATCTCGGCGAGATCACATTCGAAGGCGAGCATCCTGTTCCTGTCAACCTGACAACGCCATATCAGACGTTCTGGCTGATGGTGACCGCGGAGCCGAACTACGCGGTGGTCGATCCAAGTTCCCACGTCGTTCTGTACAGCGCGAAAGAGGGATCCGCGAACGAGAGCAAAGCGCTGACGATTCGCGGCACGCTCTTCTACTTCACGCACTACTCAACCTACGAATCAGCCGGCACTGACGCAGACGATCGTGCACCGAATCAACTGCTGCAAGCGCGCAAAGCGGTGGAGCTGGCATCGAATTCGAGCATCGCTGTCACGAAGGGCGGAAAAGGCGCGCGCCTGAAGGAAGAGGAGTACACGCGAGAGGCACTCGATCAGGCGAAAACATTCCTGGCTCGAGCCGAGGCTGCCTACGCCGCCGATCCAAAAGGACAGGACGTGATCCAGTTCGCTCGAACGGCGGCGCAGAGTGCAGAGAACGCTCGGGCGCTGGCGATGGGAGCCGTAGGCGGTGTCCTGGTTCGTCAACTGGAGGGCGAGCTCGACAAACTTCGTGGTGAGCTTGCGACGCTGCGCGCGGAAGAAGCCCCGACAGTAGTCGCTGATCCCGTTCAGCCCGTTCAGCCCGTGCAGGTGGCCCCACCTGTCCCGTTTCCCGTTGCGACTCCGGTTGCGTCCGCGCCTCCGCTGGTCAAGCAGCCGGCGCTGTGGTTTGCGGTTGCCGGATGGGGCGTGGCCGTCGTGCTGCTGTTTCGCCGGAAGACGATCTAGTCAGGCGACGTCTCAGTCATGACCCGCGAATCCAAGCTTCGTCTCCTGAACGGCCTGCTCGCGCCCGGCGGCGTGCTGCTCCTCGCCGCATGGTCGTTGAATCACGAGCCTGTGGTTCGCGATGCTGTGTTGCCGTATGCCGCCTACTTCTGTTTCGGTACTCTCGCGGCCGCAGTACTCCTCAGTTGGTATCACGACCAGGCAAGGCTGCTCGGTGTCGCATCGGCGGTTGCCTTGGCGGTGTGGACACTGGAACGATGGCCAGACAATCTCAACGGCGCGGCGCCCGTCGCAACGTTCCTCCTGCCGTTGAATTTCGTGTTCTTTGCCTCGTCCAGAGAACGCGGCGTCCTGTCGCTCGACGGCGGATTCAAGGTCGGAATCGTGGCCGCCCAAGCCGCACTGGTGGCATGGATGGTCCAAGCCGATCGCGCGATCGGATCCGTCCTGCGCCAGGGCTCACCGTTTGGCGAATGGTCCTCGCTCCCGCTATTGAGTCTGCTCTCATTTGTGGTCGCAGCGGTGACGCTGCTGACGCTGATCAGTCTGCGGCGCACGAAAGTGGAGCAAGGACTGTTCTTGGCGCTGATCGCGATATTCCTCGGCGTCCAGCACGCGAATGCGGAGACGCTGCTGTTGTATGCCGGCACGGCAGGTCTCGTGCTGGTGTTTGCCGTGCTCGAGCACGGCTACGACATCGCCTATCGTGACGAGCTGACCGGACTGCTTGGCCGGCGGGCGTTCACCAGCATGATGGAGAATCTGGGACGCACGTATACGTTCGCGATGTGCGATGTCGATCATTTCAAGAAGTTCAACGACACCTACGGGCATGACGTCGGGGATGACGTCCTCAAAATGGTCGCCGCGAAACTGTCACACGTCGAGGGTGGTGGCCGCGTGTTTCGATACGGCGGCGAGGAATTCCTGGTCGTGTTTCGAGGCCGTTCGGCGATCGAGGCGCAGCCGTTCATGGAATCCGTGCGCCAAACTATTGCCGAGACCGACTTTGTTGTCGGCAGAGAGCGTCGTTCGCGGAGACACAGGAACGCAGGCGGCGGCGAGAAGCGGCAGACCGTGACCGTGACGATCAGCATCGGCATCGCTGACAAATCAGTGCGACATTCAACGCCCGATCTCGTCCTCGACGCCGCGGATGCTGCGCTCTACGACGCGAAGGCCGCTGGTCGCAACTGCGTACGGCTCGACGACACGACTCTGGCGCAAAAGGCACAACGGTCGGCGTAGAGTCGCGTCACTTCAGTCGCAACACGCGCGCGGTCGCGCACTCCTTCGCGACGTCCAGATACCTGCGAACCGCCGGCGTCCCGACGACGTACGGATTCGGCGTGTCGGGCTCACGCTTGGTCAGCTGCGGGAGATTGACCTTCGAGCCGTCCCAATCGGTGTGGTTCGACAGGATGATGTCGGCGCCAGCCTTCTGTACGATCTCGTCGAATCGTTGCGCCGATCGGATGTACGCCTCGAGCGATGCGCGGTCCGCATTGAGACCGGTGCCACCCCACAGCGCCGCAAGGTGTCGCGTGCCGTTCTCGCGCACCGGGATGAGGACGGAAAGCGTGCCAGGCGTGTGGCCGGGCGTGATGTAGAGCGTAATCGTCGTGTCGCCGAGTGTCAGCGTCTGGCCATCGGTCGCGACCATATCGCGTGCGGGCTTTGTTCCACTGAGTCGATCGATGACGTCCCAGTCGGCGCCCGACATCACGACCCGAGGCTTGTAATGATCCTGCAGGAACTTCGCGCCGCCGTGGTGATCGGGATGCGGATGCGTGACGATGACGTAACGGATCATCGCGGGGTCGAGAGCCAGCTTCTTCAACCCGCCGACGACCTCCTCTTCGACGGAGTAGTCGAAGAGCGTATCGATCAGAATCATGCCCTCCGTCGTCGTCACCACCCATGCGGAGTATTCGGTTTGACCGACGAAGTAGAGGTTATCGAACACCTTCACAGGTTCTGCGTACCAAGTTGAGCGATCTGGCGGCCCTCCTCCACGCCGAGGTCCGGGGAGTGGGCTCGGCCCAGGGCTCGACCTAGGGCTCGGCCCAGGGCTCGGCCCAGGGCTTGGCGGAGGGCTGGGCGCAGGGCAGAGAAAGTTGAACAGGTTTTGATAGTCGTTGCCCGCGGCCGTCTTTGCACGCGCGACATGCGCCTCAGGTGAATCTGAGTTCTGGATCAACGCCGCCGCGAGCGCGAGCGCAACGATGCTCTTCACCATGCCGATGCTATTATCGCCGCGTGATCGCCCAGCGGATTCTGATCGCGCTGATTGTGTGCTGCACAGGTACCACAGCCATAGCTCCCTTCGACTCGCTGGTGCTCGCTCAGGGCAGGCAGGCGTGGAAACAGCCGATGACGCCGTGGGGCGAGCCCGACCTGCGCGGCACGTGGCCGCTCAACCATCTGATCAGCACGCCGTTTCAGCGTCCCGAAAAGTTCGGCGACCGACGTCTCATGACCGATGAGGAATTTGCCGCGGCGCAGAAGAGCGCGGAAGCCCGCAACGAGCGCTTCCTGTCTGGCGCGATCCCGCAGGCCGATGCCGGCGCGGCGACGCGGCTGACGTCGTTGCTCGTCGATCCGCCGAACGGGCGTTTCCCCGAGCTCACACCGAAGGGCAAAGAGCTGTACGCGCAGATGCGCGGCAGCTACAAGCCCGGACAGACCGTGTTCGATAGCCCGGAAGACTTCGACACATGGGATCGCTGCATCACTCGTGGTCTTCCTGTCTCGATGCTGCCGCGCAATTACAACAACGGCATTCGCATCATGCAGTATCCCGGCTACGTCGTCTTCGTTCTCGAGATGGCGCACGAGACCCGCATCATCCCGACGACGAAGCGCCCGCCACTCGACGGAAAGATTCGACAGTATCTGGGAGAGTCACGCGGGCACTGGGAGGCCAATACGCTGGTCGTCGAGACGACGAACTTCAACGGGAAGCCGGCGATGACCAATCTCGGCGTACCGGGATCTCCTCCGCTCACGCCGGCATCAGCGAACCTTCGATTCACGGAACGCTTCACGCGCACCGCCAACGACACGATCGAGTATCAGATGACCGTCGAGGACCCCGAGATCCTGACCACGGGGAAGTGGTCGGCGGCGTTTCCGATGAAGCTCGATAACGACTACAAGATGTACGAATACGCCTGTCACGAAGGCAACACGGCGATCCGCAACTACATCGAGACATCGCGCTTCGAGCGCTCCAACAAGAAACCCTAGCTACCGCGTCATCGGTCCTGGTCTGGTCGTGAGCGAGTCGGTCGTTGCGAGTGCGCGGGTGCCGCCGGCGCACGGCGCGCCGAACTCCGGTGTCGTCTCCGGGTTGTTTTTGTACTTTGCGATAAATGCGGACAGTCCCGGGTCATCGGCGCGCTCGAAGTTCAACTGGTGATTCCATGCGCTTGCGACAATCGGATGGGGGAGGCCGGGATAGGGGCTGAGCAGCAGATAATCGTCCGCGGCCAGCGCCTTCAGCTTCTGGACCTGGTCGGCCGCGAGGTCCGGGCGATATGTGATCCAGATTGCGCCGTGTTCCAGCGAGTGCACCGCGTGCTCGTTGTGAATCGGCGCGTCATAGATGCCGCAGTTCTGCCAGACGACGTTGTGCTGTCCGCCGATCGGCGGGTTCTCAGCGTAGACAATCGGACCGGCGACGTGCTGACCGGCGGGGTAGCTCGCGATCTTCACTGCCTGGAGCAGTTGACGCTTCGTGTACAGAGAATACGCGACCGCCGCTACGGCCACGACGAGAACGATTCCGGTGCCGCGCCAGATGAGCGCTCTGCGACGCGCCCTCTGTTCCGCGGCTGCGCGCTCGGCGGCTTTTCTTCGCTGTCTCTCCTCGTACTGTGCTTTCGCCATTACATGTCATGACCGATCACCCAGCGCGAGATCGAGACCAGCGCTGCGCCCAGTGGCAGTTCAGAAGCGAATAGTATAGGTCGTCATGGCGGCACCTCTGTCCGATCGTGCGCGACGGCCGGCGGTGCTTGTTGCCGGCGTGCTGACTGTCGCGCTGTGTGTCGCCGCAGGGATGCTGATCGGATCGCGGCGTGCCACACCTCGTGACGATTCGGCGGAGGCCGGATTTGCCCGGGACATGGCGACCCACCACGCGCAGGCGGTGGACATGTCGTTCGTCGTGCGCGACAAGTCGACTGATCAAGACCTTCGAACGCTTGCGTCCGACATCATCGTGACCCAAAGTGCGCAGCGCGGCATGTTCATGGGATGGCTGCAGCAATGGGGACTGCCGCAGGCCTCAGCGCGGCCACGGATGGCGTGGATGCCTGGCCACGTTCACAGCGCGCCAGCGACAGATGGCGCGGTGCTGATGCACGGGATGGCGAGCAATGGCGAACTTCGAAGCCTGGACGACGCGACTGGCGTGGACGCCGAGATCCGTTTTCTGCAATTGATGATCAGACACCACGAAGGCGGCGTCATTATGGCCCGTGCACTGATGGCACTCTCGGACCGTCGTGAGCTCGTGCAGATGGCAAAGAGCATCGACGAGGGCCAGCGCGCGGAGATTGCCCTGATGCGGAGCATGCTGGCCGCGCGCGGCGCGCAGCCATTGGCGTCGATTCTCGAGCAGCCGTAGAAACGCCAGAAGTAACTAGGGGAGGCGTTTCACGAGCAAGTCGCCCTCCACCAGAGTGATGACGAAGTGCGTCACGCGGCCGCTCTGGTCCTTGAAGAACCGCAGTCGATTGCCAGCGGCCCATGAGAACTCTGTTTCTGACAGCGGCGTGAGCGGTGCGCCCTGGAGGAACAACTGCCCCTCTTCCATGGTGACGGGCCATGGAGAGGAGATGGTGGGATTCTCGGGCCACCGGAAGTCGTAGGACCCTACGTATCGCGACAGGATGTCGGGCGCAACCTTGACGGGCGTGATGCTCTTTTGTTCTTCGGTAGCCGTTCCGATCAGCTGATGACGGTCCTTCTCGTTCTCAGCACACACATATTCCAGCAGATCGGTATCGGGCACGAAGGTCGCTCTGACCTTTGCGGTGAGCGGCCGACTGTAGATCTCTGGATCGCTGAAGCTCTCCTCGATTTCCATATGTCCGAAGTCGATGCGCCGGTAGCGCTCGGTGATGCGCATGGCCTCGGTGTGCGGGTTTCCCGCAAAGTCGATCCAGGTGGAGTCTTTGTATCCGATCGATTCCACGACGAGCGTGTCGCGTTCCCAGTGACCGACGGCATAGCCCATGAAGGCCGGACTGGGATTTTCGGGCAGCGGGCGTCCGTCGAGGAAAATCTGCCGGAACGTGAGGTCTTCCGACAACACGACGATCAGCGACGGTGTCTGAACGATCTTTCTCGGAAGCGCCGGGAAATGGTTGAACCGCGGACCCTCCGGGAGACATCGGATTTGCTGATCACCGGCGCCGAAGTTCTCGCCGCGCTCCTTCAGGAGATCGTTCACAAATGGTTTGATCTCGCTCGGCTTCAGTCCTCCGGGCAGGTAGAACGTGGAGGGGCCTCCGTCGAAACCCCATAACCCTGAGAAATCGGGTTTGCCGTCAGACGTTCGCGGTGCGGGAGCCGTGAGGTGTGGCTTGCCGTCGGCCGTTCGAGGGATGCCGGGCGTTGGATACGTCAGCCATTGAGCGTGAGCCGGCGTGACCAACCCGATCAGCATCACGACCAATGCGAGGGAGCGCATCTGCGTCATGGCTTCATCTCCTAAACAACGTTCCGTCATTTCTTCTGATCACTGGTGGATGACCCCGAGCCGCCGAGATCCATGCGGCGGCCGTCAGGAAACTTGAGGTCTCGCGAGCTGGCGCGCAGCGAGCCATCCTTCGCCTGAAATCCGACGACCGTGACCTTGGTGCCCGCAGGCAGCGAGTTGCGGTTCCATCCGAGACGCATCAGCACGGAAGGCGAGCCTCCTTCGATCTTCCACCGTTCGACTGTGCCATCAGGTTTCTTGACATCGATGTGCAGCCAGGAGTGCGGGTTCACCCACTCCATCATCACGACCTCGCCCTCGAGCGTGACCAGCTTGTTGGCATCGAACTCGGCGGAGAACGAATGATGCGCGGCCACCGGCATCGCCGCCATCAGCAGCGCCACAAGCGCCACGCCCACTGTCAGTTTGCTGCACATGCGTCTGTCGACGTGATCGTAGCGCATCAGTGCTCCGCAAGTTGTCTGAGGAAGTCGGGTGTCGTGCTCGGGAATCCGAAGAACTCGAGGTACGCGGGAATTTGTTCGAACAGCATGTCAACGCCGACCTGCACGAGGCAGCCACGAACCTGCGCCGCTGTGAGTAGTGGCGTCATCTGGTCCGACATGACCACATCACCGACCCAGGTGCCAGTGTCGAGTCGACTGACGTCAACCGGCAGCGGGTCATCACGGCGCGTCCCTAACGGTGTCGCATTGACGACGATGTCATGGCCCGAGGGATCGTTGATGTCTGTGGTGAGATGAAGGCGAGGATAGACGTTGGCGAGGCGATCAGCCAACGCTCGCGAGCGCTCGGCCTCGATGTCACAGAGCGTGAGAGCCCGAGTACCCTCGGCCGCGAGTGATGCCGCAATAGCTGACCCCACGCCGCCAGCGCCGATGATGAGCGCGCGTGCACTCTCGATCCGGCAGTGTTTGCGTTTCAGCGCCCGGGTGAACCCTTCACCGTCGAAGATCTCGCCGTACAGACGGCCATCGTCCATGCGTCGCACGGCGTTGCAGGAGCCTGCGATACGGACGGCAAGGGAGGCGTCGTTCACCAGCGCGGCTGCCGCCATTTTGTGCGGCATCGTGATGAGTGCCCCGCGGATGTTCGTGAGCGTGAACACTGATGCGAGCACGCGTGGGAAGTGCTCAGCATGACAGCCCATCGGCACGAGCACGGCGTCGATCCCGGCCCGTTCGAAGTACGTGTTGTAGATCGCCGGGGACTTGAATCCCTCCGTCGGAAACCCCATGTGTGCGAGGAGTGCCGTTGTTCCGCGGATGGTCATGCTCGCCCGGTTGCGCTCACGTCACCCGCGAGTTCGAGAGGGGTGACTTCGGCGCGCCGTCGTGCATATTCACGCGCGTCAAGCGGCACCGCATCAGGATCGCCAAGGTTGTGAAGAGGGATGCGAGAGGTCTCGCGTGCGCTCCAGGCGGCGAGAGACGAGACGATGGTCACGGCAAACGTGATCGCGCCGATCGTCAGGGGCACTCGCGAAGAACCTGGTGGCGCGACCGCCGCGAACAGTGCCGGCAGCAGGGCGGTCACCATGGTGCCGAGGTTCTGCGCGATAGCCATCGCCGTGACTCGTACACGTGACGGGAACAGTTCGGGATAGAAGCTCGGAAAGACGGCGTTGTAGCCCTGATAGACCAGACCCCACATCACGAGCGAGATGGCGATGGCCAATGGGATGTGCCGAATGCTGATCGCGTACAGATAGACGAACGAGAGCAGGCCAGCGGCGAGAGAGCCGGCGATGATCGGCGGCCGACGCCCGATACGATCGGACAACTGGCCGACCAGCGGGATGACCAGTACCGCGAGGCAGTTCCCCAGGATTGGAATCCAGAGGTAGACGTCTTCCTGCATCTGAATGCCGTAGCCAGGCTGCACGGCATAGGCCGCGCCGAAGATCGTCGTCACGACGGGAATCACATTCATCAGGGCCATGCACACCACACGCAGCATGTCGGCCCAGCGCTCCGTGACGGCCACGACCACAGGTGCCCGTGATGGGGGTCGCGCTCGCTGTTCAGCAAATACCGGCGTTTCCGGAACCCGACGGCGAATGACATAACCGGCGGCGACAGCACACGCGCTGAACAAGAACGGTAGGCGCCATCCCCACGAGATGAATGTTTCCGGCGGCATGTATCGCGCCAACGGAAAGAAAACAGCGGCGGCGAGAATCTGTCCTGCCTGCACGCCTTGCAGCGTGAAACTCGAATAGAGACCGCGATGCCCAAACGGCGCGTGTTCGAGAATCATCGAGCTCGATCCGGAGATCTCGCCAGCGACCGCAAATCCCTGAATAAGACGGAGCACGACCAGCAGCGTCGGGGCAAGGACGCCGGCCTGCTGGTACGTGGGCAGGAGTCCGACGGCCATCGTGGAGACGCCCATCAGAATCATGCAGCTGACGAGCACCCTCGTGCGGCCGTATGTGTCGCCCCAATGTCCGAGAACGAGCGCGCCGATCGGCCGTGCCATATAGCCCACGCCGTATGTCGCGAGCGACGCCACGATCGCCACCGTCGGATCGTCAGCGGGGAAAAACACCCTGGGGAAGACGAGGGATGCCGCGGTCGCGTAGATGAAGAAGTCGTAGTATTCGAGCGCCGAGCCTATCCAGCCGCCGGCGACGGCTTTGCGAGCATGCGAGAGGACGTGCGCGGTTCCACCCACTACTTCTGAATCAGGTCCTGATAGAGGAGTCCATCCGCAAACGGGACGCACTTGTGCTCGAGCAATTGTGCCTGGGGATCGACGACCCGGTAGAGCGGCATCTCGATCGTCCACGGCCGCGTGAATGTCTGCGGATCGTCCAATGTCGCCTCGTATGACATGTGGTTCGGGCTTAGCAATCCGAAGCGTTCGGTGACGGTCAACTGATTGCTCGCATGATTGCCGGCGCGATCGAGCCACGACTGGCCGTTCTGCCATTTGGTGGTGACGACCAGCACGTCGCCCTCCCACGTGCCGTCGGACTTGCCCATCCACGAATCGACGGGAAGCTCCGACCGATCGGTCATGTAGATGATCCGGTTCGTCGCCGCGAACGGATACACCATCAGCAGATCGCCTTCGGCCTGGAAGATCTGAAACGGCATGTTGTGATACGTGACGCGCGGCACGCCGAGCATGTAGCACCTGGCCTCAGGATCTGCGGCCGGCCACTTCGCCCGGTTCTCGTTGCGCTTCGCAAGTGCCTCGGGCTTGTACGGAATCGTGCCGCCTCGCACAACACTCTGTCCGGCAGGAATAGCGCCGATCGCACCGAGCTGCCAGATGTTCTTCAGGCCTTCAGCCGAATGATCTTCGAGATTCCAGTACGCCGTGTTCAGCGCTTGCCAGATGCCATTGAAGTTCGGTTTGCCACCGATTCGCGGAGGCTCCTGGCCCTGACGCTGCGCACCCGCCGCCGTGGCCACGAGCATGATCGCCCCGGCCGTGGCGAGCCATCGAAGTCGCATGGATGTCTATCGTATGCTCATCATCCCTGGAGCACACCATGCAGACGCTCACCCGAGTCGTGCTGTCCCTCCTCATCCTGTCGCTCGCTGCGCGTCCCGCGTCATCGCAGGTGAAGCAGTATCCGCTTCAATCGACTGACAATCTCGTGCTGCACAACGTGGCCGCCGCGCCTGCCACGCTGCAGGGCAAGAGCGGTCTGCGCCTGACGATCTCAGACGCGGCGAAGCGCGATCAGGGACCAGTCGAACAGCTCGCGACGATCAAGGATCTGGAATTCTCGAACGGCGTCATCGAAGTGGAGCTGGCCGGTGCTCCCGCGCCGGACGCTCCCGAGGGCGCGCGAGGGTTCGTTGGCATTGCGTTCCGTCTGCAGCCGGACAACAAGACGTATGACGCCTTCTATATCCGTCCGACGAATGGTCGTGCGGACGACCAGGAGCGGCGCAATCACTCCACGCAATACATCTCGCATCCGGCGTGGACGTGGTCGCGCCTCCGCAAGGAGACGCCGTCGAAGTACGAGTCCTATGTCGATCTCGTCCCCGGCGTCTGGACGACGATCAGGATCGAGGTCCGGGGGGCCGTCGCGAAGTTGTTCGTTCACGATAACGAGCAGCCGACGCTGATCGTCAATGACGTCAAGTCAGGGCCGCAGGCGAAGGGCGCCGTCGCCTTGTGGCTCGATGCGGGAACGGTTGCGCACTTCCGGAATCTCCGAGTCACACCAGCGAGATGATCACCGCTTCGTCCGGGATGGTCGGGTCGGTCGTCGTACGGCCCTGACCTTCCCGCTTCGTCCGCCGCCGCAGAAGAACCGATCGCGGCCGTCGGACTCGAGCCCCGACACGTGAACGCCAGGCGGCATCTCAATCCGCTCCAGAACCTCTCCCGTTTGCGGATCGACTTGGCGCAGATCGCTCTCGTCAGCTTCCAGGGTGCCGTGCCAGAGCTCTCCGTCCACCCAGGTGACACCGGTGACGAAGCGATTGGACTCGATCGTGCGCAGGATCTTCCCGGTATCGGGATCGACTTGATAGATCTTCCGCTCGCGATAGTGTCCCACCCAGAGCGTGCCTTCGGCCCACGCGAGCCCTGAGTCGCCACCGCCACCGGGTGCCGGAATCGTCGCGAGCACACGACCTGTTTTCGGATCGATCTTCTGGATGCGATCCTCGGCAATTTGAAACAGGTGCTCGCCGTCGAACGCCGTTCCCGCGTGCGCGGCGACATCAATCGAGCGATGTATCTTGCCGCTGGCTGGATCGATGGCGTTGAGTGTGTGACCGGCCGCGAACCAGACATGCTGCCCGTCATACGTGACCCCGTGCACGTGGTCGATGCCGGGAAACGGTCCGTACTCACGAATGATTTCTGCCCGCGCACGCGTCGATTGACTCATATGGCGAGCTTAGTCAATTGGCAGCGGAGCAGGGAGTAACAAGGTCGTCGCGAATCCGAGCACGGGTGGTGCGACCCAGCGACGAGCGCGGCCGCGGCCGAACGACTGCACTTTGCCTGACTCGGCCAGCGTGTCGAGCGCTCGCTGCACGCTGCGCTGACTGTTTCCCAATGCCAGTGCGAGAGCCGAGCTCGACCAGGACTCACCGTCGGCGAGGAAGGCGAGGACCGCTGCGTGCGCGTCTTCAACGGGCCGTGCCAGCGTGGCGATCGTGCGTGCGCGGCGTGGTGAGAGCGCGAACCCCCGCGCCGTGGCGTTGATGTCGGCGATCGCCCCGAGCGCCTTGCGAAGCCGTCCGACTTCGACGCGCAGCCGCGCGCGATGCGAGTCATCGGCGAATCTCGATCCAAACGCTCGAGCAATGAGAGTGCCTCTCTCGACATCGCCCGGCCACGCTTCGCCAAGTGCGCGGGCGAGCGCGAACAGCACCGGCCGCCTCGCGAGCGACACGACTGTGCGCCCGTGACGCACGACATGACGGCAGCCGTCCACGACGAGCGTGTTCGAGGCCAGCAAGGCTTCGACATCCTCGAGGCGGAGAAGTCGTTCTGACGAGTTCGTCATCAGCCGCGCTGCAGGCGCTGTCAGCACGAGAGACGCGTGTTCCACTTCCGCGATGAGGGCGGGAATGCGTGCGTGACGAGCCGCCTGCGCCGCGCGCGCGAGCGCGGCGCGAGCCGTCTTCGTCCGCACGCGTCGGAGTGCGATGCCGGCAGCCATCAGCTCGTGAGCGGTTCTGGACGCTGGAGGGAACGGCGAGGGATCGAGCGTCGCAAGCATGCGCTCGGCGTCATCGATCCGACCGATGAGAAGCAGTCGGCGGATCTGCAGGTGCCGGGCATGGGCGGCATTGACGCGATCGCCGTGCGCTTCGAGTGTGGCGCGTGCCGCGTCGAGAGTCTTCACCGGCCAGCCGAGGTCGCGCGACACCAGGGCGACCTCCGCTTCAGCGACGACACACCGCGCGCGAGCGACGGCTTCTGTGGGGCCAAAGGCGCGCGCCGCGCGCCGCAGCAGAGTCTTCGCTCGATCGAAATCCCCCAGCTGCGCCATGGCGATTCCGCGAAGCGCGAGCGCAGGTGCATCGTTTCGGAGCGCGACGCGCTTCAGCGCGCCCAGCGGATCACCGGTTGCAAGGGCATGTGCCGCCGCGGTGATCAGTGAATCCACGGGAATCCCGTCACAGATGTCACTCCCACGACGTTCGACACCGGCGCTAGATCTATCTCACGGAGGAAACAGCAATGGCGACACACGCGGTCGGGACACGTGATCAATGGTTGGCGAAGCGCATCGAATTGCTCGCAGCCGAAAAGGCACTCACACATCGCAGCGACGAGGTGGCGCGGCTGCGTCAGGAATTGCCATGGGTGAGAATCGGCAAGACGTATCGATTCGAGACGGACGAAGGCAGCGCATCGCTTGGCGATCTCTTCAAGGGACGCTCGCAGCTGCTCATCTACCACTACATGTTCGGCCCCGACTATACGGCTGGCTGCGCGACGTGCTCGACCATCGCGGACGGGTTCAATGGATTCGTCGTCCACCTGGCCAACCACGACGTCACGCTGATGGCCGTGTCGAGGGCCCCGCTGGCCAAGCTGCAGGCGTACAAGCGGCGAATGGGATGGACATTTCCATGGGCGTCTGCGGTCGGCGGCGAATTCAATTATGACTTCAGCGCCTCCTTCACCGAGCAGCAACAGCGCGAAGGCATCGAATACAACTATCAGCGCGAAGGTGCGTGGCAGCTGCGCAACGGCGAAGGGTTCCCGACCCGCATGACAGGCGACCCTGTCGGCGATAACGCTGTCATGACCGGAACCGACGTCGCCACCTACACGCGCGAGAGGCCTGGCATGAGCGCATTCGCGCTCGACGACGGCGTCGTCTACCACACCTACTCCACCTACGCGCGCGGACTGGATGCGCTCTGGGGCATGTACCCCTGGCTCGATCGTGCCCCGAAGGGACGTAACGAGACCGGTGTCTGGTGGCGTCGCCATGACGAGTACAAAGGCTGAGGACGGAACAATGGCCACACACATGACACCGAAACACACGACCGGGACGCGCGAAGAATGGCTGGCCGCGCGACTCGAGTTGCTCAAGGCCGAAAAGGATCTCACCCATCGAAGTGACGAGGTGGCGCGCCGCCGGCAGGAACTGCCATGGGTGCGAATCGACAAGGAATATCGGTTCGACACGGACGAAGGGAATGCGTCGCTTGCGGATCTCTTCAAGGGGCGCTCGCAGCTTCTCGTCTATCACTTCATGTTCGGACCAGACTATGCGGCCGGCTGCCCGTCCTGCTCGGCGATCGCTGACGGCTTCAACGGGATCACCACGCATCTGGCCAACCATGACGTGATGATGTGGGCGATTTCGCGGGCGCCGCTGGCGAAGCTGCAGGGGTACAAGCGGCGTTTGGGATGGAGCTTCCCGTGGGCTTCGTCGTTCGCCACTGACTTCAACGATGATTTCGGAGTCCGGTACACCGAACAGCAGCAGCGTGAGGGCATCGAATACAACTATCACCGCGAGGAGCCGTGGAAGGGCGCGGGCGAGGGAGCGAAGTCCTTTGCGGCGATGAGTGGAACCGATCCGGCCACGTTCACGCGCGAGAGACCAGGCATGAGTGCGTTCGTGAACGAGGACGGCGTCGTGTATCACACGTATTCGGCCTACGCGCGCGGACTCGACGGCCTGTGGGGCATGTACCAGTGGCTCGACCGCGCCCCCCGAGGACGCAACGAAAAGGGCGCATGGTGGCGTCGTCGCGACGAGTACACCGCGTGAGCGTCCTCGTCGTTTCAGTACTGTTCGTCGCCAGCGTCGTGGTGACGGTCGTGTGGAGCACGTCCATGTCGGCGATGGGCGGCATGCCGATGCCCGGCGGCTGGACGATGTCGATGGCCTGGATGCGGATGCCAGGCCAGACGTGGACCATGACGGCGGTGTCGTTTGTCGGCATGTGGGCCGTCATGATGGTGGCGATGATGCTGCCGTCGCTACTCCCCATGCTGCGACGCTATCGCGAGGTCGTTGGCAACATCGCACACGCTCGTCTCGGTTGGCTGACTGCAGTTGTCGGCGCCGGTTACTTCTTCGTGTGGATCCTGTTCGGCGTCGCTGCGTTTCCTCTCGGCGTCGCGTTGGCGCAGATGGAGATGCAGCAACCGGCGCTCGCTCGCGCAGTACCGTTCGCTGCTGGTGTCGTGCTGGTGCTCGCGGGTGCATTCCAATTCTCGACGTGGAAGGCGAAGCACCTGGCATGCTTCCGTTACGAATCAGCGCACGTTGGGCCGCTGCGTGGTGACCCGGGCAGTGCCTGGAGACACGGCATGCGTCTCGGCGTCCACTGCACGTCGTGTTGCGGCAATCTGATCCTGACGCTCCTGGTGATCGGAGTGATGGACCTTCGTGTGATGGCGGTCGTGACTGTCGCCATCACGGCCGAACGTCTCGCGCCGGCGGGTGAGCGCGTTGCGCGAACGATCGGTGCGGTCTGCGCCGGAGCGGGAGTCGTGTTGCTCGCGAGAGCGACCGGACTCGTCTGACAGCGACGCGCTCAGCGCGGCGATGACGTGTTCTTCGGCGGCCACTCAGGCCAGACGTTGCCCGATGTCGCCTCGATCGGAACCGGTCCCTGCAAGGAGAATCCCGGAACGCGGCCTGGCGGTGGCGGAGGTGGCGGCGGCTGATGATCGGCCGCCGTCGTGCACCGCATCTCGTTCCAGCCGACGTGGGCGGTCACGTGTTTCTCGAAGGTGGGGATCTCGCCGTCGCCCCAGTCCTCGTGGAGGATATTGAATTTCAGCGTGTCGCCTTCGATGCGGAAGTCATCGAGTGCTGCCATGGTGTACGGGTTGTCACACGTACCGCACACCATGCCGCGCAGTCTGTCGCCGACTTTCTTGATGATGAAGAACTGCTTCGGTGCACCGACACCGAAGCCAAGCCACACGCCCATCACATCCTTCTCGGTCAGCTGTGACTTCCACGGACCGGGCTGAATGTAGGGCAGCCCGTCTGCGCCATCGGCGTTGCGCCGCTGGATGTTCGCTGGCACCGCAGGACGATCCTTCGGGAGAACGGAAACCTTCGCAGGAATCGGATCGGGTCCGCGTGGGTCCTTGATCAACACTCGCTCGAACCTGCTGCCACCGCGCGCACCGCTCGTCCCGGTCACGATGAGACGGCCCTGGCTGAATTGTGCAGTCGCCTTGTCCTTGTATCGAGTGCTGCCGTCCGCATTGACGTGCGTGACCTCGAACGCAATTCCGTCGGGCCCGAACGTGCCGTCGATGAACGCCAGCGTCGTCGCGTCAGCGCAATACGTGCAATACACGCCGCGGACTCTGTTGTCGCGGATCGAGAACTGATAGGTGTGCGCCTCGCCGGCGTCCGTCCTCCACCCGCCGCGGTAGTCGTCCGCGTTCTGCCCAGCGGCCACGCGCGCGACCCCGAGTACTGCGATCATCAACACCAGTTGTCTCATGTTGGGCGATCTCCCAGCGCGCGCGGGCGCGCGCCAACATCTTAGTGCTGAGCGCGCGCCTGAAACGCCGAGGCACCGGCGGGCGTTATAGACAGCGTCTCCTCGGGCGACCTATATGGACCAGTATCGCGATCTCGGATTACTCATCCTACGCCTCGGCTTCGGTTTGTCGTTCTTCTGGCATCACGGTTACCCGAAGCTGGCCGGCGGGCCCCAGACATGGGAGCGCATCGGTGACGCCGTGGCGAATGTCGGCATCGAGTTCGCCCACGTCGCCTGGGGCCTGGCCGCTGCACTGTCCGAAGGCGTCGGCGGACTGTTGTTTGCGGCCGGGTTGTTCTTCCGGCCGGTGTGCGTGGTGATGTTCGGTGTGATGGTATTTGCCACCATCGAACAGTTCGGCCGTGAAATGCCACAGCCCGAGCACGCGCTCAAGAACGCGTTCGTTCTGGCCGGTCTGTTCCTTGCCGGTCCCGGGCGATATACGGTCAACACCCTACTCGGACGGCGGCCGTAAACCCCGACGATCAGGCACTTCATCGGGCCCGCTTATCGGGTCATAGGCAGAATCGATTGGCCGGTGTCACCCCACGCGCGTCAACATGGCGGCATCTTGATCATAAGAACGGAACGTACGCGCCCGACTCTCGCGGCGCTCCTCGCGCTGCTGCCGATGACCGCAGCGGCGCAGAACATCCCGACCTTTTCCGTCTCCATCACTGAGCCCTCCGAGATCGTCGAGCAGGTGGGCACTACCCGACGCATCACGCGCGCCGACATCGAGTCACGGAACGCGCGCACCTTGGACGAAGCGCTGAAACTCATCCCGGGCATCTATGTGCGGACGGGCGGTGACGGCACGCCGCGGGTCGACGTCCGTGGGTTTCGTTCGCGTCATGTCCTGCTGCTCATCAACGGTGTGCAGGTGAATTCGACGGTGGACGGTCAGTTCGACCCTGCGCGCATTTCGACGAAGGCGATTCGCGAGATCAAGGTCAGTTACGGCAGCAGCTCGATCTTGTACGGCGACAACGCGGTGGCCGGCGTGATCGAGATCACCACGGTCGATGACAGGCCGGAGGCGTCGCTCGACGTGAGCGGCGGAACGCCGGATCAAAGAGGTATTGGCGGTCGCTACGCACGGACGGTAGGCAAATGGTCGTTCACGGGTACGGCGACCGGCTACACGACTGAGGGATTCCGTTTGCCCGGCGATTTCGTCCCGACCCCACTCGAAGATGGCGGCCGTCGTCTGAACAGTGACCGCGACCGAAGTGATGTGCGTGGAGCGTTGGCCTATCGAGCCTCGTCAGCGGTATCGATCGCGTCGGAGTGGTTCTTCGGTCACGGAAGCTACGGCGTTCCCGGTGGCACGATGGCTGACACCAGCGACATCTTTGCGCAGCAGCCGCGGTTCGAGCGGGTCGAAGACTATCGCGCCGCGTCTGGACAAGTCTCTGTGGTGATCACCCCGTGGCAACGGTTCGATATCCGCGGTTGGGTGTACAGGAACCGGCAGCGCGAAGACCGTGCGCGGTATGACGATGCGACGTTCTCGTCGATGGATGATCCGCTGGTCCAGGGAACGTTCCAGTCGCGCGAACGAACGACGGTTACCGGGAGCAGCGTGCTGGGCCGGCTCGATCTCGATCGGTACGGATGGCTGCGGCTTGCCGTCAATCAGCGTCGCGAAGCCTTCGATTCGAACGGCGTGATTCGCGATGTCGCGGCGAGCGGGGCCTCCGGTGGTGGCGGCGGCGGTGGCGGGCGAGGTGGTGGCGCCGGCACTACCCCAGCAACCTTCGGCGTGCGCGCGTTCGAGATCGATCGACACGTGGATGTCTATTCCACTGGCGCAGAATGGCAGCTGCGGCCGACGACGCGGCTTGGCACTGTCTTCGGTGCGACGGTCAACACACAGCGGCGCCCAGAAGGGGAAACGGGGACCGATCCGACGTGGCTCGCGGGTGTGTCTTTCGATGCGACCGACGTGCTGCGGCTGCACGCGTCGGCGACGCGCAAGATTCGCGTGCCGTCAATCGATCAGCTGTTCAACACCTCGTCAGGTAATCCGGATCTGCGTTCCGAACACGCCAATGGTGTGGACGTGGGTGCCGACTACAAGCTCGGGACGACATCGAGCGTAGGCCTCTCGGCGTTCAACACGCACGCACGCGACTTTATCGAGCGGCTGTCAGGGTTGCCGTTTGAAAACCAGGACCGGTACCGCTTCCGCGGCGCCGAGCTGACGGTACAGACCTCGCGTATTCCGAAACTCGATCTGCGAGGCGCCTACAGCTATCTCCATTCAGTCAGCGTGGAGGGCGAGGTGACGCGCCCGCTGCAGACGCGACCGCATCATCGCGGCAGCCTCGAATGGGTGTGGTCACCGACAGCAACGTCCGCTGTCCGCGGTGCCGTGTATCAGACAGGCTCGCAGCTATTCGACTCGCGCGGTGCGGTGCCCGTACAGATGCGCGCCGACCGCTACACGCTCATGGACGTTGGCTTCACGCAACGGCTTACGCGACGCTTCGATCTCGCATTCGACATGACGAATCTCTTCGACCACTTATACGATCAGGCCTACGGCCTGCCGCGTGAGGGACGCGCGGCAGTGCTGACACTCCGAGCCCAGGCAAACTAGGACTTCAACATATGGTCAACGACTGGTTTGGTGTTCATGATGGCCTGGCAGGGGCGGTCCGCTTTCCGTCGCTCGTTCGGACCCAAAGCCGCATCTCGGCGCTTGAACTGATCCTGTTGCTCTCGTGCGGTGCGGCCGCAGCAGCGGCAGTCGGGTACGTGAAGTTGTCGCTGCGCATACCAGGCCACTCGATCGTGTTGGCTGCCCTGCCGATGGTGTTGGGCCTTGCGCTTGCGCCACGTCGCCTCGCTGGTTCGGTGATGAGTGCCGGCGCGATCGGAACCGCCTGGCTGCTGTCGGGCGTCGGTGGGGCTAGCTACGGCTCGGGATCAGCCGTCAGCCTGCTGCTCATCGGACCAATGATGGATGTCGCGGTTCGGCATGCGCGTGGCGGTTGGCGCGTCTATGCGGCACTGGTGCTGTCGGGAGTTGTCACCAATCTGCTGGCACTTGGATCGCGTGCGACGTTCAAGATTCTCGGTCTGGATCTCGCCGGAGGGCGGGGCTTCGACAGCTGGTGGCTCCAGGCATCTGTGACCTATACGCTCTCGGGTGTGATCGCTGGTCTGTTCGGCGCGCTCTGCTGGTTTCACTTCAACGACCGTAAACACAAAGAGCCACACGTGTGATCTACGTCGGCATCGACGACACCGACATCGTCGGCAGCCCGGGCACCAATCAGCTGGCACGGAAGATAGTCCGGCGGCTCGGTCGCGTCGCGCGTGGCACAATCGTGTGCCGGCATCAGTTGTTTTTCGATCCACGCGTCCCATTCACAAGCGGGAACGGTTCGGCATCAATTCAGTTACCGCATGGCGAGGAGCTGCCGCTGGACGAGCTCATGGCAACCGTGCGCGAAGAGATGCGTGCGTTCTTTGTCGAGGGTAGCGATCCGGGCCTCGCGGTGGCGACGCGGGCGTCAGACGAGATGATGGCGTTCGCTTCGCGTGCGAAGAATGAAGTTGTCACCCAGGCGGACGCACGCACGGTCGCGGCGTCCTCGGCATGTCACCTCGAGGGACTCGGCGGCACGAATCAGGGCATCATCGGGGCGCTCGCGGCCATCGCGCTTGCGGCGGGCGGCGACGATGGACGTGTCGTTCACGTGGACGAGTGGCCGTGGCCCGATGAGTTCAGCGGTGTGCAGTCGGTTGCCGCAATACGCGCGCGCGGCATTGCAGAAATCCGCACGGACTCCGGATCGCCCTTCGCGGGCGATGTCGTCAATGTGGGGAAGCATCTGCGTCCCAACTGGCGAAGCGGCCGCGTGGTGTTATTGGTTGAGCCCGGCGACGAGCCTGAATTGCCGTGGCGGGCACAGAGGGTCAAGTAGGAGTGAATGGAATGCGGATGCTCGCTCTCATCATCACGCTGAGTACGGTGGCGTTTGCTCAGGCCCCGGCCATACCGCCGGCGGTCAAGAGTGCGTTTGAGAAAGCGTACCCCGGCGCGACGATCTCCTCCGCGACACAGGAACGCGATGGGAGCCGCACCGTCTTCCGTGTGGACGGCGCGCAGAGCGGCAAACGGCGGACCGTACTCTACGATGCGAACGGTGGCGTGATCGAAGTAGCCGAGCAAGTGGACGAGAAGGAACTTCCGGCTCCTGTCGCCGCGGCGATGCACTCGCATCGGCGCGCGATCTACGTCAGCGGGCTGAAGGTCACACGTGGGAGCGACGTCGAGTATCGGTTGACCGTGCGCGGCTCACGAAAGACGGCCATGGTCGCCACGCCCGATGGCACCGTCGTGAGCTTTAAATAGCGTGGGCCTGTATTCGAAGGCGAGGCGCGAGATTCACGAACCGAGCCAGGAGTGAATCACGCGAATCGTATTTCTGGGCTTCTCTTCCTTGCGCTTCACGACGAGGATCCGTTGGCCGTCTGCAGACAAGGCGAATGACTGCCCGGGACTGTCGTTGAATTGCGTTTGCAGGATCATGCGCGGCGGTTTCCAGTCGAAGGTCTGACCTGCGTTTACTTCGGTGGCAAACCAACGGTTGCCGTTCCGGAACACGATCTCATTACACGTGCGGCACCATTTCGGTTCGCTGCCGAAGTCGGAGATCTTCTGGACGCGCTCACCCACTGGCAGCGCGCGGACGTTGAGACCGTTATCTGCGTAGACGAGCCAATGGCCATCGGGCGACAGGTCGTGGGTCGCCGACGTAAAGCTCATGGTCTCTGGAGGCGATGGCGCGGAGCCATCGAGCGGAATGTGCACGGCCGCGATGCGATTGGTCGGGAACTCGTAATACGTGAGCCGGCTGCCGTCCGGGCTCCATGTGCTCGGCGTGAGCCGAGAGGACGACTCGGCGACCGGTACAGGCGGACGATCCGAATCCACTCGCTGCACCATGAGGCGGTACGGCTTCCCCTCTGCAAAGCTCGTGTAAGCCAGCATCTCGCCGTTTCCCGACCATTTCGGCCAGCCGGCGCTGTCGGTCGCGGGCAGCCGACGGAAAGATCCCCGAGTCACGTCATAGATCAGGATGAAATCATTCGTGTCGCCCACCTGAATCGCGAGACGCCGACCGTCGGCGGAGAGATCGAACGATCCGTAGACCCGCGGCTCCATCGGCAGGAACTCGATCTGACCTTGGCGGGTGACCCAGGCGAGCGAGGCCACGGCCACGTCGCCACCCGGCACATACGCCAGCACGTTATCGGACAGGGCCAGCTGCAGGTGCGGATACAGCGCATGCATTCGCACGTCTGACGCAATCGGGACTGGATCGCCGACCGATTGCCGTTCCTGATCGAATCGCGCCGCAAACACCCGTCCAGATCGGCCGAACACGAGGTAGCCGGCCTTTGTCAATCGCGCATCGTAACCATCGGTGGTAAGCGTCTTGACGTCGTTGGTCGCGAGGTTCACCAGGCGGACCTGTGCGAAGTCGGCGCCGATGCCCGCTTGCCGGTAGGTGACCAACGCCGACTTTCCGTCTGGAGTGACGCGACCGTATCTGTAGCCAATCCGGGCATCGGCAACCATGACGGGAGCGCCGCCCCGGACGTTCACACGGAATAGCCGTCGGCCCTCTTGAGCGGCAAAGAAGATCTCGTCGTCCGCGGTCCACGTGCCGGTGACACCGACTGCCACATCGCAGATCGTCGTCGTCGTAGCGGTGACGAACGAGTAGGTTTTCAGCTTGTCGTTCGTCAGGAAGCCGAGCGAGTGGCCGTCGGGCGAGAAGAACGGATGAAGCGCGCCCTCGGTACCGGCGAGCGGGCGGACCTCGAAGCTGTCGAGTTCGCGCGCGAACAGTCGAACCTTCCCGTCAGGCGATGACCCCACCCACACGAGCGTGCGCCCGTCGGGTGATAGGTCCAGCAGCGTGGAGTCATAACCGATGTTTGCGGCCGTGGCGTCGAGAGCCAGGAGTGCATCGGGCGGCACGCTGATCTCGGTACTCACACGAGTGGCTCGTTCGGTTGGCACCCCTGCGGGGCCGCGCAGGAAAGCGGTGATGAGCGCGCCGGTCACGGCACCAAGCACCACGCCCGCCAGAAGCAGCGCGGTTGAGGTCCGGAAGCGGCGACCGCTGGTCTCCACGGCGTCGCGACGCTCCGGCGGCGCGACAGCCTCGAGAAGCTCGAGGCGCACGTCGCCGATGTCGCGAGACCGTTGGTTGACGTCCTTTTGAAGACAGCGCCGCACGATGCGGACAATCGAAGATGGTGCGACTCTGCTCAGCGCATCCCAGTCGGGTTCACGCTCGATGACCCGCGCAATCGTTTGAGACACATCGTCGCCGGCAAAAGGACGTGTGCCGACCAGCATCTCGTACAACACGCAGCCGAACGCCCACACGTCCGCGCGTTTGTCCACGATCTTGCCGCGCGCCTGCTCGGGGCTCATGTAGGCGGCCGTGCCCATGATGAGGCCCACTCGCGTGGCGGCAGGACTGATCAGCGTTGGCGAGTGCGACGCCTCGGCGCTGACGTCACTGCTGATGGGGGCAAACGCTTTGGCGAGACCGAAGTCGAGCACCTTCACCAAGCCGTCAGCACGCACCTTGATGTTGGCCGGCTTCAGATCGCGATGGACGATTCCGTGATCGTGTGCCGCTTCGAGCGCTTCCGCGATCTGGCGGGCGATCGGCCACGCTTCGTCGAGGGGCAGCGGCCCATGCACGAGCCGATCGGCGAGTGTCAGCCCGTCCACGAGCTCGAGCACCAACGCGATCCCGGCTGGTGATTCCTCGAGTCCGAAGATCGAGGCGATGTGCGGATGATTCAGCGCCGCGAGGACCTGTGCCTCCCGCCTGAAGCGGGCGAGGCGATCGGGATCGGCCGCAAAGGCGGTGGGCAGTACTTTCAGTGCGACGTCGCGCGCGAGGTTCTTATCGCGGGCTCGATATACCTCGCCCATTCCGCCGGCGCCGAGTAGCGCAATCACTTCGTAGGAGCCGAGCCGGTCGCCTGCGTTCAAGGACATGCCAGCGTTCGTCTAGGCCAATCGCTCCAGGTCTACCTTCGCGGTCTCGTGTGCCGAGATAACCGCGCCGACCGCCATCACGCAGATCAGCACGAAGTAGGCGAGCACCCAGGTGAGCGAGCCCCCGGACCACGCTTGCAGCGATGCGGCAATCATCGGCATCAGCCCGCCGCCAAGAATCGTCCCGAGCTGACGTCCCAGGGAAACGCCCGACAGCCGGAGCTTCGCGTCGCCGAATCGTTCCGGATAGAAGCTTCCGCTGACGGCCAGCGACATCGGCTGCAGAATCGCACCAGGGATCGCCATCGCGAGGATGACGACGAACGGGGCGCCGGTGCGCAGCAAGGGAAAGAAGAGGAACAGGACGTAGAGCGCTGCGAGGAAGTACGACGCGCCGAGCAGCGGACGTCGGCCGATGCGATCGGAGAGTGCGCCGAACACCGGGTTGGTGATGATGCCGATGGCGTTTCCGATCGCCACACCCGAGAGCAGCAGGCCGTTACTGAGCTTCAGCGTTTGAATGCCGTACGACAGGCCGAACACCGACGTGAAGTAGAACGTCGATGACTCGGCCATTGCGCAGAAGAGCACCTGCAACGTCGGGATTTTGCAGCGCTGGAGCACGGCGAGCAGCGGCACCCGCTCCGGCGCGGCGCGTTGCACGGCACGCTGGAACATCGGCGACTCCTCGACCTTCATGCGGACGTAGAAGCTGATCGCAAAGATTGGGGCGCTGAGGAGGAAGGGCAGTCGCCAGCCCCAGGACAGCAATTGCTCTCGTGGCAGCGCCCCGACCGCAAACACCGCGAGCGCGCCGAGCACCGTACCCGCGGCGGCGCCACTCGACACCAGTGCCGCAAAGAAGCCGCGCCTATTGCCAGGCGCACTCTCCATCGCGAGGAGCGGGCCCGCGGCCGACTCGCCACCGAGCGAAAAGCCCTGTAGAAATCGCAGCGCGACGAGCACGAGCGGTGCGGTGATCCCAATCTGCGCGAAGGTCGGCGTGAGCCCCATCAGCGTCGTCGAGGCGCCCATGAGGATCAGCGTCGAGACCATGATCGGCTTGCGGCCGACGCGATCGCCGTAATGCGCGAAGAAAACGCCGCCGAGCGGCCTGGCCGCGAACCCCACCGCAAAGACGCCGAACGCCGCGATCGTGCCGGCCAGTGGGCTCAGCGAGGGAAAGAACAGACTGTTGAACGCGACCGGCGCCAGGAACCCGTAGACGAGGAAGTCGTACCACTCGATCGTCGTGCCGAGGAAACACGAGACGAGCATGCGGCGATGAGCAGCGCTGATCGACCCCCGGCGAGCGTCCGCGACGGTCAGAGGAATGCCAGTCATACAACCGCCACGTCAACGAGATACGGCACGGGCGACTGGAGTGCCGCCGTCAGCATCGAGTTGAGATCGTGCGGCCGTTCCACCCGCACCGCCTCGCAGCCCATCGACCGCGCCAGTCCCACGAAGTCGATCCCGGGCAGCTTGGTGCCAACGAGCTGCTTGATGTTGAAGTGCGATGAGAACTCCGCCAGCGCCGCATACCCACCGTTGTTCACGATGACGATGGTCAGCGGCAGCTTGAGATCGGCAGCCGACCATAGCGCCTGGATCGAATACATCGACGAGCCATCGCCGAACAGTCCAATGACTTTCCGCCTCGAGGACACCGCAAGCGCGACGCCGACCGCGGCTGGCAGGCTGTGCCCGAGCCCGCCGCTCGCGCATGTGAAGAAGCTGTTCGGCCGATCGATCGGCAGATACGTCTGCATCGTCCGTCGGCTCGAGGGCGACTCTTCAACGATGACGCTATCGGCTGGACGAAGATCGGACAACGTCTTCATCAGATACGCCATCGAGATGCGATCGTTGGGCATCACGGCAGCGGGTGGCGCGCTGCGTCCTGTCGGCGCCGGCCGCGACGGCGGATTCGATCTCTCGAGCAGGGCGGAGACGCCGTGCCGCACGCTGCACACGATCGATGTGCCCACCGGCGTCCACGCCGCGACGTCGCCGTCGTCAATCATCTGGACCAGATCGGCGCCAGGCGGAATGTGGGGACCGAAGCCTTCGATGTGATACGTGAACACTGGCGCGCCGAAGGCGACGATCAGATCGTGGCCGTCGAGGGACGTGACGATCTGCTCGCGAATGGCCGGCAGGAATCCCGCAAACAGCGGATGTCGCTCGGGAAAGCTGCAGCGCGATGACATCGGACTGACCCATACGAGCGCCTGATGTCGTTCGGCGAGCTCGACGACCTGATCGAATGCCTCGTTGCGATCGACGCCTGGCCCGACGACGAACGCCGGCTTCGCGCTGCGATCGAGCCGCTCCGCGATCGTGGCGATCAGCTCTGGATCCGGATACGAGGTGCGGCTCACCGTCCGTTTGCTGATTGGCTCGGACGTGCGGTCCCAATCATCCACAGGGATCGAGACGAAGGTCGGACCGCATGGCGCCTGCATGGCGATGTGATAGGCCCGCGCGATCGCCCCGGGCACGTCTTCGCCGCGTGCAGGTTCGACGCTCCACTTCACGTACGGCTCAGGAAGCTTCGTGGCCTGTGTCGCAAACAGAAATGGCTCGTAGGGAAGGATCGAGCGTGCCTGTTGGCCGGCGGTGATGACGAGCGGCGTGCGATTCCGGTACGCGGTGAAGATGTTGCCCATCGCGTGACCGACGCCCGCGGCCGAGTGCAAATTCACAAGTGCCGCGTTGCGCGTCGCTTGCGCGTACCCGTCGGCCATGCCGATGACGACCGACTCCTGCAATCCGAGGACGTAGCGGAAATCGTCGGGGAACTCGCGGAAGAAGGGCAGCTCAGTTGAGCCGGGATTGCCGAAGATGGTCGTCATCCCCAGCTCACGCAGCAGGCACACAACAGCTTCACGGACGGTGGGCACGTCGCGCATTATGGATCGCATGGGGCGTCGCCTTGTCCACTTCACGATACTGTGCGCGTTCGTCGTGGGTGTCGGCATTGCGGCGGCGGCCGATCTGCAGGACCGGACTCGGCGCGCCTACGACGAGTACGCCGAGCGCGCGACGCGGGTGTTCGTCGATCACGCCCGCGACGGCGCCTCGGGCGCGGCTTCGGGCGAGCCGTCCCGCAGCGCGACCATCGACGTGCGACCGGCTCGCGAGGACGGCATCCTGTCAGTTCCCAGTGGGCTCGTGCATCACTGGACTGGTTCCACGTTCATCTCCGGCGTGACCTTGCAGGACGCGCTCGATGTCTCGTTCGAATACGAGGCGTATCACAAGATCTATACGCCCGTCGTGGCATCCAAGCTGCTCGGCCGCGACGGCGACACGTATCGAGTGCTGCTTCGGATCAAGGGATCGGGTGGCGGCCTGAGTGCCATCCTCGATGTGACCTCCCGCGTGCAGTATTTCTATCCATACGACCGCCGCGTTTACAGCATCTCGACATCAGAAGACATCCGCGAGATCACGCACGCCGGTACTCCTTCTGAGAGCAGTCGTCCGGCGGGTCACGATAGCGGTTATCTGTGGCGCGCCGCGACGTTCAACAATCTGATCGCCACTGACGAGGGCGTGTTTTGCGAAACGGAGACGCTCGGTCTCAGCAGAAGCTTCCCGCCGATGTTTGGCTGGTTCATTGAACCGATCGCCAAACGCCTCGGTCGGGAGAGCGTGCACAAGTCGCTTCAGGAGTTCAGTCAGGCGGTCAAGGCCCGGGCAACCTCGCGTGTTCGCGGTCTTTCACTCCCTAGATGAGCCTGACACGCCGAGCGCGGTGCTACCATCGCGGCCTTCGGAGGACGTCATGCCAAAGTTTCTCATCAAGGCCACCTATACCAGCGACGGCGCGAAAGGGTTGCTCAAGGAGGGCGGCACCAAACGACGCGCCGCTGTCCAGAAGATCATCGAAGCCGCCGGTGGCAAGCTGGAAGTGTTCTACTACGCGTTCGGGGAGGACGATGCGTTCATCATTGCGGACCTTCCGGATGCGACAGCCGGCATCGGGATCAGCCTGGCTGTCAACGCGTCTGGTGCTGTCCGGCTCTCGACGCTGCCACTGATCACGCCCGAGGAGATCGACGCAGCGACCAAGAAGAGCGTCGAGTACAGGGCGCCAGGAGCGTAGAAGGATCGGGGCCGAGCGATCGGCACCGTCTCCAACGCGAGGCCAGGACGCTGGCGGCGCCTTTGCCGACGCGATGGAGGCAGGCAATCGCGCGCTCGTGTGGACGCCGGAGCAACAGGCCCGATCGATGAAGCTGGGGTTCATCTTTGGGGTAGGAATATTGGCACTGCTCGTGCGGTTAGTCGGACTGTTGAAGCTGCCCGGCGTGTAGGACGGTTTGGGGGCGTTAACGCAGTCCCTCCATCAGCACCATGTAGACGACCGCACTGCACTCGATGACCAGGAGGACCAACGCCGCGCAGATCGCGTTATGCTGAGCCCCCAGGCTCGCGGAGGTGGTTGAAATGGTCCGCTTCTCACCCGCGATCGTGCTCGTCGCCATCGTTGCGACTGGCTGTCAGGGCGAGTCGCCGTCAGCCTCACCGACGTCACCTTCCCTCACGAGCTCGCAGCCGCGTCCGATCACTATCACGGGCGTCGTACGAGATCAGCTGCAACGACCGATTCGTGACGCCAGGCTCGAAGTCGCCGAAGGACCATCCTCGGGCCTCGCGACTGTCAGTGATACCCATGGACAGTTCTCAATCGTTGCTACCACTGCCAGCGATCGTGTCGCGTTGATTGTGTCGCGTGACGGCTATGAGACCGCGACGGTACGTCTCCGCGCAGGCGAGTCGCCCGTCTATCTGAGAGACACCGCAGCGCTCAACTTCGAAGGCCGCGCGACGATCGTCGTGACGGCCGACGCGAGCTGTTCGCAGCTTCCCGCCGCGCTGCGCAGTCGGTCGTATGCAGCCGTCCTCACGCCATCGACGTCCACGGGCGCAGTGATGGCCAATCCGGTGCTCTTCGTCGGCGATCTGAGCGGTGCTGATTTCTATCAGGGCTACGGCAAGATGTCGCTGATGGCGGCACACGACGCGGTCCGGTTCATCGTGTCGAGCTGGGATGCGTTCAACTGGTGGCTCGAGGACGACCCGATCATCGAACGCCTGACACCGACATCACATTTCTCCGTGTCGGGGACGGCAACCAGCGCAGCATCCAATGGCCAGTCCACCTTCACCGCAACGTTGGAGGGCACGCTGTCGTACTGCGCGGAATCGAAGCCGGGCGCGCAGCCGCTGTGGGCACCGACATGCGCGGTGCCGCAGGTCGAGTGCACATCGGCGCAGCATCAGTTGACGATGACCAGGCGGTAGTACCGACGTGCGCAAGCCGTCTTCGCACCGACATGCGTTAGCCGCCTTGCACCGACAAGCGTAAGACGACTTGCACCGACATGCGACAGTCGCCTCGCACCGACATGCGTAAGCTGTGCTTGCACCGACAAGCGTAAGAGGACTTGCACCGACCCGCGTCAGTCCCCTCGCACCGACAAGCGTAAGACGCCTTGCACCGACAAGCGTAAGAGGCTTCAGCGATAGGCCCGACCGGCGACACGTATACTTATCCCCGGAGGACTCTGCCTGTGCGCCGTATCGATCGAGCATCTGTCATTGGCACCGTGTCGGCTGCTGCGCTCTTCGTCTGCACCGTGTTCATCGGCGCGCAGGCGCCCGCCAACCCGCCGCAGGCGCCGGCACCCGCCGCAGCCCAAGGTGCCGCACAACCCGCAGGACGTGGCACACCACTGCCGGGCACTGAGAGTGGATGGGCGACGTTCCAGGGACAGTGCTACGGCTGCCATCGCAATGAGTCGCCCGATGGGACGCCGACGGCGGCCAGCATTCGGCAACTGGCGCCGGAGCGGATCTTCGAGTCGCTCGCCGGCCGCAATCACGGCAACGTGGTGCTCACCGATATCCAGAAGCAGCGCGTCGCCGAGTTCATGAGCGGACGGCCGATGGGCAGCGTCGGCGCCGGTGAGGCGAAGGCGATGCCGAATCGCTGCTCGACGAATCCGCCGATGCGCGATCCGGCGAGCGGTCCCGCATGGAATGGATGGGGGAACGATCTCGGCAACACACGTTTCCAGTCCGCTGCCGCCGCGCGGTTGACGGCGGCCGATGTGTCGAAGTTGAAGTTGAAGTGGTCGTTCGGTTTCCCGAAGGGCGTGACCAACAACTCGCAGCCGTCGATCGTTGCGGGCCGTGTGTTCGCGTCTGGCGACAACGGATACACCTATTCGCTGGACGCGAAGAGCGGCTGCGTTTACTGGTCGTTCCAGAACGGATCCATCGTGCGCAATTCACCGATGGTCGGCGCGGTGAGCGGACAAGGCAACGCGCGCTGGGCCGTGTTCTTCGGCGACGGCCATGCCAACGTATTTGCGCTCGACGCACAGACCGGCCGGCAGCTCTGGAAGACCCGCGTCGACGATCACGTCGTCGCGCGCATCACCGGCGGCGTGAAGTATTACGACGGTCGCGTCTATGTGCCCATCTCGGGCTCCGAAGAGTTCAATAGCGGCAACAAGGATTACCCCTGCTGCACCGCGCGTGGCGGAGTCGCGGCGCTCGATGCCAACACCGGCAAAGAACTGTGGAAGACCTATCTCGCCGATCCACCGAAGCCGTGGAAGAAGCCGGCGAACGGCGCACAGCTCTATGGACCGGCGACTGGTGGAGTGTGGAACTCGCCGACGATCGATCCGGTTCGCGGCGCGCTCTACGTCGGAACTGGTGACGCGGTCACGCCGCCTGAGTCACCGCTCACCGACGCGGTGATCGCGCTCGATCTGAAGACGGGGAAGTTGCTCTGGGCGCATCGCGCGACCGAGAACGATCTGTTCATGGGCGGCTGTGCCGGCGCCAGCAGAAGTGAAGCGTGTCCGGAGAAGCTCGGTCCCGACTACGACATCGGCAACTCGCCGATCCTCGTGACACTGCAGGGCGGCAAGCGCGCGTTGTTCGTCGGCACGAAAGGCGCGGATGTCCTCGCGCTCGATCCTGATGCCAGCGGGAAAGTGCTGTTCCGTGTGAATCCGTCGGGGCAGCCGGTCGGCTTCACTGGGCGCGGCCGCGGCGGCATCGTGTGGGGCGGCGCAACCGATCAGCGTCAGGTGTATTACGGCATGGGCGCTGCGGGTGTTGGTGCAGTGCAGTCCACTGATGGCAAGACGGCGTGGGTCTTCACGGCGCCGGGTCCCGGTGGTCGCGGCGTCGCGGCGCTCGGTGCAGCACCGACGGCGATCCCGGGTGTGATCTTCCAGGGGGCTGGCGACGGCCGTCTCTTCGCTGTGTCGACGACTGATGGCAAGCAGCTGTGGGAGTTCAACACTGCGCAGGATTTCGACACGGCGAACAAGGTGCCGGCGCGCGGCGGTGCAATCGCGACAGCCGGTGCGGTGATCGTCGACGGCATGGTCTACATCTCGACCGGCTACGCCATCAACAGCGGCGCGCAAGCGGGTAACGTTTTGCTGGCCTTCGGCGTCGAATAGCCGGAGGTCGGTATGAGAACGGGGGTTTCCATCGCGTGCGCGGTGGCAGTGTGGTCGAGCCTCGTCACGGCGCAGCAGGGGGCGACGTTCGACGTCGCGTCCGTGAAACCCAATCGCTCCGGCGAACTGATGATCCGCCTGGACACCGAACCGGGCGGACGTTTTCTCGCGATCAACACGCCGCTGCGGTCATTGATTCAGCTCGCTTACGGCATCCAGGACTTCGAGATCATCGGCGCACCTGGATGGGCGGCCAGCGAACCCTTCGATATCACCGCAAAGGCGACGCAGGAACTCCCGCCGCTCGAGGGTCCGAACCGCGGCTCGCCGTTGGTGCAGCAGATGCTGCAAGCGCTGCTCCGCGATCGATTCTCGCTGGTGGCGCATATCGAAACGCGGGAGTCGCAGGGCCTCGCGCTGATGATGAGCCGATCCGATGGCCGGCTCGGTCCTCGTCTCACGCCCTCGAAGATCGATTGCGCGGCGCTCATCGCGAAGGCAAAGCCCGACGATGGACCACCGGCGTGCGGGTTCCGGATGTCACCGGGATCCATCGTGTTGGAAGGCGTTCCAGTCAGTCAGATTGCTTCAGGTCTGTCCGGTCTCCTCGGCCGGCGCATCGTCGACCGTACGGGACTGACCGGGAATTTCGATCTTCAACTTCATTGGGATCCACCCAAGCGGTCACCAGATGGCAGCATCGTGCCGAGCGACACAGGCGTGTCGCTTTTCACCGCCCTCGGCGATCAGGCAGGTCTGAAGCTGACGGAGACCAAGCTTCCTGGCACCGTGTTGGTGATCGATTCGGTCCAGAGGCCAACGCCCAATTGAGGCAACGGAGTTGGCGGAGGGATCGCGCTGACGCCGCTGGTCTACAGGCCGTTCCCTCCGAGCCCTCCGCGATCGGCGGGAATCAGGCCCTCACGGACTCTATCGCCCGTCGCTCCTCACCATGCGGGTCGTTGAGCAGCGCGACCTGCGGGCCGAACACCATCGTTGGCCAGGCCGTCGGCTCGTATGGAGTCCATGACGGAATGCCCGCGTGGTTCGGGTTTCCGTTGCGAGCGAACGCAACCCACGCGTTGCTCATCGCCGTCGCCAGCGCATGACGATCTGTGCCGCTGCCGGTCATGAACGAGACGGCATCCGGATGATCGAAGACGAAAGGCAACTCCATGCAGTGCATCGAGCGCAGCTTGCCCTGACGGACCGGCGATCGCCACGTGAAGGCATACAGGAATACCGGCGCTTTCCCTTGCGCATGCTTCCGTTGAGCAATGAGGTGTCCGGCATGTCGCAGCGCCGACGCGTCGCCTGCGATCACCGCCGCAATGTCGCCGAGCGATTCGGATGGACGATGTGACCGATAGAGCTCGATCAGTCGATCGGCGTCGGCATCGTTCACGGGAACGATTCGCTTGACCTCGGCGCGAAGCTCGGTCACGCTGGCCGGCTCCCTCGTCCAGTACGGATCATCGGGGTTGGCGTACGGAATGCCCTCGCACTCGTTCGAGCCCACCATCAGCGGAATCGTCGCCGAGAGGTCGGACGCGGAAGGCTCGAAGGGATGAGCGGGGAGCGTACGGCCGTCCACAACCGGCACGAAGCGTAGAGAAATGTCGCCGGCGGCCGTCTGACCGCCTTGCCCTCCGGCACGGCCCCCCGCGGTCAGTGCCGCAACAATCTGCTCGGCCGGCATTTGAAGCAGTCGCTCGGCCTCCGATGCTTTCACGCCGAGACGCGCGAGGAGCAGTTCGGCGGCCTCGACCGCGCGCGCGGGCGCGAGACCGGTGACAGCGGTGTCGGCGAGCGTGCTCATGATGATCGCGCGATGGAAAAGGCCCTTCGCGCCCGGGAATGCAGTGAGCATCGCGACTTTGCCGCCGCCGCCAGACTGACCAAAGATCGTAACGTTTCCCGGATTCCCGCCGAACTGCGCGATATTGTCGCGTACCCACTCGAGCGCAAGCACCAGATCGGCGAGCGGAAGGTTCGCCGTTCGCGCGAAGCGTTCGCTGACTCCAGGCAAACCCGCGAGCCATAGATAGCCGAGCGCGTTGAGCCGATGTGTGAGCGTGACGACGACCACGTCGTGCTTTCGGGCCAGCTCGGTTCCGTCATAGAAGATCGAATTGCCGGATCCCGTCCGCTGCCCGCCGCCATGGAACCACACCATCACCGGCCGGCGGCCTCGATCGACGGCGGGCGTCCACACGTTCACACGCAGGCAGTCCTCGTCCATCCGACCGCTGCCGGTTAATGCGTCGCCGATCTCGGGGATCATTGCGCGCAACGGTTGCCACGCACGAGGGCCGAAGTCGATCGCGTCGACGAGGCCGGTCCACGGGCGTGGTTTCACCGGAAGCTGGAGTCGATTGGCGCCGCCGGTCGAGGCGCCATAGCGGATTCCCTTGAAGGTCACGACGCCGTCGAGTACGCGGCCGCGAAGCCGGCCAGTCGCGATCTCAACGACCGGGTCGGGTCGAGCACTCTGGACGCGCGCACGCGACGCTGAGAGCGCTGACACCAGGAGCGGCATGCCGCTCAGATGAAGGAAGTCGCGCCGGTGCATGCCCAGCGGGTCTCAGCGCGGCGGCCGCGTCGGATACGTCGTGGGCTTCTGTTGTATCGACGAGGGCTCGATGCGAAGGATGCCACCGTTCTGATCGTGATCGACGATCACATAGAGCAGTTCGTCTGGTCCCTGCCTCACGTCGCGGATGCGCATTCCAAGCGGCACCAGCAGCGACTCGCGTCGTAGCTCTTCGAGCTTCTCGTTGACGAGGATGCGCTCGAGATGTCCCGTTCCAGGAATCTCACCCGTGCGCTGTCCGCCGACGAAGATGTCGCCCTTCCACTTCGGCAACTTGCTTCCCGTGTAGAACGTCAGGCCAGAGAGGGAGATCGACGGCATCCAATACACGACCGGTGATTCGAACCCTTCCTTCGAAAACACCGGCGACTGCCACGGCCCCGTGTAGGTACGACCGAGACTGACGAGGGGCCAGCCATAGTTCGCACCTGGTTTGAGGATGTTGATCTCGTCGCCGCCGTTCGGTCCCATCTCGTTCTGCCACAACTCACCGGTCACCGGATGCACAGCGAGCCCGAGCGAGTTGCGGTGCCCGAGGGTGTAGATCTCCGGCTTGTGGCCCGCGCGTCCGGCAAACGGATTGTCCGCCGGCGCGGTCCCATCGTCGTTGAGGCGAAGGATCTTGCCCGAATAGCTGTTGGGATCCTGCGAACTGCTGCCGTTGCCGCCGCTCGGCGTCGTCATATAGAGCTTGCCGTCACGCCCGAAGGCGAGGCGCGATGGCCCACTGACGCCGGGCCCGGCGCTGAAGATGTCTTTCAGCTCGGTGATGGCGGTTCCATCGAAGCGGCCGCGAGCGACGGTCAGCGCGGACTGTCGCTCGGTGCCGACAGGTTTGAGATACGAGAAGTAGACGAGCCGGTTGCTCGCGAACTGTGGATGAAGCACGACGTCCATCAGGCCCGAACGACCCTGAGCGCGTACAGAGGGTGCGCCGGGGATCGGCTTCGGATCGAGCACGCCGTTGCGAATGATCCGCAGGCGCCCCTCCTTCTCAGTGACCAGCATTTCGCCAGTCGGGACGAAGGTCAGGCTCCATGGGTTTATGAGCCCACGGGCCACGGGCACCACGCGTATGCGCATCACCTCCGCCGTGTCGTATTCGATGGGCTCTGCGGGGATCGCGTGTGGCTCGAATCCCGACGGTGCGACCGGGTTGCCGTTTTCAAACGGAACGGTCTGCTGCGCGACTCCTGCAATCGGGAGGAAGAACGCGCATGCCGCACTGAACGAGAGCCACACGATCGGTCGTAGACTGGCCAGCCGCATCATCGAATCACCTCGTACGCGTCGCCAGTATACGGGTATCGCCTCACGCACGCTTCTGGAGTAGCGACATCAGGTCAATGGGCAGCGGGAAGATGATTGTCGAATTCTGCTCCGCGGCAATCTCGTTGAGCGTCTGTAGATAGCGCAAGGTCATCGCGCCGGGTTCGTGGCTGAGGACGGCCGCCGCCTGCGACAGCTTCTCGGAGGCGATCAGCTCGCCTTCGGCGTGGATGATCTTCGCGCGCTTTTCGCGCTCGGCTTCAGCCTGCCGCGCCATCGCGCGCTGCATGTCCTGCGGCAGATCCACGTGCTTGACTTCGACCGCAGACACCTTGATGCCCCAGGGGTCGGTCTGCGTGTCGAGAATCTGTTGAAGCTCCTGGTTCAAATGTTCGCGCTCGGCCAGCAGATCGTCGAGTTCGGCCTGTCCGAGGACGCTGCGCAGTGTCGTCTGCGCGAGCTGCGACGTCGCGTACATGTAGTTCTCGACTTCCACGACGGCCCGACGCGGATCGATGACGCGGAAGTACACGACAGCATTCACCTTCACCGAGACGTTGTCGCGCGTGATGATGTCCTGCGGCGGCACATCGTGGACGACGGTGCGCAGGCTGATGCGGACGATGCGATCGATAGGTCTGAAGACGAGGACCACTCCCGGTCCCTTGGGCTGCGGCAGCAGCTTGCCAAGACGGAAGATGACCCCGCGCTCGTACTCCGCCAGGATCTGAATCGAGGTGAGCACGTACAAGGCCACCACCATCGACACGATGAGGACTGGCGACAACGTGAATCCGTCCATCACTTCGCTCCTAGGCGCGCAGAGCGCGCCAAAAGATACTGTCAACCAGCCAAGGTTTCTGCCGGGACATCAAGGGGCAGAGTCCTTGGCTGGTTCTACCGACAAGGTCAGCCCGTGAACCGCTGTGACTCTGACCGAGTCCCCTGCATCAAGCGCCACGTCGCTCCGTGCTCTCCAAATCTCGCCGCGCACATCGATCTGTCCGTCGCTATCCGGTAATAGCGCCGTGCGGGCGCGTCCCTGCAGTCCGATCAGCCCGTCGATCCCCGTCGTCGGGAGTTGGCGGTGTGCGCGTATCGCGAGTCGTCCGAGGAACAGCAGAATGCCGGCGAGCGATACGGCGACGGGGACGACGAAGCGCAGCGGCACGCCGACGCCGGGCACCGTCCTGGTCATCATCACCGAGCCGATCACGAGGCTGATCGTTCCGCCGATCCCCAGCGCGCCAAAACTCGGAACTTTTATCTCGAGGATGAGCAGCGCCACACCGAACACCATCAGCAGCACGCCGGTGATGTTCACCGGCAGGATCTGCAGGGCGAAGAACGCGAGCAATAGGCACAGACCACCGAAAACACCCGGTGCAATGGCACCTGGAGACCAGAACTCCACTGTCAGACCGAGGATCCCGAGCGTCAGCAGGAGGTAGGCTATCTGAGGATTTGCGATAGCGCTCAGGAATCGCTGACGCTGACTCATCTCCATCGTGTGCACGACCGCGTTAGCGGTATGAACGACGGTCGTGCTGCCGTTGAATCGTCGAACCGTTCGTCCATCGAGCGTTCGCAACAGTTCGGCGACGTCCTGCGCGACGAAATCAATCAGCGGTGGCGAGGCGTTGACGGCCTCGGTGTCGGTAAAGGCGCGGCTCTTCATCACCGCTTCTGCGGCAAGTTCGATGTTCCGCTTTCGTGTATCGGCCAGCGATCGCACGTACGCCGCCACGTCCTCAGCCGCTTTCGTCGCTTCGACCGTGTCGGTAGGTTGCCCGGTGCCAGACACGGGATGTGCCGCGCCGATATGGGTGCCGGGTGCCATGACCGCCACATCGGCGGCGATGGTCAAAATGAAACCAGCCGACGCAGCGCGAGCACCTGAAGGGCCGACGAAGACGACAACCGGCGCGCGGGACATGAGCATGCGCGAGACGATGTCGCGGGTCGAGTCGAGCAGGCCTCCCGGCGTGCGCAGCACGATCACCACGACATCGGCGCCGGACATGTCGGACTGGGTAATCGCCTCGTCGATGTACTCGGTGGCGATCGGATGGATGATGCCGTCGAATTCGGCAACGACTGCGGTCGGTGTTTTCGTCGAGGCGTGCGGCGACTGAGCGAGCGGCAACGCCGGCCATACGCAGAAACCGACGAGCATGGCGACCGAAATCCGCGCCATGCGCACATTCTATCGACAGTGTGCCCCCCCCGCATTGGCGCAAAATAAAGTCAAAAGGAGGCGTGCGGCCTGCGTCACATTACAATCACTGTTTCCGAATGAAGGTCGAAGAAGGCACCCTGCTCTGGACTCCGCCACCGGCGCGCCTCGGGCGATCGCATCTGACGCGCTACCTTCGCTGGCTCGCTGACCGTGGCCAGCACTTCGACGACTACGCAGCGCTGTGGCGCTGGTCGGTTTCTGACCTCGACGCGTTCTGGTGTTCGATCGCGGAGTTCTGCGGCATCGAGTTCTCGACGCCCTCGACGCGCGTGCTCGGCAAGCGGACGATGCCCGGCGCGGAGTGGTTTCCGGGAGCGACCCTGAACTACGCCCACCATGCGCTCCGGCACGAGCGTCCCAGCGAAGACGCGTTGCTCTATCTGTCCGAGGGGCGACCGCTCACGGCCATGTCGTGGACCGAGTTGGCGCGCAACGTTCGCATTCTCGCGACGCACATGCGCGCCCTCGGCATCGTACCGGGCGATCGCGTCGTCGCCTATCTGCCGAACACGCCTGAAGCGATCATCGCGATGCTCGCCACGGCCAGTATCGGTGCCGTGTGGTCGAGTTGTGGTCCGGACTTCGGCACGCGTGGCGTCCTCGATCGATATTCGCAGCTCGCGCCCAAGCTGATCTTCTGCGTCGATGGCTACAGCTACGGCGGGAAGGCGTTCGATCGGCGCGGCGATATCCGCGAGATCATCAGACGACTGCCGACACTCTCGCACGTGATCCACGTGCCCTATCTGGACCCGGCGGATCGGACGCCGATTGTGCCAGGTGCGTTGCTCTGGTCGGACGTGCTCGCTGGTCGCGACCCAGGCCGCGACGGGTTTCAATTCGAGCAGGTCCCGTTTGCGCACCCGCTGTGGATTCTGTTCTCGTCAGGAACGACCGGCCTTCCTAAGCCGATCATTCATTGTCACGGCGGCATCACCATCGAGCAGTTGAAGCTGTTTCATTTCCACATGGACATGCATCCCCGGCAGCGCATGTTCTTCTTCACCAGTACCGGCTGGATGATGTGGAACTTCCTGGCGAGCAGTCTGCTCGTGGACGTCGTCCCAGTGCTTTACGACGGCAACCCGGCGTGGCCGACGCCGGATTTGTTGTGGAAGCTCGCCGACGATACGGGTTCGCATCTGTTCGGTGCGAGTCCCAGCTATCAGAGCATCCTGGAGAAAGCCGGCATTGTACCCAAGGAGCGTTTCGCGCTCGAGAAGCTCGAGACGATCGTGCTCGCGGGCTCACCGGTCACGGCTGAATGTCAGGCCTGGTTCTTCGAAAACGTGAAGAAGGACCTGTGGGCGCACTCGGGGAGTGGCGGCACCGACATCTGCACAGGCCTCGTGGGTGGCGTCGTCAATCTGCCGATCTACGCGGGCGAGATTCAGGCGCGGCAGCTGGGCGTCGCGGTGTTTGCCTACGACGAGCAGGGACGATCGGTTGTCGATCAAGTAGGCGAGCTCGTGCTGACGCAACCGATGCCGTCGATGCCCGTCGGTTTCTGGGGCGATACCGACGGTAGCCGCTATCGCGAGTCGTACTTTGATCTGTACGCCGGCGTGTGGCGACATGGTGATTTCTTCCGCATCAACGCGCGCGGCGGATGTTTCGTCCTCGGCCGCTCGGATGCGACGCTCAATCGCCATGGCGTCCGCATCGGGACTGCGGAGGTCTATCGCTCGCTGCTGGGCGTGCCGGCCGTCGAAGACTCGTTGATCGTCAATCTGGATCTGCCGGGCGGTAAGTTCTTTATGCCGCTGTTCGTGAAAACGAAAAACGACGTACCGCTGGACGAGGGGATTGCCGATCAAATCCGTGCACAGATTCGGCGCGAGTACTCGCCGCGTCATGTGCCCGACAAGATCTTCCAGGTCCAGGCGATTCCCTACACGCTCACCGGCAAGAAGATGGAAGTGCCGGTGCGTCGCATTCTGATGGGTGTGCCGCCGGAGAAGGCGGCCAATCGTGCAGCGATGGCCAACGTGCAGTCGCTGGACTATTTCGTCGAGTACGCACGCACACAGCGCGACTACTCGATGACGTAGATGCAGATGTCGTATCCGGCCTTAGCCGGACGATGTCCATGTAGTGTCCGGCTTGAGCCGGACCATGTCCATGTAGTGTCCATCTTCAGCTGGACCAACAATGCAGAGCTACAATGCGCAGATGGTGACCACACGGCGTGCACTCATTCTCCTTTCATGGCTGATGGTGTTGTCGATATCGGCACTCGGCCAATCCGGTAAAGCGATCCCGCGTCTCGCGGACGGTAAGCCCGACATGCAGGGCTACTGGACGAATCAGACCTTCACACCACTCGAACGGCCGGCGCAGTACAAGGGCAAGGAGTACTTCACCGCCGAAGAAGCCGCAGCGTTTGCCGAGCGCGCGCTCGAAGACGTCAGGGATGTGCCACGCGGCGAACAGGTGAAGAGCGACGCCGACATTCATTACGACGATGGCATCTGGCTGCTGGAGGGATACAAGAAAGGCGCGATGTTGCGCACGTCGATCATCACTGACCCCGCCGACGGGCGCATCCCGCCGCTCACTGCTGAAGGGCAGAAGCGCGCGCAGGCGCGAGCGGAAGCTCGCAATCTGGTCGGCCCGTTCGACAGCGCGCAGGCGCGCGGCCTTTCGGAGCGCTGCATCTACTGGGCGCACGAAGGGCCGCCAATTCTTCCGACCGGTTACAACTCGAATCTGATGATCGTGCAGGCGCCTGGTGTCTTCGTGACCGAAACTGAAATGATGCCAGTGGCGCGTGCCGTGCCCCTGGACGGACGGCCGAAGCTGGCATCGGCGATTCGCGGGTACCGAGGCGACTCGCGTGGACGTTGGGACGGCGACACGATGGTCATCGAGACGACCAATTACAGCGAGAAGACCGCGTGGCGGGGGGCGTCAGAGAACATGAAGGTCGTCGAGCGGCTCACGATGACCAGCCCGACGACCATTCGGTATCAGTTCACCGTCGAGGACGCGACAACATGGACGCGGCCGTGGAGCGGGGAGTACGAGATGCACCGCATCGAGGGTCCGCTGTTCGAGTACGCGTGTCACGAAGGCAACTATCAGTTGCCGTCGATTTTGAAGGGCGCGCGGCGGGCGGAAGAAGCCGCGGCCCGTCAGAAGTAGTGTCCGGCTTTAGCCGGACGGTCAGTCCTACAACCAGCCGATCTGCGGCGGGTCGCCGACGATCTGTGCGCCGACCATCTCGAGAAAGCTGTCGCTGAGGAGCACGTGCTCGCTCATCGTGATCGCATCGCGGAGCAGCCGATCGAGTGGGGACTTGGCGGTAAACACTGCGGTCGGTCCCGCCAGGTCGTACATCGACTGCGCGATCTCACGTGCGGAGCGGAAGGCGTGTGACAGCGACAACGCCATCGCGCGGCGTGTGTCCGGCGATATGCGGCCCTCGGTCCGCGCCTCGTCCCAGATCCGATCGGTCGTCTCGTAGGTGAAGGCGCGCGCGGCGCGCCACGTCATCTCGGCCTTCGCGAGTGCGACACGTGCGTGAGGACGCTGACGCAGCGGGATCGGCGGAGGCGGGAAGATGTGCATCTTCTTGTCCGCGATCGCGATCGTCGCGTCGATCGATCGCCGCGCGAGGCCAAGCGCGATGCCGTGCCAGCTCGCCAGGAACATCCCGAAGTAGCAGTAGAGCGGTTCGCTGCGTCGCGGTGGATCCTCCTGCGCGATCGTCTGCGCGTCGGGCACGAAGAGATCCTTCACGCGATAGTCGTTGCTGCCGCTGCCGGCGAGACCCGTGCTCTGCCAGGTGTCAATGATCTCGAACTGCGAAGCCGGAGCGAGCGCAATGCGCGCCTGCGGCGCGCCGCCGCGCATCACGGGCTTGCCGTTCTCCGTGACGAGGAATCCTGTGGCGATAACGTCCGCATGCGTGCATCCGCTCCCAAAGGTCCAGTGACCCGAGAGGCGATATCCGCCATCGACCCGTTCGCCGAGACCGTTGGGCGGCACCTGTCCCGCCGTGACGTAATCGAGGTTGGGGAACAGCATGCGTGCGACGTCTTCGTTGAGCTGAGCGGCGAAGTAGCCGCTGTCGGATCCGATCTTCGCGCACCAGGCCACCGAGGCATCAGCGGCGCCGAGCACTTCGTAGACCTCGCACTGTTCGCGAGGCGTCATCTCTGGTCCGCCCCACGACTTCGGCATGGCCATTCGAAACACACCAGCCGCTTTCAGCTTCGTGACGAGATCGAGCGGCAGCCGCCGCAGGGCCGCGATCTCGTCGCCGCGCGATTGGATCTCCGGCGCAAGCGCGCGGACGGCGCTGATGATGTCAGTGGCGTTCAGTGCGTGTGTCATCGTCATATGAGTTCGCGGAGGAAGCGAAGCACACGGAGCATTTTCGTGATCTCCTGTTTCTTTATCCGCGTATTATCCGTCCATGGACCCTATTGATCGACTCCACGCAGGCCCATGGTGGCGGCCGAGCGGCATCGACATCGGACGCCGACGGGCGCTTGTCGGACTCTCCGGTTTCGTGGTGGCAGCGATGAGCGTCACGCCTGTCTGGGCCCAACGTTCGAACAGCTGTGTGCTCACGCCTGAAGCGGGCGAGGGGCCGTTCTATCTCGATCCGAAGCTGATTCGATCGGACATTACCTCGAGCCAGCCGGGTGCGCCTTTACAGTTAGCGCTGCAGGTCGTGCGCGCAGGCGATTGCGCGACGCTCGCCAATGCCCGCGTCGACGTGTGGCACGCGGATGCGTTGGGCCTGTATTCGGGCTATGAGAAGCAGTCTGGTGTCGGCGGCATCTCGACGAAAGCGGCGATCGGGCAGCAGTACCTGCGCGGCACGCAGTTCACCGACACTGCCGGCAGCGTGCAGTTTCGGACGATCTTCCCGAGCTGGTACGGCGGGCGTACGCCGCACGTGCACTTCAAAGTGTTCCTGGGCGGCAACGAAGTCGTCGCCAGTCAGATCTTCTTCCCCGATGAAATCAGCAAGGAGATCTTCCGCTCGGTCGAGCCCTACCGCCAGCACGAATCAAAGCGCACGACGTTCAACTCCAACGATCCGATCAAGCAGGGCATCTACTCAGACGTGACGCGTCAGCGCGGGTCGTACGCGGCCAAGGCCGTGCTCGTCGTCGCGCAGCGATAGACCGAAAGACTGGTCGCTCCCCTCATCGTCTGATGGGGCTTGCGTGATCGATGGATCCTGATCTAGAGTCTCCCCTCAGCGACTGATGGGACTCACCAACACACCGTCCGACCTCCTGCCAGGGACGTTGGAGCTGCTGATCCTGAAAAGCCTCGGCTCCGGCCCCAAGCATGGCTACGCGATCGTCGAGCATCTGCGAACGGCCTCGAAGGACATGCTCCACATCGGCGAGAGCGCGCTGTATCCCGCGCTTCAGCGGCTGCTGTTGAACGGGTGGGCGAAGGCGGAATGGGGAGTGTCGGAGGCCAATCGTAAGGCCCGCTACTACCGGCTGACACCCGCGGGCAGGAAACAGCTGGCCGGCGAGCGCGAGGAGTTCGAGCGCATGGTCCGCGCGATCCAGTACGTCCTCGACGCGACGTAGGAGCAGAGAGACTGACATGGGCAGATGGTTTCGTCGATTGGTTTACCTGCTCCGGCAATCGCGACATGAGCGAGAGCTGCGCGAGGAGATCGAGGCGCATCGCGCGCTCCGTGCCGCGCACCTCGAGCAGGAGGGATTGACGCCGCACCAGGCCGACGAGGCCAGTCGGCGGGCAATTGGCAATGTGCTCCTCGCTCGCGAGGATGTGCGAGAAGTCTGGCTCGGGCTCTTTCCGATGTGGTGGCAGGATGTTCGCTACGGCCTGCGCTCGTTCCGCAAGAATCCGTCGTTCACCGCCGTTGCGGTTGTCACCCTCGCGCTGGGCATCGGCGTCAACGCTGGCATCTTCACGATTCTGAACGGCGTGTTGTTTCGCGATCTGCCGTCGCCGAATGCGCACCAGCTCGTCTCCATCGCGCAGGCGGTCGAGGGCGGGCAATTCACCGGAGGGTCGGGGTTTGGCACGTTCACGATTGCGGAGTATCGAGCGTATCGCGACCGTGCACAGACGCTCGCCGGCGTGCTTGCACACTCCGACCCCAGGCAAACGACGCTCGGTGGTGAGACGCCGCAGGAAGTCATGGGTGCGCTCGTCAGCTGCAACTTCTTCGCGGTGCTCCAGCAGACGCCTGTACTCGGCCGCGCGCTGACCGCGCAGGACTGCGAGCCCGGCGCACTGCCTGTCGCCGTGCTCGGTCATGGTGTGTGGACGAAGACCTTTGCTTCAGACTCGACGATCGTCGGGCGCACCATCGAACTGGATCGGCAGCCGTTCACTGTTGTGGGCGTGGCGGATGAACGCACCTACAGCGGCGCTCCGATGCGCGCCGCGTATTTTGCTCCACTCAATACGGAGCCGCTCCTGGGGCAGGGCGTGTCACGCTTCAAGGACGAGAAGATTCGTTGGCTCAACCTGATCGGCAGGCGCCGTGAGGCGACGGGCGTCGAGCAAGTGCGTGCGGAACTCGCCATGATCGCGGCGCAGATCGATCGAGAGCAGTCGCCCCGAAAAACGATGCTGACGATCGAACGCGCGAGGCCGGCGACGGTTCCCGCCTTTCTTCGCGGCACGGCGACCGCTGCTGCGGCTGTCCTCATGGTGGCGTTCGGACTTGTGCTGCTGATCGCGTGCGCCAACGTCGCGAATCTGCTGCTCGCACGCGGTACCGCGAGGAGCCAGGAGATCGCGATGCGGTTCGCGCTCGGCGCGAGTCGGGCGCGCGTCGTTCGCCAGTTGCTGACTGAAAGCCTATTGATCGCAATCGCGGGAGGACTGCTCGGCTCGGTGCTGGCGCTGTGGTCGTTCCAGACGCTCGTCGCGCTCGTACTGCCTGCCGTGTTTCCTCCGGAGATTCCGGCCTTCACGTTCGATCTGAATTTCAGCCCTGACGTTCGAGTGCTGTCGTTTGCTTTGCTGCTGACACTCGGAACGAGTCTGGTGTTCGGATTACTGCCGGCGCTGTACGTGTCGAAGACCGATCTGAACGGCGTGATGAAGCAGGAGGCCGCCGGCTTCGCTGGCGGCGGTCGCGGAGGACGGTTGCGTGGCACACTCATTGGCGTGCAGGTCGCGCTCAGCATGGTGTTGATGATGGCGACCGGGCTGTTGTTGCGCGGACTGTACACGACCTACACGATCGACCCGGGCTTCACCTACCGCGGCATCTCGTTCCTGTCGTTCGGCACCGAGTACGGTCCGCCGACGCTGGTCAACCAACGCCTGATGGACCAGGTCGCGGCGCTGCCGGGCGTCCAGGCGGTCGCCTTTGCCGCGCAGACGCCACTTGGCGAGTCGATGATGGGCGCCGCCGTTCGCCTTCCGGGAGAGAGTAAGCAGGCGCAGCGATTCGCTGAACTCGACGCTGTGACACCTGGCTATTTTTCGCTGCTCAATATTCGGATCGTCCGCGGCCGCAACTTCACCGACGCGGAGAGTGAAAATGCGGCGCAACAAAGCGGCACGCGTCCCGTCATCATCAGCGAAACCGCGGCTCGCACGTGGTGGGGTGAAGGAGACCCAATCGGCCGGACGCTGCTCCAGGACGACATGCGGGGTGGCGATATCGCGCTACAGGTGATTGGCGTCGCAGCAGACGCGCAGTTGACCGCACTCGGTACCGTCGTGCCCTACATCTATCAGGTCGGGCAACCCGGCGGAGTGCTGCTGGTCAAGAGTCGCGCTGACTTCGCGGCGACCGCTTCAGGTATTCGATCGATCGTCCGCTCGAGCGATCCGAGTGTCGCCTTCCGCGTGCTGTCGTTGGAGGGCAACGTCGTGTGGTGGCGCGGCGTGTCCAGCATCGTGACGACGCTGGGTGCAGGACTTGGAATGCTGGCACTTGTCCTCGCATCGGTCGGCATCTACGGCGTGGTGTCGTTCGCGGTCAGCAGACGTTACCGCGAGGTCGGTATTCGAATGGCGCTGGGGGCGACGGCTCTTGATGCGCTCCGTACGATCCTTCGTCAGACGTTGCGTCCGGTTGCGATCGGAGCCGTCATCGGGATCATCGCGGCCAGTGGTGTGTCGCGAATCCTCTCGAGCGTGTTGTTCGGCGTGAGTCCGGCCGATCCCATCGGACTCGGTGGCGCGGCGCTGCTTGTGCTCGCTGTGGCGCTCGCGGCAGGCGTGATGGCGGCGCGGCCCGTCACACGCACGGATGCGACCGCCATTTTGCGTTACGAATGATGGATTCCTGATTCTGAGCTCAGCGCGCGGTCGATTTCGAGTGCCTTGGCGATGAATGCGTAGATGTCGGGCATCGACGCCGCGTTCTCCTCAGAAGCTCAGAGTGAAATTCAGTCGTGCATACCGCGGAGGATAAATCGCCGTTGGATTGTTCCACGTGCCGCCGGTTGCCGCGTTGCCAGTGCTGAACTGGTACGTGTTGTCGTAGGTCGTCGCGTAGTTCGTGTTGAAGAGATTCTCTCCGTCCACGCCGACGTCCAGACGCCTCTTCCCGAGGCGGAAGATCTTGGCGACGCGCAGGTCGACCTGTGTGCGGCGATTGTCGGCGTACAGCCGATGCTCGTTGTCGAGGAGCGTCACGGTCGTGTTGCCTGTCGCTGTTCCGCCTGGAGGTATGCGACCAAGCAGGGTCACGACAACGCTGTTGGGGACGTTCCAGTTGGCGACGAGTCCCAGCGGCGGCTGTGAACGAATCGCGGTGCTGAGCAGCACGTCGAGGCGCGGAATGGTGTAGCTGGCCAGACCACGGATCGTCGTCTGATACGGCGGCGTCAGACGACAGTCGCGTGGATCGGGACTGTCGATCTTCACGACGGTCGCGCACGTGTCGTCAATCTTGCGGCCGGTGTTCGTGCCGATCTGAAGGGTGAGTCCCTGTCGCGTCCGCGCGCTGGCGGTGAAATCCACACCCTGCCAGTAGCTGGAGCGAGCCGGTCCGAAATCGGTCTCCCACGTGATGTAGTTCTGCGCCGGGATAGCCGCTGCGGCGGCCGTCGGCGTATAGACGGTGATCGGATATCCGCCGCCACCCGGAAGCCGCGCGTCGGACGGCGCGTTGATCGTCCACGCGTCGTACTGGGATGGATCGCGGACCTGGTTGTCAGTGATGGTGAAGCTATAGAACGAACGGCGCGCGTAGGCAACGTCCACCGACACACGCGGGAGCACCTCGTGTTGCATGCCGATGCTCCACTGCCAGTCGTAGTCACGCGCGCCCCA
>JBKPRH010000125.1:0-8822 GCA_046765795.1 Acidobacteriota bacterium | reverse complement strand
GGCAGCACGTCGTGTGCAGGTTGTGCTGTCCGATCGTGACAGTACCCAGCATGCACTCGAGCCCGAGGACAACGGCTATTTCTCTGGTGTCGTGCGCGGTCGCGCCGGCGATCGCTACCGCTTTCAACTCGACGAGTCCTCTCAGCTGTACCCCGATCCGGCCTCGCGGTTTCAGCCGTGTGGCCCGCATCAGGCGTCGGCAATCGTGGACCCCATCTCATATGAGTGGGGCGATGCGAGCTGGTCGGGCGTGCGGCTCGAGGGACAAGTGATCTACGAGCTGCATTCGGGCACGTTCACGCGTGAAGGGACCTGGGCCAGTGCGCAGTGTCAGCTCGACGAGCTCGCGCGTCTCGGTATCACTGTCATCGAGTTGATGCCGGTTGCGGAGTTCGAGGGTCGTTTCGGATGGGGCTACGACGGCGTCGATCTGTTTGCCCCGTCGCATTTATACGGTCGCCCCGATGACCTGCGGCGGTTCATCGATGCGGCGCATGCGCGCGGCATCGGCGTCCTGCTCGACGTCGTCTACAACCACTTCGGGCCGTCTGGGAATTACCTGCGTGCGTTCTCGCCCTCCTATTTCACCGAGAAGCACGAGAACGAGTGGGGCGACGCCATCAACTTCGATGGACCTGATTCAGAACCGGTGCGCGAGTTCTTCATTACCAACGCGGCGTACTGGATCGACGAATTCCATTTCGACGGCCTGCGGCTCGATGCCACGCAGCAGATCTTTGATGGGTCGCAGCCCCACATCATTACTGAGATCGGTGAGGCCGCGCGACGATGTGCCAGGAATCGCGACGTGTTGCTGGTTGGCGAGAACGAATCACAGGACGTGGTGAATGTGAAGGCGCCGAGCCAGGGCGGCCGTGGTCTCGATGCGCTGTGGAACGACGACTTTCATCACAGCGCGATTGTTGCGGCGACCGGCCGCGCCGAGGCGTACTACTCGGATACCTACGGCGTGCCGCAGGAATTCATCTCGTCAGCGAAATACGGCTATCTCTATCAAGGCCAGTATTACCACTGGCAACGCCATCGCCGCGGTACGCCGACCGCAGGGCTGCCGCCAGCGGCGTTCGTCGTCTATTTGCAGAATCACGATCAAGTTGCCAATTCGGCTTGCGGTCTCCGAGGCCATCAGATGACCAGCCCGGCGAAATGGCGCACGTTGACGACGATGACGCTGCTCATGCCGAACACGCCGATGCTGTTTCAAGGGCAGGAATTCGCGGCCTCGTCACCGTTTCTGTATTTCGCCGACTTCGAGCCCGAGCTTGCCGATGCTGTGCGTAGAGGTCGACAGGAATTTCTCACGCAGTTTCCCAGCATCCGCGACTTCATTGCCCGGTCGACGCTCGACGATCCCGGAAACGAAGAGACATTCGAGCGCTGCAAGCTGGATTTCACAGAGCGCGAGACGAATCGCTCATGGTACGCGCTCCATCGAGACTTGTTGCAGCTGCGACGTCATGAGGCCGCGTTTACGGCGCAGCGGCGCGGTCGCGTGGACGGTGCCGTCCTCTCGACGCAGGCGTTCGTGTTGCGGTTCTTTGCTGACGCGCCGGCGGACGAACGCCTGCTGATCGTCAATCTCGGGCCGGAACTCAATCGTCCGTCGTTCGCGGAACCGTTGCTCGCGCCGCCTCCGGGTTTCGCCTGGCACGTGCAGTGGTCCAGCGACGACCCGAAGTACGGAGGCTGCGGGACGCCTGATCTCTGGCCGGAGGGCACGTGGAGTATTCCGCCCGAAACGGCGATCGTGTGTCAGCCGGCATCGCTCGCGCCGCGTACCACCGGGCCGGTTCGTCGTCGCACGGCATGAAGACATACCGAACAGGAGCATCCCATGAACACCATGACCGAAATTTCTGAAGCCGCACACGACCTGACGCGCGCCGCGGAAGACCTCAAGGGATCCATTTCGCCCGCACAACATGCGGTGCTCGACTACGGCGTCGCCGCCGCGTATTTCACCTATGGCGCCTCGATGCGCTCGCGTCACAGCGGAGCATCGGCATTGGCCTTCGTGAATGGCGCAATGGTGCTCGGGATGTCGCTGCTCACGAATTACCCCGGTGGTGTTTGGCGGAAGCTGAGTTTCCGCGGGCATCGCACCGGCGACATCATTCAGGCGGCGCTCGCCGGCCTTGGTCCGATCGTGTTCGGGTTTGGCGGCGCTCGCGAAGCCAACTACTTCTACGGCCAGGCGCTCAGCGAAGTGGGTGTGATCGCGGCAACCGACTGGGATGCTGCCTGACTGGACCAAGGACGCTCGACCAAGGACCAAGAACGGACCAAGCACTAAGGATCAAGGACCAAGGACCGTCTGGTCTCCAAGAACCGCCGCTCTGCAGCGTTGTCGCAGCGCTCGATTGCGGCATCGTAGGCGAGCGCGGCTTCTGACGAGCGCCCGAGCCGGCGAAGGAGGTCGGCGCGTATCGCGTGAAACAGATAGTACCGATCGAGATCGAGGCCTCCCACGAGCGTCAGCGCCGCGTGGGGGCCGTCGACTTCGGCGACGGCGACGGCTCGATTCAGCGCTGCGACCGGCGTCGGTGCGACAGCCATCAAGTGATCGTAGAGCGTGAGAATCTGCCCCCAGTCGGTGTCCGCCGCTGTCGTCGCGTCGCTGTGAACGGCGTTGATTGCCGCCTGAATCTGATACGGTCCGGGCTCGTTGCGGGCGAGGCACCGACGAACCAGTGCCTGGCCTTCGCGGATCATCGCGCGATTCCATTGACGACGATCTTGATCGGCGAGGCGCACGAGGCCACCGTCCGTAGACACGCGCGCGGCGCGTCGCGCGTCGATCAGCAACATCAGTGCGAGCAGTCCCATGACCTCGGGTTCGTCAGGCATCAGCTCATGCAATTGGTGGCCAAGCCGGATGGCTTCCGCGCACAAATCGTCGCGCGTCAGTCGCTCGCCAGAACTCGCGGTATAGCCCTCATTGAAGATCAGATAAATCACCGCGAGCACGCCGCGCACACGAGCGGGAAGGTCGCCGGCCTGCGGCACGCGATAGGGAATGCGTGCATCACGAATCTTGCCTTTCGCTCGCACCAGTCGCTGCGCAAGCGTCGCGGCCGGCACCAGGAACGCGCGCGCGATGGCCTCCGTCGTCAGCCCACCGAGTAGACGCAGTGTCAGCGCGACCTGGGCGTTGAGCGCCAGCGCCGGATGGCAGCACGTGAAGATCAGGCGCAGCCGTTCGTCGCCGATTTCCTCATCCACGGCCTCCTCCTGCAATTCCGCCAGCGAGCCCCCGTGGAGCAACGCGGCTTCCGTGTGGCGGTCATCGCGCGACGCCTCGCGTCGCAGACGATCGATGATGCGATTCCGCGCCGTCGTGATGAGCCAGCCGGCGGGGCTCGGTGGAACGCCATCGGCCGGCCAACGCTGTACGGCGGTGGCAAACGCATCCTGGACCGCCTCTTCGGCGAGGTCGATGTCGCCGAATCGACGGACCAGGACGGCCACCGCGCGGCCGTACTCCTCACGAAAGATCCGCTCGATGTCGTGCGCGCTCAATGCGTAGTTTCGTCGTGGAACGGGCGGACTTCGATCGCCAGCGGCGACAGCACGGTGGCCAGCTTTCGTCCCCAATCGAGCGCGCCATCCAAATCGGCGGCCTTGATGATCGTGAATCCACCGAGGTGTTCTTTGCCCTCGGTGAACGGACCGTCGGTGATCAGCGCGTCGCCGTCGTTGACGCGCACAACGGTTGCGGTACTCGCGTCGTGCAAGCCGCCCGAGAAGACCCACGCCCCGGCGCGCTTCATCTCATCGCGGAGGGCGTGGACGTCGCGCATGATCCGCTTCAAATCGAGGTCGGCTGGTGGCGGTCCGTCGGGCTGGTAGATGCTGAGCAGATACTGTTTCATCGGTTTTCCCTTTCTACCTCCTACACGAACGGAACCGGCCAGGATCGACAGGCGGGCGCAGGCGGGTCTCGAGACCCGCCTCTACGAATATGATGTGCTCGTCACTTTTGAGGAGTCTCATGCGCATCAACAAGTTTGCCCTCGTTACGGCGGCCGTAACGCTGTGCGTTTCAACGTTGTCAGGCCAGATCGGCGGAGGCCCAGGTGGAGGGCCGGGCGCAGGGCCAGGCGGAGGCGGATTCCCGGGCCGCGGTCGGGCCGGGGGAGCGCCGCCCGCGAATCTTCCCGAGACGCCAACAGCCGTGGCCTTGCCGACGTTGTCGCCTGAGGTCACCGGTCCCGGACCGGTGTTCGATTCATCGCCCTCGCTCGCGCCTGGCAAGGGCCTGGCCGCCTTCAACTACGAAACACACGAGTACTTCGTCTCGGGCACGGCGAACGGCGAGCCATACACGACGCGCCTGGTCGTCCGGAAACCGGCCGACAACTCGAAGTTCAGCGGGCTGGTGCTCGCCGAAGCCATGCACGGCAGCGGCGCCGCGCACATGTTCGAGTTCACGTCGATCTACACGATGTCGTCGGGCCATGCGGCCGTCGAGATTCTCACCACGCCGCCGGCGCAGTTCGTCGCGTTGAACGAAGCCCGCTATCGCACTCTCAAATTGAACGGCGCGCAGACCAACGAGATCCTCGCGCAAGTCGGCTCGTTGGTACGCAGCGGCACACTCGTCGGTGGGCCCGTACGCAAGATGGTGCTGGGCGGCACCTCGATGACTGCAGGCGTGCTGGTCAACTACCTGCCGGCGCACATGGTGTACCGCACGCCGAAGATGGAGCGCATCTACGACGGCTTCCTGCCGATGTCGAACGGCGCGATGATCCGCGACGTTGACGTCCCCATGATCCACGTGCCGACGATGCACGAGGTGAGTGGGAACATTACGAACAAGCAGGACAGCGACGAGGCAGGGAAGCAGTACCGGCTCTACGAGTTCTCAGGCATGGGCCACATCGACACGCGTGACAGCGTTCGTCTGAAGCCGAATCCCTGCGTCGATCCGCTCAGCACGTTCCCGGTGCAGGCGTATATGTCGGTGGCGCTCGATCACCTGTTCAAGTGGGTGGACAAGGGCATCGTCCCGCCGCGCGCGGCGCGCATCCTGCTCGATCGCGATCAGTCCAACGACGGCTCGATGATGGCGCTCGACCAGTACGGCAATCCGCAGGGCGGCATCCGCACGGTATATGTCGATGTGCCGGTGGCGAAGTACACCATCCGGCCGGCAGCGCTCAACCCGGTGGTGGCGAATGCGGCGCCCTACATCGCGACTGGTGGCCAGAACGCGGCCAATCTGATGTGCGGTCTCAGCACGGCGCAGTTTGCGTTCGCGCCTGCGAAGTTGAAGGAGCTTTACAAGAGCAAGCAGGCATACGTGAAGGCCGTCGAGACAAGGCTCACGGCGCTCGAAAAAGCCGGCTGGTCGCTGCCACTCTATCGCGAGATGATCCTGTCCGATGCCGCGAAAGTGAATTTCTAAGACGGAGCAAAGTACCAAGCTCCCAAGGACCAAGCAGGTCCAAGGACGGACTAAGGACTATTACGAAGGCGCCGCAACTTTTCCATCGGCGCCTTGAGCGACTTGCCACGCCGCTTCATGTCGGCCCACAAATCGCCGACCTTCTCAATCCGCTCCGGCATGTTCCGCACCGTGAACGTGCCGGGGTCCACCTTGCCCCGTTCGATCTCTTCCCATGTGCACGGGGCCGACACTGGTGCCCCAGGTCTGGCGCGCACCGTATAGGGCGCGGCAAACGTCGCGCTGTAGCCGTTTCTGCCCGTGTCCACGTAAATGCGGCCGCGCCGATCGACCTTGTTGAACTCACGGGTCAGCGCGTCGGGCGCGAGCGACACAAAAAACTCGCCGACCTCGTCGGCGAAGCGCGCCACCTGGCCCATATCGTTCGATCCATCGAGCGGCACGATGATGTGGAAGCCCTTTGAGCCGGTGGTCTTGACCCACGACGGCAGCGACAGCTTGTCGAGGAGGTCGCGCAACCCGACGGTCGCGGCGCGAACCGAATCGCGATCGTCAGTCGACGGATCGAGATCGAACACGCAGATATCCGGGTGATACAGATCCGGAAGGCGCGAGGTCCACACGTGCTGAGTGATCGTGTTCTGGTTGGTTACCCACATCAGCGATCGCGTATCGGTGATGACCGGGTGATGCACCACGCCATCTTTCTTCGGGACCTCGATACGCTCCAGCCACGAGGGAAATCCCTTCGAGACGTCCTTCTGCCAGAACCCTTTCTTGGCGATTCCCGCTGGATACCGCTCCATCGTCACTGGCCGGCCCAGCAGATGCGGGACGATGATCGATGCGAGCGCTTCGTAGTAGGCCGCGAGCTGTCCCTTCGTGATCCCATCGTCCGGAAAAAGGACCTTGTCGGGATGGGTAATCACGACCGAGTCGGACGCGCGAGCTTTCACGGCTGCTCTCGCGTGACCTCGCGTGGGTTTTTGTCGAAGCGGACGCCGATCAGCCGTGGATGGCGCAGCTTTCCGTGGGCGGTCCATTCGATAAACGATACCTGCACGACGATCTCAGGGCGAACCCAATGTGCGCGCACTCGAGGCAAGCCCGTGCCTTTCGTAAACGGCGGCGCGGGCTGTTCGATCTTGTCGAGCCGGCTCCTCAGATCGAGCAAGAGTTTCGTGTCGAAGCCGGTGCCGACCTTGCCGGCAAAGAAAAGGTCGTTGCCGTCGAAGTAGCCGACGAGCAACGCGCCAAGCCCAACGCGTGCGCCTTGCGGATCGGTGTAGCCGCCGACCACCAGCTCCTGCGACGCCTCGCATTTCATCTTCAGCCAGTGTTTGGACCGGCGATGTTCGTACGGCGATCCTCGCCGCTTGGCGATCACGCCTTCCCAGCCTTCGTGACACGCAAGTTCCCATGGCGAATCGCCATCGAGACGTTCGACTCGCCGTAGCGGCGCTTTCAGCGGCAACCGATCGAGCAGCGCGTGTCGTTCCTCGAGAGGGAGCGACGTCACGTCGCGACCGTCGAGCCAGAGGATGTCGAAAAGGTGATAGTCGCGGCCGTCCCAGGTCATCTCGCCGTCGAGAATCAGTTCGCGTGCAGGCAGCCGCGCGATCGCCGAGGCGATGGCCGGCAGCGTTTGCGGCAAACGATTTCGAGAAAACAGGCCGACGTTGCCGTCGCGTTTGTACGCGAGCAGACGAATGCCGTCAAACTTGCGCTCGAACAGCCAGTCGGGTCCGCTGAAGCGCTCCTGGGTCAGCGTCGCCGCCATCGGCACGAGCCAGTCGGGCATCCCCGCGACGGTGTCTGTCGAACGCATCATTCGTCCCGGGGGAAGCATACGTCGAGACCCGCGGAGTCCTTGACCGTCAAAGATTCAAAAGCTCATCATCCGACCAGTCACATGAGACGAGGCCTCGTGCGCGGGCTTGTCGTGCTCGGCGGCCTGGCCACGTGTTGGGCCATCGTTGTTCTCTGGACTGGCGGCGGCGTGTCGTCGATCGCCGGCGTGCGCATCTCTTCTCGAGGCCCACGCAATCCGACGCTGCTGGCGGTCGTCAGCTTTTTCGTTGCATGGGCCATCAGCGCGCCTGGCTACCGCGGAACAGGGCTGGCCGCCGAGTGTCGATGGTTCCTGGATCTCGCCGCGCGGCTCATCGCACGAGTCCGGCCACCGGCGGCAGTCGTCGCCGGCATCGCTGCTGCTGGAGTCGTGCTTGTTGGATTCACAGAGGGCGCGTGGGTTGTGGGCGCCTCAGATTCGTACGGTTACGTCAGCCAGGCTCATCTCTGGACCGTCGGTGCGCTGCGCCAAGAACCCGCACTCGCTCGTGCGCTCGCCGAGGATGTCTCGCTCGATGTGCTGACACCGCTTGGATATCGTCCGTCAATTGACGGGAAGACCATCGCACCCACGTATCCGTCGGGACTTCCCATCGTGATGGCCGTCTTCGAGACACTCGCTGGACCAGGCAGTGTTTTCTGGGTCGTGCCGATGTTCGCGGGTGTGCTCGTATGGGCCACCTACGTTCTCGGCGCGCGTCTGCACTCTCCGATCATTGGAGCCCTGGCCGCGGTACTCGTCGCTACGAGTCCTCCTGTGCTCGTGCAGGTTACCGACGCTCCGATGAGCGACGTGCCGGCAGCGGCCTTATGGATGGTGGCGATGGTGCTGGCGACGATCGACCGCCGTGTCAGCGCTTTCGGCGCGGGCGGTGCGACTGGTCTCGCGATTCTGACGCGGCCGAATCTTGTGCCACTCGCGGCCATCGTCCTTGGCCTGTTGATCGCCAGGCTGATTGCGGCAGGGCGTTCACGCGGGCACGTGGTTCAGCACGTGGTGCTTTTTTCGCTTCTGTCGGTCTCGGCCTGCCTGGTGACTGCGGCGATCAATAACGCTCTATGGGGATCTCCGCTCACATCTGGCCACGGGACGTTGCGTGACCTGTTCAGTCTGTCGAACGTGTGGTCCAACGTCGTGTTGTATCCGCTCGTCTTCGTTCGGCAGATGCCGATCGTGCTCGCGCTGCCAGTCGGCTGGCTCCTGCGCAGGAGCGCATTTCGCTGGCGCGTCGACGCCGATGGCGATCGCACCTTGCGACTCGCGCTCGGAGCTTTCGCGGTTCTGGCAGTGCTGGTGTACATCGCCTATCCGGCATACGAGTCGCGCTGGAACCTGCGCTTCCTCATCCCCGCTATTCCGGCTGTGCTCGTGCTCGCGTGCTTCGCGCTGTTCCTGCTCGCCGGGAGGCTGTTCGAAACCGAGAGGACGGCAGCGCTCCTGGCTCTGGCCGTTATCGCCGGCTATGGTGTGCATACTGCCCGAGCCCTTGGTGCGTTCGAGATGGAGCACGTGCGGAGGTACGCGGTGATCGGCCGATAC
>JBKPRH010000124.1:0-4139 GCA_046765795.1 Acidobacteriota bacterium | reverse complement strand
GATCACGCGCCACGTGGACGAGTGCCCGTTCGGACTCTTCGTCGGCAGCGTGTCATCAGCCGTCCACGAGTCGATCGTGTTGTCGCCGACACGCACTTCGAATCGCGAGGCGCCGTCGTTCTCATCGAAATATCTCACGATGACCGTGTACGGTCCGGCGGCGCCGTTGAAAGTCGTTGACGCCGTGCAGGGACTCGGGGCAGCACACTGCACGCCTTTGCCACCGCTGGCCGTTTCCCACGGTGTCACATCAATCGGCGCGTAGCCCTTCAGTGTCATCGACTCGGCTTCGACACGACCCGGGTAGTGGCCGGCCCGTCCCTTCTCGTCGAGGATTCCCGAGGTCTTCAGAAACCAGCTGTTGATCGCGTCGCGCCATTCGACCGCGTGGCCCGCCTGATACTCGAGGTGCCGGACCACGGCGTTGTAGCGGTCATCGTCGATGAGTCCTCTCAGGCTGCGCCACTTCGCGAGGAAGCCTGCCGCTTCCTCGGCGCCCTGATAGTGCACGTCGTAGATGTGCTGAATCACAGTTTTCCCAGAGTGGAGCACGTGCCTGTACGGCACGTGATGCATGAAGAGCACAAGCTCGTCGGGACAGGTCTTCAACGATTCGTAGGCCGCGGCCACTGGCGGCGTGTATTGGCCGATGAACCCGGTCCCGGTCGCAACCGTGCGATCCATCCCGATACCGTTCTCGTCGGCACGATGCCACTGTCCCCAGCCGTTCCGCTCTGATGCCTCCACGGCCGGCCCGAAGTGCGGCCCGACGATGTCGGTCATCGTCTGCGCGCCGAGCGGTCCGGTGTATCGCTCGTACGTCGGCCACGAGTCGAGCAGGATGCTTGTTACCGTCTGGACCACCTGCGGATCATGGCCGAACGTCTGACGCGTCCACTCGTCGGCAATCTGCGCAGCAGTCAGATCCGGATTCCATGCGAGACGGCCGTAACCATACAGATTCGCCATGGCGAGATCGTGTCCAAGCCAGGTTGACGACAAGCCGACGTTCGACACGGCGACAAATCCACCCGATGGCCGCTTGAATGTCGCGCCAGAAACGAGCGCCTTGACGGGTGTGCCGGGACCGTTGGCCTGGAGATCGAAGTCCAGCGCCTCTTTCCACATCGGAACCAGGAAACACACATGGCGCTGCTGCCCTGTGTATTCCTGTGTCACCTGCAGCTCGATGGCTTGATTCGTCGCCTTGAGAGCGCCGAACAGCGGGGAGACCGGCTCGCGCGCCTGAAAGTCGATCGGTCCGTGCTTGATCTGGAGGACGACGTTGTCGTCGAACGTGCCGTCGAGTTCGTGGAAGTTGTCCCACGCGGCGCGGGCGCGATCGTTTTTCAGGTTCCGCCAATCCATGTGGTGGTCGTAGACGAAACCGCGATAGAAGATGACCCCTCCGTGCGGCGCCAGCGCACGCGCGATGACGTTTGCGGCATCCGCGTGCGTGCGGCGGTACGCGGATGGACCCAGGCGCCCTTCGGAATCGGCCTTCAGCACGACGCCCGCGAAGTCAGGAACGGCGCGATAGATCGCGTCGATCCGTTCCCTCCAGAAGGCGGCGACGCGCGGATCGAGCGGATCGAACGTGTCGAGCCCGCCAAACGATTTTGGGCTGCTGAAATCGACAGCAACGGCCAGACGCACGGCCCAAGGCCGCAACGCTGCCGCCACACGCGCGAGGCTCGGGAGAAACGGATCCGAGATGACCTTCGGGTTCGCGTTGACGTTGTTGATCGAGACGGCATTGATGCCGACCGACGCGAGGAGCCGCGCGTACTCGCCGGCGCGCGTCAGGTCCTGTCTGACGTCGCCGCCGTCAAAGAAGATCGAGCGCCCGCCGTAGCCGCGCTCGATCGAGCCGTCCAAGTTGTTCCACTCATTGACCCAACGCAACGGTGCGGACGGGTGTTGGATGCCATCAGGGAACGGCGCTTCCGGCGTCGCGGCAAGATGTCGCAGCAAACTGAATACGCCATACAGCACACCCGAGTCCCGGCCGCCGAGGACTGCGACGATGGGCGCCCTGGTCCGCGTCGCACGCTTGACCCAGAAGCCCTCGGAATTTCCGATCGGCGCAGCGCCGGTCATTTCCTCCAGGAAAGGTCCGGCGGCAGACTCTGTTCCGATCACGAACGCGCCCTGAGCACCGACCGACTGCGCTGCCATCACGTCTCGTCCCAGAAGATGGCGCAGCCCATTGACGAGCTCGTCGCGAGCGCTCGCCACAACCGGCGTTGGCTGGCCAAACACGACCACCGTCGCGGGCAGGCCGTCATAAATGGCCTTGGCTGCTGCAGTTCGTTTCGGTTCGTAACGCAGCCACGCATCGTGACCCGACTCGGCGCGAGCGGTCGCGGCGGTGGCAAGTCCCAGCAAAAAGGTAATGAGGTATGGTTTAGCGCGCACGCGCCAGAATTATGCCCGTTTACTTCTTCGCGGTCGTCGTCGCCTTGATGCTGCTCGCTCCGTCGCTACTTGGACAGACGGCTGCTACGACGGCTTCGACAGAGCTCGACGCGCTAAGGCGACAGTTCCTCTCGCCTCCCGACGACAGCCGAATCATGATGCGATGGTGGTGGTTCGGTCCCGCCATTGCCGATGACGAGATCGCTCGAGAACTGCATCTGATGAAAGAGGCCGGCATCGGCGGCGTCGAGATTCAGCCGGTCTACCCCGTGGCATTGGACGATGCGTCGAACGGACTGCGGACGGTGCCATACCTTTCGCAGTCATTCCTCGAGCGGTTGCGCTTCGCGGCGACGACGGCACAATCGCTCGGCCTTCGCGTCGACCTCACGCTGGGCAGCGGCTGGCCCTACGGCGGACCGTCCGTCGGTATCGAAGACGCCGCAGGCAAACTGCGCATTGAACGCATCCCGGTGCCGGCTGGGGCAACGAGCGTCGTGATACCCGACCTCGCCGCGGGCGAGAGCTGGATCGCGGGACAGCTCGTAAAGCCCGGGGCGACGACGCCCATCCCTGGATCGCCACCCGTCTCCGTCATCTCCGCGGGTCGCGCCGGCGTCGACGCCGACGCGCAGGACCGCGAACTTCTCGCCTTCATCGCGAGTCGCACGGGAATGATGGTGAAGCGCGCCGCAGCCGGCGCCGAAGGGTTCGTGCTGAATCACTACGATCGGGAAGCGCTCGGCCGATATCTCGAGGCCGTTGCACGTCCGCTGCTCAGCGCCTTCCCTGCCGACGCGCCGCCTCATGCCATCTTCTGCGACAGCCTCGAGGTGTACGGCAGCGACTGGACGCCGCGTCTTCTCGACGAGTTTCAGCGGCGCCGCGGATACGACTTGCGGCGGCATCTGACGGCACTCGTCGGCGATCCCACTCCCGAGACCGCGGCGATCCGGCACGATTGGGCGCAGACGCTGACCGAGCTCGTTAATGACGAGTTTCTCGCGCCGCTCAGATCGTGGGCGTCTGCTCGCGGCACGCGGCTCCGCGCGCAGGCCTACGGCATTCCACCGGCGTCGGTGTCGAGCAACGCGTTCGTGGAACTACCGGAAGGCGAAGGATCGCAATGGCGCGAGCTGCGCGCCACGCGGTGGGCTGCTTCGGCCGGTCATGTGGCCGGCACGTCGATCATTTCGTCTGAAACATGGACGTGGCTCCATTCGCCGTCGTTCATGGCGTCACCGCTCGACGTCAAGGTCGAAGCCGATCGCCATTTCTTACAGGGCGTGAACCAGTTGATCGGCCACGGATGGCCGTACTCACCGCCGTCTGCCGACTATCCGGGATGGCGCTTCTATGCCGCCGGTGTCTTCAGCGATCGGAACCCGTGGTGGATCGTCATGCCGGAGGTGGCGCGCTCGCTGCAGCGAGTGAGCTTCCTGATGCGTCAGGGTTCGCCGGTTGCCGACGTCGCACTGCTGCTGCCGGTAGACGACGCGTGGGCGGCGTCCTCACCGGGCAATGTCCACTTGATCGAGCTCCTGAAGACGCAGGTCGGTCCCGACGTGATCCCGGCGATTCTCGACGCCGGCTTCAACGCCGATTTCGTCGATCCCGCCACGCTGCGGCGCGACACACAGATCGAGGCGCACCAGCTCCGCGTCGGCGCGCAGCGCTACTCCGCCGTGGTTCTGCCGAACGTCGACCAGATCGATCCGGAC
>JBKPRH010000123.1:0-7212 GCA_046765795.1 Acidobacteriota bacterium | reverse complement strand
ATACGGTGGTCTACATTCCGGTCGGGCCGATGGGCGTCCCCGTGACCGGCACGTTCAACACCACGCAGACGCAGGGGGGAAGGTCCCCCGGGGGACAGTCCCCCGTACGGTGAAAGGGGGACTGTCCCCCCAAACGTCCCCCAAGCCATGGCGGACTCGAAGCTCGACACGAATCTCCTGATCGCGGGACTGCTGCGAGATCTCGCCGCGGTACAGGCGTCGCCGCAACGCCGGTGGGGCTACCGGCGCGCCGCCGCGGCGATTCAGGAGCTGGAGGAGCCGATCGAGCAGCTGCTGCAGTCCGATGGCACGCTCCGGAAGATTCCAAACATCGGACCGTCCTCGTCGCGAATCATTCTCGAGATCCTGACGACGGGGACGTCGCCGACAGTCGAAGCGGTCATTGCCACGAGCGGGAAGTCGGTCGAGATCGACAGACGGCGCGGATTGAGATCCGGATTCCTCAGCCGCGCTGAGGTCAACGCCGCCCTGGCCGACGAGACGCTGGGTGGGCCGTCGATGGCGGACTACCGCGGCGATCTCCAAATGCACTCGGTCTATAGCGACGGCAAGCAGACGCTCGAGGCGATCGTCGAGTCGGGGATCGCGCTCGGCTACCACTACTCGGCGGTCACCGATGATTCGTATGGCCTGCCTATCGCGCGAGGCGTCTCGATGGCAAGGCTGCAGGCGCAGCACAGGGCGATCGACCTTCTGAACGACGCGTACCGTGGGCGTTTCCGGCTGCTGAAAGGCATCGAGGCCAATATTCGCGCCGACGGGTCGGTGGACATGGAGCGCGATGAGCTCCGCCAGCTCGAGATCGTGGTCGCGGCGCCGCATTCGGCGCTGCGGTCGAAGGAGAGTCAAACCAACCGGATGCTGCGCGCTGTGACGTCTCCAGACGTGCACATCCTGGGCCATCCGCGCGGCCGCAAGTACGGCGCGCGGCCCGGGGTCACAGCCGATTGGGACGCCGTGTTCGGCGCTGCGGCGCGTTCCGGTGTGGCGATCGAGATCGACGGCGACCCGTCGCGGCAGGACATCGACTACCTGCTTGCAACGCGCGCGCTGAGCGCCGGGTGTCTCTTCGCGCTCGACAGCGATGCGCACTCGACGTCCGAGCTGCGCTATGCCGAAACCGCCGTCGCCCACGCGCGGCTTGCGGGTATTCCCCCCGATCGCATCATCAATTGCTGGCCGCTGGATCGTCTGCTCGACTGGGCGGGGCGGCGGTCACATTCGCGACGCCGCGGGCGGTCGCGATAACACGCCATGATCACGGCTTGGGAATCTTCAGCGTCGCACTGATCATCGCGCTGCCGCTCGCCACGTAGAGGAGCGTCAGCGGATGCAAGGTCGCCGGCCCGATGCGCGTGCTGCCGAACCACACGGCGTCATGAACACGCCCGAGCGCGAGAGCGATTGCCAGGATGCCCACCAGGAATACGCTGGTCGGAATCGGTGTCCCTTCGAAGTACTTGACCTTCCCGGTGCGCTCGTCGGCCAACTCCGCGGCGGTCACGTTGAAGCGGGCGAGCCGGCTGACCCCGCACACCACGAAGTACGTCAGACACAAGATGTCCCAGCCGCCTCGAAGACCGACTGCATAGGCGATCGCCGCTGGGGAGACGCCAAACGAGATGACATCGGCCAGCGAATCCAGATCCGCGCCCAATCGCGACTGCCGCGACCGGCTGACGCGCGCCACATAGCCATCGAGCACGTCCAGCACCAGTGCGACCGGCAGCAAGACCATCGCCAGCCACATCAGAGCATCCTGTCCCGTGCCGACGTACTCGAGGCACAGGAATAGCGCGATCGTCCCGCAGCTTGCGTTCCCAATCGTGAACGCATCGGCCGCGGTATAGGACCGCAGCATGGTCATGTGCCGGCGTGGTGCCATGGCGAAGGATACGCCCCGAGTCACCCGGGAAGGGGAGCAATTTGAGTGACAGGGACACCGAGAACGCCGGCCGTGAGGAGCGTGACACTCCGCACGGCCGGCCGCCAACTACGGCGCGGGGTTGACCTGGATGGGCCAGGTGTAATGGCGCGTGGTCGGCAACGTGGCGAGACTCAGGTTCTGAAAAAAGGGCGGCAGCACCGTGGTTGCGCCTGACTGGAAGAACCGAACGACCTGCCCTTGAACCGCCTGCATCAGCAGCAGTTCGTCGGCGTTCGAGGGCTCGACGATCGACGGATTCGCGAGATAGCGATGCGGCAAGATCGAAAACGGGGCGCCGTCCATGAAGACGAACGCCAGGTGCGGATCGACGGCGAGCGCGCGATCGAACCGGAAGAACTGGACGGGCAGCGTCTCGAAGGTCGGCTGCGCCGGGCCGGCGTACGCGCGCACCAGATTCGACTCGACGGGATTCGCGACCTCGATATCTCCCCATCCGAACTGGAAAAGCGTCGCCTTCGGCGGTACTTTTGGCAGCGGCTTCGCCTTGAAGTGCGGTGCAAATGCGAGGGGAGCGCCGGGAATGTTGATCCAGTCGGCTACCTCGAATGCGCGTTGAATCTCCGTTGCGACCGACGCTCCGGGTTCCGCGACGACTTCCGTGACCTGATCGCCGCGATACGGGTAGAAAAAATCGAATTCCGGGTTCAAGACCAGTGGCTTCGAGAGGTCGACTTGAAGGGGAATCACGAGTGACGCGTTGTAGGTGAGCAGATAGATGAGGTCTGGACTATCAAAGTCTGGATTATCAAATGGCCGCTTCGGACCATATGTCACTCTGGCGGCGTCTACGGCGCTGTCGCCGCCGACATTGATGACTGCCGCCTTGACATCGGGGTCGACCGCATGCACGAGCGATCCCATCAACGACCCCAGCGATTGCCCCACGAAGTAGATGCGTTTGGGGTCGAGGTTCAGCCCGAGACGATTCGCCTTGATGTTCTGGATCAACGCCATGACATCGACCGCAGACTGACGGAGACAGTCGCGAACGGCAATCGGACCGAATGCCTGGCAGCCGACGCCCGGGAGAATCGAGCCGTCCGGGAGCGCAAGGCTCCGTCCTGGCGATTTGATGGTGTACGTGCCAGATGAATCGACCAGCACCGTCTTGCTGCCTGGTCCGAACCCGTGGCCCACGAGATCGATTGCCAGCGTCGCGAACCCGGCCTTCGCAAGCGTCGAGGCAATCGCGGTCGGGGCACCGAACTGGCCGTCGCCCGATCCATGTCCGTAAATGACCACCGGAATCTTCGTCGAGGGATCGATCACGGGCGGGAGAAACACGTGGTACGAGATGGTGGCGAAATCCAAAGGATCGACGATCTTCTGACCGGTCTTCGTCGTTGGAATCGTCCCAATCGTCCCGGGGAAGACCGGGAACGAGGGGCGCAGGTAGTTGGGTGAAAGGTACAGACCGAATGCGACCTTCTCAACGCCGGCCAGAACTTCGCCCGGTATCGGGAAGTGCGCGAATGGGTCGACGTCACTGACCGTCTGCGGCATCCAGTCGAACAGCTGCAGGTCGGCGACCGTAAAGACGCTTTTCGGACCTGCAGAACGCAGCGTCGGGGGCGCTGCGCCCGAATATAAGAACTGCCTTGCTTTCTGCAACCAGTCGGTCGCGCTCATCGTGGTGAAGAGCGAGGCCCCGATGACGGTGACCGCGCGCGCCTCACGGGGCCCCCTGGTCAGGGCCCGAGCGAGCGCCGCGCAGTACGATGTCCCGCCACCTGACACGCACGCCGAGAACGCGTCGTCCGCGGCGACGGCCTGGCCAAGCGTGTCCAGAACCGCGCTGCTCACGAACACGAGATATCGGGTGCCTTGATCGAGCACGTTGTCCGGTTTCGCCAGGGCGCACCGGGTGGCGTGGTCGTAGAACACCTGGTTGATGGGCATCGCCGGAGCACTGCCATCCGCCGGCGCCACCGCGACTCCATCTTTCAGCGTCGCCGGGTTGATCTCCGCGGAAAAGCAGAGTGTGAACTGCGGCTTGACGCTGAAGCCATCGAGCCCATTGAGCAGCTCCGTGACGGCAGCGCAGGACACGAAGTCCGAGCCGAGGCATGCCGGGGCCCCCTCAAGATTGACATGCAGGCCCGTCTTCTGCTGCGGATCGGCGACCGTCAGAAGATCGCTGGGAAATGGGCCGACTTTGGGATCAAGAGGATCATGGCGGAGCGTGGTCTTCGCCTCCGCGGCGATCGGCAGGACGAACAGGGAGCAGAGCGCCCAAATCCGAGTCAATCTCATGGTCTTGGGCCCTCGCCCAGCAAAATCGATTGAGTGGGTGTTCAGTGTGGCCAGCGTGCGCACTATACCTCAGAACTTAGAACTGCCCGATGACTTCTTCCCTCGAAGTTCTATGCGGCGAATTTGAATTGCTGGTTACTGTTCAATTTCCAAACATTGACAGCGACCATGCAATATTTGCCGGGCTGCGACGTCATTGTTGTTGACCGTTAGACGCGCCCCTCTCGAGAAGGACGAAGAAGGAAGGACGAAGGACGACGGGTAGAGGCGCACTGCGTGGCGCCCTTACCCTACTCGCAGCGTAGCGCCGTGACCGGATTGACGCGTGCGGCGCGGCGGGCCGGGATGTAGGCCGCGGTCAGCGCCACGACGACGAGCAGCAGCGACACGACGCCGAGCACGAATGGGTCCGCAGGGGCGACGCCGAAGACCAGGCCCTGGAGCATCCGCAACAGGCCGACCGACGCGAGCAGCCCGGCGATCACGCCAGCGAGCGTCCACCACAGGCTGTGACCGACCACGAGCTGCAGCACGTGGCGCGTGTCGGCGCCGAGCGCCATCCGTACCCCGATCTCCTGCGTCCGTTGCACGACCGAATACGCCACGACTCCGGCGATCCCGACCGCGGCGAGGAGCAGCGCCACGGCCGCGAACAAGGACAGCATGATCATCGGGAACCGCCGCGACGACACCGAATCCCCCACGACCTGATCCATCGTGCGGATGCCCGACACCGGCTGGTTCGGCTCGATGATCGCGATTGCCTTCTTCACCTGATCCGCGAAGGAGGCAGGCGCGGCAGCCGTTCGCGTGATGATGCTCAGCCAGGGCCAACCCGCCTGGTTGTACGGGCGGATGAACCAGGGGCGCGGATCGCGGTCGAGGCCGCCCTGTCGCACGTTGTCGTAGATGCCAACCACGGTCAGCCACGGGTTGTCGGTATTGACGCCGCCGATCTTGAAACGCTTGCCAACGGCGTCTCCCTTCGGCCAATACCGCTGGGCCATCGCCTGATTGATCAGCGCCGCCCCCGGCGCACCGATGGCATCCTGCTCGGTGAACTCGCGGCCGGCGAGGAGCTTGATCCCGAACGCGCGCAAGATGTTCGGGCATGCGACGGTGTAGCCGGCGCCAAACCTGCGATCCGGCCCCGGATCCGGCTGTCCTTCGACACCGAAGGAACGCCCGGCCGAACCGCCGGCGATCGGCAGATGACCGATGGCGCTGACGGCGATCACGCCCGGAATGCTGCGAACCTGCGCGTCGAGCGCCCGGCAGAAGCCGGGATGATCGGGAGGGCCGTAGTACAAGTCGGCTTGCGGCAGCGACATCTCCGCCACCAGCACGTTTTTCGGATCGAGGCCAGGATTGACGCCGAGCAGCCGAGACACGCTCACGATCATGACGCCCGCCCCGGCAAGCGTCACGAGCGTCAGCGCGACTTCCGACGCGACCAGGCCATAGCGCAGCCGGCTTTTCGGACCCGACACGGAACCGCGCGCCTGTTCCTTGAGCGGATTCGCGAGATCGTCCCGGAATGCCGAGACGGCCGGCGCGCGTCCGAACAGGATGCCGCTGAGGATCGAGAGTGCCGTAGTGAAGCCCAGGACGCGCCAGTCGACGTCGATCGACTCTAACGGCCGCATCGGGAGCGTCATCAAGTCGTTGGGCAGGATGGGCAGGAGCACGCTCGTGCCCCACGAGGCGATCACGAGGCCGACGGCGCCACCAGCGCATCCCAAGAGCACACTCTCGAGCAGCAGCTGGCGCACAATCCGGCCGCGGCTTGCACCCACGGCCGAGCGAATCGCGAACTCCCGCTGGCGTGTGGCGGCGCGCGCCAGCATCAAGTTCGCCACGTTGACGCACGCGATCAGCAGCACGAATCCGACGATCGCCAGCATCGCGACCATCACCGGTCGAAGCTCGGTGATTCCGAAATCGCTGAGCGGCCGCAGCACCGCGGTCAGGGCGACGTCGTTCGAGTACTGTCGCTCCCGGGACATGGCGCGCCCGATCGTGTCCATCTCGCTGCGCGCTGTGGCGAGCGAAACAGCGGACTTCACACGGCCGATGCAGATGAACGAGTTCGAACCCGGGTCCAGGTCACCCGCCGTCCACTCCGCCGGTACAAACAGTTCGCGGATCCCGCTCCAGAACTGGAACCGGAAACTCGCAGGCATCACGCCGACGACGGTGTACGGCAGGGTGTCGATCTGGATCGGCTTGCCGACAATCGAGCGGTCGCCGCCATAGTTCCGCATCCAGAGGCCGTAGCTCAGGACGACGACGTGATGGCCAGGTTCCTCCTCGTCAGGTCGAAACGTGCGGCCGAGAAGCGGCGGCACACCGAGCACGTCGAAGAAGCTGGCGGTCACGCGGAGACCCGAGACCATTTCGGGCTCGGTGATGCCGGTCAGGTTGTAGCCGCGGCCCGCGGAATCGAAGATGGCGAGCGACGCAAACGATTGGCTGCGGCTCTTCCACTCCTTGTAGTTCGGCATCGAGATGATGTTGATGTCCGCCGGGTCCTGGACCGGCGCCTTCCAGACCGTCATCAACCGGTCGGCGTCCGGGAACGCGAGCGGCCGGAGCAGGGTCGCGTTGACGACGCTGAAAATTGTGGAGTTGGCGCCGATGCCCAGCGCGAGCGTGGCAATCGCGACGACGACGAAGCCGGGGCTTCGACGCCACATCCTGAGCGCATATCGGATGTCGGTCAGCAGCTGATCCATCGGGACACGGTCCTCCAAGTTACCGATCAGCGCAAGCGGCGGGCCAGGGCGTCGGCGCGGGCGCCCCACAGACGCGGGCGATTTTTCGAGAAAACTCGCGACCGGACGCTGACCGGGTGTCCGTTTGCGGAACGACAGAGTCCCACTGGCGGGCGGCAGCGGCGCTACGCTCCTTTCGCGCCTACAAGAACACGAATGTCAACGGATCACGCGGATCACCACGGGTCTGATCGGGGTGTGTTGTGGCATCTGGCC
>JBKPRH010000122.1:0-12122 GCA_046765795.1 Acidobacteriota bacterium | reverse complement strand
TCTCAGGGCTCGTCATCACGATCGCGCCGCCCCCAGCGGCCAAGTAGAGGCGGGTCTTTAGACTCGCCTTACATCACACCCGCCTTCTTCATCACCACTTCGCACTTCTGTTTGATCTGGCTGGCGACCTCATAGGGGTCGCCTTGCTGAAGCTCCATCAGGAACAACTCGACTGACAGCGGTCCCGCGTACTGCTTCTCCGCGAGCTTTCTGAGAATCGCGACGACCGGCGCCTTGCCGTCGCCGGGAATGACGCGTCCGTTGTTGTCGATCAGCTCGCGCGGCGTATCGAGGATGTCCTGGAAGTGCACGTGCGCGATCTCGCCAGGGTGGATCATGTCGAGATCTTCGAACTTGCTCATCCCCGACCAGAAATGGAAGAAGTCGAGCATCGGACGCACGTTCGGATGCGCGGCCTCGCGAATGACGGTGAGCGATGAGCGCAGCGTCGCAAGATGCGTAGAGGTGCGCGCGAACTCGATCATCGCGGTCAACGTGAACTGCTGCGCGATGTCACCGACCTCGCGGATACAGCCCGGCGTCGCTTTGAAGTCCTCCGCGGTGACGCGGCGATTGGTCACCGACGGGCAATAGATTTTCTGAAGACCGATCGTCGCGAACTGCTCGCAACGGCGCTTCCAGGTTTCCAGCGATGCGGTACGCGCGTCGCCGGGAATCCAGATATCCGGCAGCACAGCGGCCGATGAGACCGGTGTCAGACCGAGGTCGGTGATGACGCGCTTCGCCGCGGCGACGGTGTCGCCTTTCAGAAATTCGTCGAGCAGGACGTCCGTGATCTCGACGAACTTGATGCCCGCCTTCGCCCAGCCTTCCAGCGACTTCCGGTATCCCGCGGCGCGTGACGTGTTCTGGTGAATCGACAGTGTCATTTTTCGCGACGATGTGGTCTGGGCCATCGCGGCATCTGCCAGCGACGCCGCCAGCGCACTCACGAACAGCTCTCGTCTGGAGATCATGGCATCCTCGCTGATGCGACGGCGTTGCCGTAGTAGATCGCGTTGAACAAGAACTTGAAGGTCCCGTGCGACTGCGCGCGGAACGTGATCTCTGGCCCGAACAGCAGCACACGTCCGCGTCCCAGTTGCGCATCGATGGCGGTCACCCCGCCGTCGAGATACGACTGCCCAAGGGCCCATCCGCTGCGAAGAGGCGCCTGCCCCATGAACCACGCCACTCGACGCGCCTGGCCGCTTTCAAGGTGGAACACCGGACTCTGATCGAAGAAGACATCCACGTCTGGCTCAAAGCCGTACCCGAGTGGCGTCGTGTTGTCGACGCGCATCCGCAGCACCGATCCCGGCACGTAGAACACCTCGCGTGTCAACGGCCGCTCGGTGCCGTCACTCTCCACCGCCGTGAGATGGTTTCTGATTGGCAGGTCGAGCGATAACCCGATCAACGAGGCGCCACCGATGGCGATAAGTGTGCCGCCGGCTTCGACGAACTGCTTCAACTGCGGCAACGTGCGCCCGCGTGACATCGCACCCGTTGTGCCACGGTACTCAGTTGGCAAGCGGCTCGGCACCGGGGCATCGTCGAGCCCGCGCGACAGCTCGGCGTCGCTGGCCAGGATGATCACATCGAAGCGGCTCGCGAGATTGCCGGCATCGAGCGTCGGCGCGTAGACGACCTCGAACGGAACCTCGAAGCGCTCGAACATCCAGCGCATCCACCCGCTCGGACTCGACCCACCGTAGCGATCCCACAGGCCGATACGAACAGGCCGCAGCTGGAGCGCCCGGCCTTGCGGTGGGGCTGCGACGCCAGTGAACGTGAGACCAAGGTCGTCCGCGGTCTTCTGAATCAGCGCCGGTGTCGTCGCACGGCGCGGGATATACATCGCGCCGACTCCATCGCCACCGCCGCCCACGCGGCGATCGGCCGGCCAATACACGCTCTCGCCAGATTTCAACAAGCGATTGACCGCGACGAACGCGTCGTTTTGATAGTGGCTGACGAGATAACCCGCCGGCTGATCGACGCCGGCGACGCGCCCCGTCGGATGTGACACGGCGGTCACGCGCTCGAACGGACCGTCGAACCCATCGAGCACACGATCGAACTTCACTCCCATTTGAAACGCCAGCGTCCAACCCGCACTGTCGTACGGCGGCGTCGGCGGTCCACCTGGATATGGAACGTCGTCTGGGTGATCTTGCGGCTCGAACATGTCGAGCACATGTGGGCGGAACGCCTGCGCGGTCTTCACCACGAACGAGCCAGCCGGGTACTTGCGACCGTTCACGGCGAACGCGGCGGTGGCGCGATGCACGGCAATGCCGGTTCTGAGCAGCGCCTCGACAAACTTGGTGGCGGTCAGAAAATCCGGTTGATCCGCGGACAGGATGTATCCGCGCGCGTCGCGCGACTCAGGCGTCTTCAACTGATCGTAGACGCGCGTCGGCAGGATGCCTCGGATCGCCGCATTTGGTTTCACGCTGGCGAGACGACGTGGCGAGAACGTCCACGTATCCTGGTTGCCGCGCTGAATGGCGTTGCGGCCCATCGCGTAAATGTTGAACAGCAGCGTCTCGCGATACCGCGAGGCCGCATCGATGACGGCGCGGTTCGCCGTGACCGAGTAATCGATCGACTGCCGAAAGTGCCAACGCTGCGGTGCGATCGGATACGGCAGATCCGCGCTCGGCAGCTGCTTCTCGGGCACGAAAGGAATGTCGACGGGCGTGGGGCTGCCAATGCTCTCGGTGAGCAGTCCGATCTGATTATGAAAATACGCCGTCGTCCGCAGCCCGCCGTTCCACCAGGTCGAGTACGTCGATCCACGTCTCATCGTCACGCCCGGCTTGCCTTCGAGCGCGAAGCGCGAGTGCATCATCGCGCCGACCAGGTCGATGGTGGACGGAATCAGCGGATCGAAGACGTAGTTGAACGGATCGCGGAACGGCGGCGCGAACATCACCGTGCCCGGCGGCCCGGTTTGGTGATGGTCGTAGACGATCTGCGGGAACCACTCTTTGTACAAGATGCGGTTCATGTTGATCGTCTCGGCCTGGGTGGACATGTAGAAGTCGCGGTTGTTGTCGTGGCCGATGTACTTCTGGTACGCGCGTGGCACACCCGCGAGCGTTCGCAACAACGGATCGCGCTCGCGCATGTACCAATTCGCCACGAGCTCGTGACCGTCCGGGTTGGCGTGCACGGCGAGGACGATCACATCGCGCAGGAATCGCAGCGTCTCGACATCCGAGCGGCTGACCAGCTGATACACGGTCTCGATCAACTGTTGCGCGCCGAGCACTTCATTCGCATGAAGCCCGCCATCGATCCAGACGACAGCCTTGCCTTCGGAAGCGAGCGCGCGGGCCTGATCGTCGGTGAGCCCCTCGGCCAGCGAGAGACGACGGGAGATGTCCCTGTAGCGATCGAGCTGCTTCAGATTCTCCGGCGCCGAGATGACGGCCATCCACTGGACTCGACCTTCCTCAGTACGCCCGATGTCCACGAGCTGCATGCGATCCGATTCACGATCGAGCTTCTTCCAGTACTCCTCGAGTTGCGTGTACGTGGCAAGAAAGTAGTCGTCGCCGATCGACGCGCCGAACTGCTGCTTCGGCGTGGTAATCGGTCCGGCGGTCGACTGCGTGCTCGCCTGCGGAACCGGCAGGAGCAACAGCAGCGTGACGACCAACGCTCGTTGAGCAGTGAGCATTGAGCCTTGAGCATTCCGCATGGTCAGTCGTAGGTCCGCAAGAGGATCGCACGGGTGTAGAGCACCTGGAAACCGAAACGCTCGAACGTTCGCTGCGAGATGCTGCCGGGCTCGGTGGTCGCGATGGCCAGGTCCGCGTGACCAATGGCCCCTTCGAGCGCCTTCGCGACAATCGCCGACTGCACACCTCGGCGCCGATAGGCCGGCCGCGTGCCGGTGCCGAAGATGCCAAGCACGCCATTCGTGAGCACACTCGCGGCTGCCCCGGCCGGCTCGCCGTCGATGCGAACCAGATATCGGACGATGTCCGGGTGGATGAACTGGCGCATGGCCCGGTCGACCGTCTCCACCACATCTGGCGCCGGCGCATCCGGCGCGGCCGGCATCGAATCGGGGACGGCAAAGCCTTCGACGGTCGCGCGGAGGAAGGCCGCTTCATCGTGGTCGCCGGTCAGGACCTCGACGTGGAGGCCGTTGGTCGCTGGCATTGACGATGGCACCGTGCACGCGAGCTCGTTCTCAAAACCCTTCAACACGTAGCCGCGACTCTGCAGCTTCGCGACGAGATCCGTCGAGACGAGCGGACATAACTCGATCTGAATCGGACACTCGCGCTCGTCATAAAACAGCTCGAGCGCATCGAGATCCTCGTCAGTGACAGTGACTCCCAGTCCGAGCCCGAGCACCTTGTTCATCGGTGAGCCAGGCTGACCGCACACTCCGCGACCGCCGCCAACCTCGATCGACGCGGCGCCGCCAGGAAGACCGACGCCGGCGCCAACCGCGCAAAAATCGATCTCCGTCCGCTCGACGCGCTGGGCTAATTCAAGCGTGGCGTGAAGCACGCATACACTCTAGACGATGAAAGTTGCTACGTGGAATGTGAACGGGATCCGGGCACGGGACGCAGAGATGCACGAGTTTCTCGACAAAGAACAACCCGACGTCCTCTGCCTTCAGGAGATCAAGGCCTCGCTCGATCAGCTGCCGGTGTGGCTCTGTGACATCGAAGGCTACTGGTGCTACTGGCACGGTGACAAAGGCTATTCAGGGGATGGCCTCCACGTTCGCAAAGCCACCTTTCCTGATCGACCCGAGATCACACATCCCGCGTTCGACTACGAACGGCGCATTGCCGCGGTGACGCTCCCATGGGCGACGGTCGCATCGATCTACGTGCCGAATGGCGGCAAGGACTTCGAGGCCAAGATGCGTTTCCTCGAAGCGATGGTTCGCTACGCTGCCGAGTTCGAGGCAAAAGGCCAACCGCTCATCATGTGTGGCGATATGAACGTCGCGCGCACCGACATGGACGTGCACGCCAAGGAGCGGAAGCCTGGCATCATCGGTCAGCGCGCTGACGAGCGGGCACTGATCGAAGCCATTCTCAGCCACGGACTCGTGGATGTTCACCGCACACTGGATCCGGACAACGCTGATCTGTTCACCTGGTGGGCGCCGTGGCGCAACATGAAGGCGCGCAACATCGGATGGCGCCTCGACTACGTCATCGCGAGCCAATCAATCGCGGCGCGCGCCACGTCATGCGTCGTGCAGAGGGAATTCGGCAGCAGCGATCACGGCCCCGTCATCGCGACGCTTGCCTAATCCTCGACAACCGACCACGCCTTCGCGAGGTCCTCGCCAACGGCGAGATGATTCAGCGCGAAGTCTGCCTGACGAAACGCTTCAAGCAGCAGCTCGCGATCGAGCACACGCGCCGCATTCCGGCACTGACGCGCCGCTTCCACCCGTACAAGCGCGAGCGCCGCGTCCAGTCCTCGCACGATCGTCTTCACGCCGCGTCCTTGATACGCGGTCCACGACGCAAACGCCTTGGCGGCGAGGAAGCGATTGATTGGCGCCCGACACTCGTGCCAGCCCTCGCGCACATGGTTCATCCACGCGTGATCGAGCCCTTCTTCATGACTGGGCGGCTTGAGATCATCGGGGACGGCAGCGATGACCTCCTCCCGCAGACGCAGGCTCGGCGCAAGCACATCGTCCGCCTTCGCCTCGACCACATCGTGCGGCAGCTCCCACACCGCCTCTGACAACGTAAGTGAGCCTGGCCTCCACCGCCGCAAGAGATCGGCGTCACGCATCAGCGTGGCAAGAATCGACTCGGGCCGCTCCTCGACATTCGCGCAACGGCCGACCATGTGCCGCTCCCACGCGGTGTAGCCATCGAGATCCATCAGCACGCGTGGATGCAGCAATGGTGGCAAGTCGTCGGGCGTGACGATGAGTCCGTCGTAATCCGTGTCTGGAAACGCCGGTGGCTCGGCGACGATCTCGACCGGTCCGTCGGTAAACAGCATCGAAGCAGCGGTCGGACAGAAGTGCGAGAGCGACACGAACGTGCCGCGCCGATCCTGAACTGACACGCGTGGAAAATGCCGGCACGTTGTCGGCAGATACGCCTCCCCGAGATCGCGATGCACGATGCAGCGCTTGCCCGTGCTGTCGTAGAACACGCATCGGCCGGCTTCATCGCGTTCCAGCATCGCCCCCATGCCATCAGGAAGATCGGGCTCGACGACGAACGGATAGGTCGCACCAGCGGTCACTGCAACTCGGAGCCGCGCCCCTACCACCGCATCGCTCAGGGACCGATAGACGGGGAGTTCAACCGGGACATCCCAGTCGGCGGTGCAGCAGGCACCCGAGTGCCGGCAGCGGTAATCAGCATGAAAACCGAGCGCGAAGATATTCTTTGAACCCATTGATCCGATTGAATTTATCTCTGCGTACAGAACTATTACAGTGCGTCCGCCGCCGCCCTGCTATGGTTTGGCGACTTCTCTGACGACAAGCAGGAGGACTTTTTACGTCAATGGCGACACCGATGCTCATGTATGGGCGCAAACATCAACATGGCCTGAACTGGATTACGGCCATCGCGATGACCGGTTTTCATATTGGAGCCGTAGCTGCACTCTTCTATATCGACTACGGGGCGATGCTGGCCGCACTCATTCTTTACTACGCAGGCGGCATGCTCGGCATCGGAATGTCCTACCACCGGCTGCTCACGCACCGCAGCTACAAGACCACGAAGTTCATCGAGTACTTTCTCACAATCTGCGGCACGCTCGCCCTCGAGGGCGGTCCGATCTTCTGGGTCGCCACGCATCGCATTCATCATCAGAAGTCAGATCAGGAAGGCGACCCGCATACGCCGCGTGAAGGTACGTTCTGGGCCCACATGGGCTGGATCCTCATGGGCGAGGGTCTTCATCACGACGCCTCCGTTCTCGCGCGGTACGCGCCCGACCTCAGCAAAGACAAATTCCACGTCTGGCTCTCTAACTGGCACTGGCTCACCAATGTCGTCGTCGGCCTCGGTCTTCTCGCATTCGGCGGCTGGACGTATGTGCTGTGGGGCATCTTCTTCCGCACGACCGTCGGCCTGCACGCGACGTGGCTGGTGAATTCGGCGACGCACCTCTGGGGCTCGCGCCGTTTCAAGACCAAGGACGACTCGACGAACAACTGGTGGGTCGCGCTCCTCACCTTCGGTGAAGGCTGGCATAACAACCATCACGCGCATCCGACCAGCGCCCGCCATGGTCTGGCCTGGTATGAGCTCGATCAGAACTGGATCGGCATCCGGACCCTGCAGATCCTCGGCCTGGCCTGGGACATCAAGGTCGCCAAGATCAGGCAGCCGCTGTCCGAAGACGTGGTTGTGCCTGCCGACGAAGCCGTGGCGTAATTCGAAATTCAAAAGGCAAAATGCAAGACAACGGGGTGGAAGCGATGGCTTTCACCCCGTTTTTTCGTTTGCGGGCGCGTTTGCATTTTGAATTTTGCATTTTGAATTTCTAGAATCACCGAGTGACCAGGCGGCAAAAGGCGATCGCATTCTTCGTCGTGTTGTGCGTGCTGCTCGTCGCAGCCGCCATCTCGCTGAACATCGGCTGGATCATCGCCAACGCCGGCCGGATCACCCCGATTGTCCTCGGCGTGATCCTGTTCGGCCTGATCATCGCCGGCCTCATCGTCTACACAGTGTTCCTCGTCCTCGAGATCAGGCGAAACGAAGAGCACGACACCTTCATCAACGCCGTCACCCACGAGCTGAAGACGCCGATCGCCTCCATCAAGCTGTATCTGGAGACGCTGCAGTCGCGGTCGGTCCCGGAAGCGCGCCGGCAGGAGTTCTACGAAATCATGCTGGCCGACGCCGCGCGGCTGCATCACACCGTCGATCAGGTACTGAAGGCGGGTGCAGTCCGCGAGAAGCGCAAGACCGTGGCACGCGGTCCGGTGGACATGGCGGCGCTCACCGCGGAGTGCGTGGAGCTGGCGGTCGTTCGACACCACCTGCAGTCCGATGCGATCGTGCTCGAGTCGCCCGACCGCGCTCCGATGGTCAGCGGCGATGCCGAGGAGTTGCGCACCGTCGTGACAAACCTCCTCGACAACGCGGTGAAGTATTCGGGACAGACGGTGCGTGTCACCGTGGCCGTGGCGGCACCTGCGCCCGACACCGTCTGGGTGCGTGTGCAGGATCGCGGGATCGGCATTCCGAAGAAACAGTTGAAGCGCATTTTCAACCGCTTCTACCGCGTGCAGGCCCGCGGGCTGCGTCACATCACTGGCACCGGCCTCGGCCTCTACATCGTCCGAACGATCGCGCGATCGCACGGCGGGCGCGTCTTCGCACAGAGTGAGGGCGAGGGCCGCGGCGCGACGTTCACGCTGGAACTCCCGCGACTCACGACATGAGTCGAATCCTGATCGTCGAGGACGAACAGCACATCTCAGACGGCCTCAAGTTCAACCTCGAAGCCGAAGGTCATGACGCTGTCGTCGCGTCTGACGGCGAGCAGGCACTCGACCTGCTCCTGAAGGAGCGGCGCGTGTTCGACGTCGTGGTCCTCGACGTGATGCTGCCGGGCAAAGACGGCTTCACGGTTGCCGCGGAACTACGAGCGGCGGAGCAGTTCCTGCCGATCCTCATGCTCACCGCGCGCGGCCGTCCTGATGACGTGTTGAAGGGATTCGAGGCGGGTGCCGATGACTATCTGCCCAAGCCCTTCGAACTCACCATCCTGCTCGCGCGCATTCACGGACTGCTGCGGCGACGGCGCTGGAACGAGCAGGATACGCCGCAACCCGACGAGGCACAGGGCGACATTTATTCCTTCGCCGGACGCACGCTCGATTTCGGCGCGATGGAAGTCCGCGCTCTCGGGAAGTCGCATCGCCTGACGCAGATGGAGTGCGACTTGCTCCGCTATCTGGTCAAGAACGCCGGGCAGGCCATCTCGCGCGGAACGATCCTCGAGGACGTGTGGGGACTGCACGAGAGCACCGACACGCGGGCCATCGACAACTTCATCGTGCGGCTGCGCCGATATCTCGAAGACCGTCCCGAGTCGCCCAAGATCCTGTTGACAGTACGAGGTGTCGGCTACAAGTTCGTGCCGCAGCCTGCTCGGTCCGCCTGAAGGCGGACACTACAACGATCAGCGAGCCGGTACAATGGCAGGTCATGTCTGCGAGCGACACCATTGAAGCGCAGGGTCATCTCATCGACTCCGGCCTGCTTTCCGCCCTCTTCGACAAGATCATTGAATTCAAAGGGTCGTACGAGATTCTGACGTTCGACATCGGCCGGACCAACGACGACCCGTCGCGCATCCAGATGCGCATCACGACGCCCGATCGTGCGGCGCTCGATGACTTGCTCCAACAGATCACGACGTTCGGTGCGCATCCGGTCCGCGAGCGCGACGTGCTGGTCAAACCGGCTGAAAAAGACCGTTGCGTCCCCGACGACTTCTATTCGACGACCAACCATCGGACCCACGTTCGACTGGGCGGACAGTGGATAGACGTCGATAACCAGCGCATGGACGCGGTGATTGTGGTCAGGGGACAAACGGCCGCATGCCGCAAACTGCGCGACGTCAAGGCCGGCGAGAGCATCGTCTGCGGTCACGACGGCATACGCGTGACGCCGGAGTTCCGCGAACGCGACCGCCTCGGCTTCGCGTTCATGAGCAACGATGTGTCGTCTGAGCGGCGGGTCGAAGGCAGCGTCGCTCGTATCGCGCAGATGATGCGTGAGGTCAAAGCGACCGGCGGACGGATAGCCGTCGTCGCTGGTCCGGTCGTCGTCCACACCGGTGGCGTGGAGCATTTCTCCTCATTGATCCGCCACGGCTACGTCAACGTCGTGCTCGCCGGTAACGCCCTGGCCGTGCATGACATTGAGTTCGCGCTGTCGGGCACATCGCTCGGCATCGACCTGGTGGCTGGCGCACCGGTCGAACAGGGTCACCGCAATCACATGGCGGCCATCAACACGATCAATCGCGCCGGCAGCATTCGGGCTGCCGTTGAAAGCGGGGTCTTGACGTCGGGCGTCATGTACGAGTGCGTGAAGAACGGCGTCGAATTCGTGCTCGCCGGCAGCATTCGCGATGACGGCCCGCTGCCGGAAACGATGATGGATCTGGTCCAGGCGCAGGAGGACTATGCGGCGGCACTCTCGAACAACGTGCAGCTCGTGCTGATGCTCTCGTCGATGCTGCACAGCATCGGTGTCGGCAACATGCTGCCGTCCTGGGTGCGCGTCGTCTGCGTCGATATCAATCCCGCCGTCGTGACGAAGCTGAGTGACCGTGGGTCGCAGCAGACGGTTGGCGTCGTCACAGACGTTGGCCTTTTTCTCCATCGTCTGGCGGAAGCGCTGCACGAGCCAAGGTAACGGAGGACTCGGAGGAAACTCCGTTTTCTCCGTTCCCTCAAACGACCGCTCGCGCTGGTACGCGGTCGTTGAGGCACTCTGCGACACGTGTCAGCGCCTGCTCCAGACCGGCGCGCGTGCGTGGCGTCCCCAGGCACAACCGCACGGCCTTCGGGTGCTGATCGCCCACCGCAAACTCGGACGACGCGTTCAGGATCACACCGCGCGACCGCGCCTGCGCGACGAAGCCATCTGACGACCAGCGTTGCGGCAACAACAGCCAGAGGTGATGGCTCTGCGGATGCGTCTGATATCGCTCACCGGCGAGCAGACGCTTCGCCATCGTCTGCCGTGCTGCGCCTTCATGCCGCTTCCAGTCGGCAATGCGCGCAGCAGTGCCGTCCTCGATCCATCCGCTTAGCAAGTCGGCACCGATCGGCGACGTGCTGATCATCGTCGTCCAGACAATTCCGGCGATCTTCTCGAGAAACGCCGGGGGCGCGACGACGCTGCCGAGACGGAGGCCAGGAAAGAGGCTCTTCGACAGGCTCGTCACGAAGAGCGTGCGCTGCGGAATCAGCGGCGCGAGCGGTGTGCGCTCCGGCGACAGGAATCCGTAGGTGTCGTCCTCGATCACGATCAGGCGGTACTTCTCTGCGATGGCGGCCATCTGCCGTCGGCGACGTTCCGACATCACCGCCGATGTCGGGTTCTGCATCCGCGGCATGCAGTAGAGCGCGCGCGCACGAGTCGAACGGCATGCGGTCTCGAGCGCATCGGGGCGAATCCCTTCGGTATCCATCGCCACGCCGCGCGTCTTCAATTGCATCTGCTGCGCGATCATTCGCGCGCCCGAGTAGGTGACCTCCTCCATGAGGAGCATGTCGCCCGGCACGAGCACCGAGCCAAGGGCGCAGGTCAGGCCATGCTGCGCACCCGCCGTCAGGACGATGTGCTCAGGATCGGCCGGCAAGCCGAGGTGCTTCAACCAGGCGGCCATCGCCTGGCGGTGCCGAAGATGTCCACGTCGAGGCGCGTAGCCAAAGAGCTGCGTCCACGGCAGTGCGCGCCGCTGGAAGAGATGCGCCGCGAGCGTCGCGACCTCTTTGTCCGGCATCAGAAAATTGATACTGAGATCGAGCACGCCGTTGTCGCCGTTCGAATCGTCGTACGGCTCTTGCCCACGGATAAACGTGCCGCGACCGACATGGCCATTGATCAAGCCGCGTCGGGCCGCTTCGGTGTAAGCGCGGGTGATGGTCGTCACCGTGACCCCGAGATGGTCGGCCAGGTCACGATGCGGCGGGAGCCTCGATCCTGCGCGCAGCGCGCCGCTCTGCACGTCTTCATCGATGGCGTCAGCAATCGCCCGATACACGGGCCCTTTTCGCGACTCGAGATTCGGCAGCCACATTGTCATTGCAGCAATATACGTATTGCTGCGCTATCAATCCACTTGTCCTACTAACACATTAGGGCTCAGGTGGTAGGACTCAGGAACCAGGAGGAATCAGGTATCGGGAATCGGGAATCAGCAGAGGCGGAACGCGATGAACATCAACGGCGTCATACAGAACGAGGTGATATTCTCGAACATCATGGGTAAACGGATTTTTCTGTTTCTCCTTACCAATCTTGCGATCGTCCTGACGCTGACGATCGTCGTCTCTGTGCTCGGCGTCGCGGGAGGACCTGATCTCGGCTCGCTCGCGGTGTTCTGCCTGATCT
>JBKPRH010000121.1:0-9843 GCA_046765795.1 Acidobacteriota bacterium | reverse complement strand
CGCTGATCGCGCGGTTGCCCTTTGATCCGATGACCGGCACTGTCACGAGCCGTGTCGAGATCATGCCGGTACCGGGAGTGCGAGGCGTGCGCGGGTTATCCATCTCTCGCGATGGTGCACGTCTCGCGTTTGCCGGAGTTGATCTCAGCAGTCAAATCTGGGCGCAGCCGGTGCGGGCGGACGGGTCACCCGCGGGAGAGCCGCGAGCGCTGACGAGCGATACGAGCCGCCGCAATTCTGTGCCCGTGATATCGCCCGACGGAACCAAGGTCGCGTACATGTCATCGCGGCGGGGCGAACGTCCGAACCTCTGGATGATGGACGCCGATGGACAGCACCCGCTGCAGCTCACTTCGGATCACGAATTCGAATCGCAACCAGAGTGGTCGTCCGACGGGGCGCGCATCCTGTATCTCGCCAGAGGCGGCGACGAAGAGCGCGTGGTGGCGCTCGACGTTGCGACGCGAACGGTCCATCCGATCGTGCCCCTTGCCGCGTTACGCCCCTCGTCCGGTGCCGCGCCTGCTGTCGCGCCGCTCGCGGAAGTGCGTCTCTCGCGATCGGCGACACGAGTCGCGTTCTCGCTTCGCGAGCCGCCGACCGGTCGTCGCGTACTTTACGCGACAGGTCTGGAGCCACTCTCACCACATCGTCTGACCGATGGGTCAACGTCGGTCGGCTATCCGTCGTGGTCGCCTGACGAGCGACACATCGCGGTCGAGATGAAGGAAGGCAGCTCCACGCACGCGGGGGTGATCGATGTCGAGACTGGCGCGCTTCGTCGGCTGACACATGCGAGCGGGCAGACGTGGGTGCGAAGCTGGTCGCCGGATGGCAGTCGCCTCGCCGCAGCTGTGCTGCGCGATGGACAGTGGAGTCTCCGTTCGCTCGATCTCAACGGACGCGAACAGATGATGACGCCACCGGGTCCGCCTCGCGTGTTCGTGCGCTATCCCGATTGGTCTGCGCGCGGCGATCTCGTGGTCTTCGAGCGCTCCGAAATGACGGGAAACATCTGGACCATCGAATCGACATCTGCCCGTTGATACTTCGTTAGCGAGTTCCTGCCAACTGGGCGCTGTTCGTGATCAGCCGCCCTGCCGTTATATGTAACGAACGCCCCCGGAGCCGTCACCATTCCAGCGAGGCCGTTATGACGAAGACTTTGACGGCGACCCTCTTCGTACTCCTAGCGGTGCCGACGTTCGCCCGTGCTGATGCGCAGATCGCCGAGTGGTTCGGCGAATACGCGATGAACCACGACGGATTTCAAGGCACGTTGCGGATCCAGGACTCCAAGCGCGATTGCGCCGCACCGGCGTGGTGTCATCTGCTGGCGTCCTACGTTGACAAAGACGGTGTGACGCGCCCTGTCACCATCCGCATGATGGACCAGGCGTGGCAGCACATGGTCTTCTACATCGCCTTTCCGGGGAACACCCAGCGGTTCGACGGTTATCTCATGAGCTGGGACAAGAGCCGCGTGGCGGGCACCACGGTCTGGGAAGGTCGTACGTTTGGTTTCTTCGCGGTGAAACGCGCGAGCGCGGTAGCGCCCATTGGTGTGAGGCCGCTCGGGCGTGGCAGAGCTGCCGGGACCGCGGTTGTCGCAGAAGACGCTGGGAACGGCAGCGGTTCGCCGGCGGCAGGCAAGAAGAAGATCACCGCCAACGGCGAGGTCGAAACCGTACTGCCTGACGGAACACGACGGATCTCGAAGCCTGGACAGTGTGGCTCGACCACGATCTTTCCCAATGGGACGGTGAGCACCTCACAGTGCAGTCAAGTGCCGATGGCGACTCCTCCATTCCCGGATCCAGTGAGCGCGAAGTGGCTCGACGCGCACAGCAGTTCGCTCCTCGACATTATTCGAAGTCTGCTGGGCAACGACCAGACTTCGATCGACAACTACATGCGTAACAACGAACCAACGTCGATGGGCATTTACGATCGGATTCGCATGCGCGCGAATCTGATCGCGACGCTGAGTGGCGCATGATGTCTCGCCTTGCGGTCGCAGCTGGCGTTCTTGTGTGCATGTCAATGGCGTTCCCTGCTGCAGCACAGGAGCGTCCCACTCCCGCTTCGGAATCGGCCACGGTGAGTGCGCCGCCGCGCGTCGTGAAGCGATCGGTGCTGTCCGACGGCACCATCCAGTTCGAGTACTCGGACGGGACCAAACGACAGGCGGGCAGTCCCGCGGCTCCGTCCGACGATACGGCGTCGACGACATCGCACGAGGTGACGGGAACGCACGACCTGGCACCAGTGGCGCCGCCCGAGTGGCTGAAGGATTCGGCCGTGAACGGTGCGTTTCTCGATGCGGCTCGCGAGTATTACCTGTATCGCGCATCGGGGCTGCGGTATCGCAGCCGTGTGTTCGAGTGGCAGCTGTTCTCGTCGCGCGTGATTTTCGCGACGGTGATCATGTTGGTGGGGTCGGGAATCGTCTTCGCGGCGATTCAGTTCCGTGCCGGTTTGAAGCGGCCGCGCGTGGCCGCTCCAGATGCCGCCACGGAGATCGATCTCAGTGCCGGCAGCGTGAAAGTGAGCTCGCCGGTGCTGGGCGTGATCATCCTGGTGATCTCGCTTGGATTCTTCTACCTGTATCTCGTCTACGTCTACCCGATCAGCGAGATCGTGTAGCCGACGAGTTATTTGAGGTTTGATGCGCGTGAGACGACTGGCGTATCGAGGGTCAGATCCCACTCGAAGCGTTGAGCGGGCACGCCCTCAACTTTCAAATCGCAAATCGAGAACGCCTTGCTCTTCAGCTGTAGACGCGCACCGTTGAAGTCAAAGTGCTGCACCGCTTTCGCTGCGTCCTGCCCCGTCTGGACCACCGCGCACGGTCGTCCCGGCAGTGCGAGATCCATCGCTGATACAGCGCCATTCGGATCGACGGTGATTTGGAGGATGGCCTCCCAATTCCTCAGGAGGTCGGGGTCACGGCCGGTCGCGGCCAATTGGCGCTCGATTGGTGTGAGCTCGAACGAGTAGAAGTACATCCGGATCCACGAGGATCCCGATGCATCGGCGCGTGGCTCGACCGTGGCCACGACCGTGGGCGTGACACGCGTCAGGTCGTCAACGGCGAATCGCGCCGACTGGGCCGGCGACGCTTCGAGTGACGCGAGCAGGGCAAACGCCCAGAGAAAACCCTCCATAAGGTCACTTATCGGCTCGGACTAGGCCGGGCCTCACTGTTGGACCCCGCCGACCGTGCAAAGGTTCCCTGTCCAGCATCGCATAGAATCTGGCGCCATCGGGCGTCGGCGCGCGACCGCGCGTGACGAATTGGGGGAACGTGATGCGAGTTGTGATCGCGATGCTCATCGTTGGCGTCGCCGTGTCAGGAAGCCGTGCACAAACGGCGCCGATCGTCGGCGTGACGGGTGGGCAGATTCGCGGCGCTGCGCTCAGCAGCGGCGCCGTGTTCAAAGGCATCCCCTTTGCGGCGCCGCCCACCGGTGAACGACGGTGGCGCGAGCCGATGGCGGTGCAGCCCTGGTCCGGCGTGCGCGACGCCACGACATATGGCGCCATCTGCCAGCAAGCGCCAACACCAATCGTCGGCGATGCGATCAAGACCGCCAGCGAAGACTGCTTGTTTCTGAACGTGTGGACGGCTCAATGGCCGGCGAGTGGTGCGGCACGGCCGGTGATGGTGTGGATTCCTGGCGGCGGCAACTTTGCCGGCGCAGCATCGCAGGGTGTCTACGACGGAGAGTCGCTGGCGCGTCGCGGCGTGGTTGTGGTGTCTCTCAATTATCGACTCGGCACGTTGGGGTTCTTCTCGCATCCCGCGCTCACGCATGAATCGTCGCACCATGCGTCAGGGAATCAGGGCATCCTCGATCAGATCGCGGCACTGCGATGGGTGCAGGAGAACATCGCGCGTTTCGGAGGCGACCCGAAGAACGTCACCATCTTTGGTGAGTCCGCCGGTTCGCTCGATGTCAGCGTGTTGATGACCTCGCCACTGTCCAAAGGCCTGTTCCATCGCGCGATCGCCGAGAGTGGCGCCGTTGTGCTCGTGGGTGAACCCTCGACGCTCGCCGAAGCCGAGAAGCGTGGTCAGGCTGCGGCAGCCCGATGGAAGGTTGCGCCCGATGCGTCGCTCGAGGCGCTGCGCGCGGTCTCGCCTGCGGCCATCATTGCCGCGGATGCGAATTACTTTCTCGGCGATCAGATCCCGGACGTGTTTCCGAATCTCGGGATCACCGTGGATGGCTACGTCTTCCCACGAAAGCCGGCACAGGTGTTTGCGGCCGGTACGCAGCACCGTGTGCCCATGCTCCTTGGAAGCAACGGCCGTGAGCAGGTTCCGGGATCGACAGTGGCAAAGGATCTGCCCGAGGCGATTGCGACGCGCTACGGTCCGCTCGCGTCACGCGCAGCGACGCTCTACGCCGGCGCACCCGATCCGGTGTACGGAACCGCGGCGGAGCAGTGGGCCACCGACTCGTCGTTCAGGTGCTCGACGGTCGCGCAGGCGGTGTGGCACGCGGCCGCGGGGAATCCTGCGTTCGAATACGAATTCGTCCATGTGCCGCCGGAGCGAGCGGCGCTCGGCGCGACGCATGCCTCCGAGTTGTCCCACGTGTTCGGCACCTATCAACAGGGTGTGATTGGCGTCGGTCCACCCGCGCTGGCCACCGAGGCCGATGCGCGACTGTCCGACGTGATGCAGCGGTATTGGACCAATTTCGCGAAGACCGGTGATCCCAATGGTCCGGGCCTGCCGAAGTGGCCCAAGTTCGATACCAAGTCTCGCGGCTATGTCGAATTCGCGACGTCAGGCGCCATGGCGAAGCAAGGACTCCGTCGTCCGCAATGCGACGTATTCATGGAGAACGTAGAACGCGTGAGTCTTCGATAGTCGTTCGCTTCGCGTCCTCACCGTCGAGCTAACGCGGTCCGCAGTCTCCGGGACGCCGACGTCGCCCAAATGACGTCGAAACGCGTCTAAGATCCGACGTCCGGAATCGGAGGCTTCGTGGTATGTCCCTCGTGAATTACTATCGGCCGCTCCGTTGTCGCGGCCGGCGAACCGCAGTCGAAGGCTGGTTGTGACCGGTACTTCTTCAGCGTATACGGACCATTAGATGCGTGTCGCAGTGGGGGTCCTCTGTAGCGCTGTTCTGGCAGGCTGTTCGGGATCGAACACCGTCAACGAAACGTCCGCAACAGCCTCGACTCCTGCCCCGACGACATCCCACAGCACTGCGCGGGCGCGAACGATTCGGTGGACCGGCCTGCTCGAAGCAGTCCGGTCTACGCGCGTCACCGTACCGCAGGTCACCGGCCAGACGTTCAGGATGACGCTCACGCGGATCGTTCCGAACGGGTCCACGGTGGCGAAAGGGGATCTGATCGCCGAGTTCGATCCTCTCGAGCAACTCGATCAGGCGAGGCAAAGCGCGGCGAAGTACGACGACCTCTCTCACCAGGTCAGGCAACGGCAGGCGGACAACGCGGCCAATGTGGAAAAGCGCCGGCTCGAGCGCGAACAGGCCGAGGCCGATCTTGCCAAAGCGCGGCTCGACGTGAGCAAGGCCCCAGTCCTCGGCACCATCGAAGCGCAACAGAACACGATTCGCGAGACGAAGGCGCTGGCGCGCGTCGAGAGCCTTCGCCGTACGCAGCCGGAAGAAGAGCGCGCCGACCGAGCCGCGCTCCGAATCCTGGAACTCCAGCGCGATCGACAGCGCGCCGCACACGAACGAGCGCTCTCGAACCTGGAGAAGCTGAAGGTCCGGGCACCGCTGGCCGGTATGGTGGCGCACACCGCCTTCTACAACAACGGCTCCATGGTTCGACCGCAAGTCGGCGATCAACTGACGCGGAACAGCACGCTCCTCAGCATTTTCGATCCCGGTGAAATGCTGGTGCGTGTCAGCGTGGCCGAGCCCGATGGCGCGTTGCTCCGGCCGAACCTGACCGCGAGTGTGTTCGTCGATGCGTACCCCGACATGACCCTGCCGGCGAGCTTCGTCGCCGCCAGTCCGATCGCCGCATCGCCGGCCCTTGGCCGCGGCCTCAAAACCTTCATGGCCGTCTTCAGACTCGAGGGATCGGATCCACGTCTGATGCCCGACCTCTCAGCGGCCGTTGTGTTGGCAGACGAGAAAGCGCCAGCGTCCGCGCGTATCGTGTCCCTCGGAGTCGCGCGTTGAGCCGGTTCCGGATTATCTCGGTCATCGTCATCACGGCCTCGGTCGTGATTGCCGTGTGGGTCGGGACCGTTCAGTTCCGTGCGGTTGAGCAGGCGGTGTTGCCGCTCGCACCCGTGCGCACGGGCGAGTTCGTGGCCGTCATCAGAGCGAGAGGCCAGGTGCAGGCGGATCGCTCGCTTCCGATCTATGCGCCGCTCGCACAGGATCTGCGGATCGCGTGGATGGCACCGGTCAGCGAGCGCGTCGAAGCGGGGGAGCCACTTGTGCGTTTCGATTCGAGTTCGGCGGAACGCGATTTGATTCAGCGTCGCGCGGCGGCGGAGCGCGCTCGCGCGAGCCTTGACCAGGCCGCCGCCGAGGGCAAAGCCGCGGCAGAGCACGACCAACGGGATCTGAACGACGCCCGCCTCGGTGTTGAACTGGCGCAACTGGACACCGCCGATAGCGATTTCATCGCGCGTCTCGACGCTGAACGGCGTCGCATCGATCTGGGCGTGGCCCGACAGAAGTTGCGACAGCTCGAAGCCGAAGTGGCCCAGCGCGCGGCATCACGCGAATCGAAACTAGCATCACTGCGTCGCCAACTCGAGGATGCCGAGGCCTGGGTCGCCATCGTCGAAGGGCGCATCGCGCGCATGGAGATTCGCGCGCCGATCTCCGGCTATGCGATCTATGCCGCGAATCGCGCCTCGATCTCGGCGCAGGTCGCCGGCACACAACAGCCGTATCGCGTTGGCGATCAGGTGCCGGCAGGCATGAACCTCGCTACGATCCCCGATCTCTCGTCGCTGCTCATCGACGCGACTGTGGAAGAAGTCGATCGCGGCCGCATGCGTGCCGGTAACGAAGTCATTATTCGGATCGACGCGCTGACCGACCTCTCCATTCCTGCAACACTCACGTCGATCTCACCGATGGCAGAGATGTCGGTCGATGCGCGTGCGCGCAGCTTTCATGCCTACGCTGCGTTGGGCACCCGCGCTGACCCGCGCATACGGCCCGGCATGAACGGGACCCTCGACGTCGTCGCGAATCGCATTCCCTCGGCGACGATCATTCCAGCAAAAGCCCTGTTCACTCGCCATGGCAAACCCACGGTCTACGTCAGTGACGCGGGCGGGTTCACGCCAGTCAGCGTCGAGGTGTTGGCTCGCAACACCGACGAAATCGCCATCAAAGGTGTCGGCGGCGACGCGCGCGTCGCCCTCGCCGATCCCTTTGCCGATGGCGTGAACGAAAGCGGTGCAGCAGGGGCCCCCGCTGGAGCGGGGGGCAGCGAATGATCGTGAAGACGATTGCACTGCTGGTCGTGTCTGCCGCCATCATCGCTGCCGGATACGGCGCGGGTCGAGGCATGCGCGTTGCGGTAGACACGCTCTCTGAAGACGACAAGGGCAGCGTGCCGACGACGACGGTGCGACGCACCGATGTCCACATCGAAGTGTCCACGCGCGGTGAGTTGCAGGGCGGCGGCGCAAAGCCGCTGATCGTGCCGAGAGCGGGCGTGGCGGAATTGCCGATCACGTTTCTTCGCAACACCGGCGATCTCGTCAGCGCTGGCGAGGTCGTGGCGACATTCGATCCAAGCGGTCAACAGTACGACCTGTTGGAGGCCGAGGCCGATCTGGAGGAAGCGAGGCAGCAGCAGATCAAGGCAGAGGCCGAGGCACTCGTCGCGCTCGAGAAGGCACGACTCGAGGTGAAGACCAGCGAGGCGGACCTCAAAGTATCGGAGCTCGATCAGCTCGGAAATCAGTTCCTCGGAACGGTCGATCAGCGCAAGAAAGGCATCGCACTCGAGCAAGCGCGGAATCGCAACGCGCAGGCGCAGGTGGACCTGGCACATCGCGAAGCGGCGAAACAGACTGGCGCCGATGTGCAGCGTGCCGGCGTCAAGGAGGCGCAGGCCAAGGTGGACAGAACCCGCGAGACGATTGCGGGCTTGACGCTGCGCGCACCGACGTCGGGCTACGTGCAGCTCGCCGAGAACACCAACGGGTTGAACGTGCTCTTTTACGGTATGCAGATCCCGACGTTTCAACTGGGTGACTCGGCGCGTCCCGGTCAGATGGTCGCGCAGATTCCTGATCTGAGCGGATGGGAGGTGAGCGCGCAGATCCCCGAAACCGATCGGGCATTCCTCGTCACCGGGCAGAGTGCCATCGTCCGTCCCAAAGCGATACCGGGGCGCGAATTCAAAGGCCACGTCAGCCTTCTCGGCGGGTCTGCCGGAAGCGCGTGGAACCGTACATTCAACTGTCGAATCGCTCTCGACGAGACAGACGAGGGACTGAGACCAGGTTTGAGTGTTGATGTGGTGATCCGGGTCGAGACGCTCAGCGATGTGTTGTGGGTGCCCTCCCAAGCGGTGTTCGAGCGCGAGGGACGCTGGTTCGTGTATCGACAGGCGCCCGAGGGCTACGTCTCGCATCCCGTCACGATCGTCCGCCGCACCGAGAGTCAGGCGGTGGTCAAGGGTGTCGACGAAGGCGCCACGATCGCATTGGCAGAGCCTGGCCGCCGAACGAAGAACACGCGTGCGAACGGTCCGCTCGGAGCGCTCGGCAAATGATGTTCTTGTCCGATCTGATCCAGGCGCTCTCCAATCTGCGTGCGCAGAAGACGCGCACGCTGCTCACGACATCCGGCATCGTCTTCGGCGTTGGCTCGGTCATCGGCATGATGGCGATTGGTGCCGGGGCACGTGAGGAGACACTGCGGTTCATCGAGCTGTTGGGCGTCCGGAACATCCTGGTCGACTCGCTGCCGGCGTCCAGCTCTCAAGAGATGCAGCAGCGGCGGCAGTCGTCGCCTGGGCTCACGCACCGCGACGCGCGGATTCTCCGGACCAACATCGACGCGATCGAGGTCATGTCAGTGCGCAAGACGATGCGTCCAGCGACGATGCTGCCCAAGCCGTCGCCGGACATGCCGGATATCTATGGGGTAGAGGCGTCGTACGGCGGCATTCACAGTCTCCGCCTCGCTGAAGGAGCCTTCTTCGACGACTGGGCCAACCAGACGAGCGCCGCTGTTGCTGTTCTTGGTGAAACCGCGAAAGTGAATCTGCTTGGCTACGAACGCGCCCTTGGCAAGTTCATCAAAGTCGATGGCACATGGCTCGAAGTGGTTGGCGTGCTCGAGGCGCAGCTGGCTCAGAATCCGCGTCGCGAGCGGAACGCGACGGCCGATGTGAACAACATCATCTACATTCCGATTAACACCTTCGAGTATCGGTTCCAGGATCCTGGTTCGGGGTTGAAAGACGAGCTCGCCGGCGTGGACCTGCAGGTGGCTGCCAGCCAGGACAGCATCGAGGTCGCCAAGGTTGTGACCGCCGTGCTCGACTCGACGCATCGCGGGACAGCGGACTTCACGGTCACGATCCCCGCTGACCTGCTCGCGCAGCAGCAGCGGACGCAAGCGATCTTTACCTACGTCATGGTCGCAATCGCCGCGATCTCGCTGCTCGTCGGCGGTATCGGCATCATGAACATCGTGCTGGCGACGGTGCTGGAACGCACACGCGAGATCGGCGTCCGCCGATCGGTGGGCGCGCGACGACTCGATATCGCGCGACAGTTCGTGAGCGAGGCGGTGTTGATCTCGGCCGGTGGTGGATTGCTCGGTATCGCCTTCGGGTTTCTCCTGGCGTGGATGATTG
>JBKPRH010000120.1:0-11573 GCA_046765795.1 Acidobacteriota bacterium | reverse complement strand
CGGTACCACAGCTCGCCGACCTTCAGGCTGGACAGCAGGGGCGTGTGCCCAGGCAGCACGCCGAAATAGCCTTCGGCGCCGGGCAACTCCACCTCGTCCACCTGCTCGGTGACGAGCGCGCGGTCGGGCGTCACAATCTCGAGGGTGAGTTTCGTCGGCAGTGTCATGGTATTCCGGCGGCCTTACGCGGCCTTCATGGCTTCGGCTTTTTCTCGCGCTTCCTGAATCGTGCCGACCATGAAGAATGCCTGCTCCGGCAAATCGTCGTGCTTCCCCTCGACAATCTCCTTGAAGCCGCGAACCGTGTCGGCGACCGCGACGTACTTGCCTTTGAGCCCAGTGAACTGCTCGCCAACGAAGAACGGCTGCGAGAGGAACCTCTGAATCTTCCGGGCGCGAGACACGGTGAGCTTGTCGTCTTCCGACAGTTCGTCAATCCCCAGGATCGCGATGATGTCCTGCAGATCTTTGTAGCGCTGTAGCACCTGCTTCACCGAGCGCGCGACGTTGTAATGCTCCTCGCCGAGGACTCGTGGATCGAGAATGCGCGACGTCGAGGCCAGCGGATCAACGGCAGGATAGATACCGAGCTCGGCGATCTGCCGAGAAAGATTTGTCGTGGCGTCGAGGTGAGCAAACGTCGTGGCGGGCGCCGGATCCGTATAGTCATCGGCTGGGACGTAGATCGCCTGCACCGACGTGATCGATCCTTTTTTCGTCGAGGTGATGCGTTCCTGGAGCTCGCCCATTTCGGTCAGCAGCGTCGGTTGGTATCCGACCGCGGACGGCATGCGGCCGAGGAGCGCAGACACCTCCGAGCCCGCCTGCGTGAAGCGGAAGATGTTGTCGATGAACAGGAGGACGTCTTTGTTTTCCGCGTCGCGGAAATATTCGGCGACGGTCAACGCCGACAGACCGACGCGAAGACGGGCACCTGGCGGCTCCGTCATCTGGCCATAGATCAACGCGGCGCGCGACTTCGACATGTCCTTCATGTCGATGACGCCGGATTCCTGGAACTCGAGCCAGAGGTCGTTGCCTTCGCGGGTGCGTTCACCAACACCACCGAACACGGACACGCCGCCGTGCTTCATGGCGATGTTGTTGATCAACTCCATGATGATGACGGTCTTGCCGACGCCGGCGCCGCCGAACAGTCCAATCTTGCCGCCCTGCAGATACGGCTCGAGCAGATCGATGACCTTGATGCCGGTCTCGAACATGCGCAACTCAGTCGACTGATCTTCGAGCGTCGGGGCGTGCCGATGAATCGGCCAGTGTTCCTTTGAGGCCACCGGACGATCCGGGAAGTCCACCGGTTCACCGAGAACGTTGAGGACGCGACCGAGCGTTTCGGGACCAACCGGCACGGAGATCGGGGCGCCCGTATCGATGACGGTCATCCCGCGAGTCATGCCGTCGGTCGGCTTCATCGCCACGGCTCGAACCCGGTTTTCGCCGAGATGCTGCTCGACTTCGGCGACGACGTCGATCTTCTCGACACCTGGGCCGCCTTCCGAGACGATCCGCACGGCGTTGTAGATCTCAGGCAAACCCGTGGAGAACTCGATGTCGATCACGGGACCGATTACCTGAACGACGGTACCCGTTCGCTGTGCCGTTGCTGTTTGTGCCATCGCTTTTCCCTACTAGTGTCCGGTCTCAGCCGGACTGCGCGTTCTGCTTACGTCGCTGCTGCGCCGGACACGACCTCGATAATTTCGCGCGTGATCGCCGCCTGCCGCACTTTGTTCATGTACAGGGTCAGGTTCTCGAGCATCTCCGCCGAGTTGCGCGTCGCCGCATCCATCGCCGTCATCTGCGCGGCAAAGAACGCCGCGTTCGATTCAAGCAGCGCGCGATACACCTGCACCTGCACGTGCCGCGGCAGCAGATCCTTGAAGATCTCCGCCGGCGACGGCTCGTACATGTACTCCGTCTTCGGGCCCGCGTCTTCGCCTTCGAGACGCGGAATCGGCAACAGCCGCTCGACGACGATCCGCTGTGAGATCACCGACTTGAACTCGTTGTAGACGAGATACACGCTCGACGCTCGTCCTGAGGTGAATTCCTCGATCGCCGCATCGGCGAGCGCCGCGGCGTCGGCAAACGACAACCGCTGGAAGATCCCGACCGCCTCATAGCGAACATCGAAACCGCGCCGGCGGAAGAAGTCCCTCCCCTTGCGTCCGACCAGACCAAGTGCGATCTCGTGCTGCTGTCCCTCTTTCACGATGAACTGTCCGGCAGCTTTGATGATGTTCGAGTTGAAGCTCCCACACAGTCCGCGGTCGGCACTGATGACGATGAGCAATGGTCGCGAGCCGGGCGGCGCCGTGACCCGCAGCAGCGGGTGTGTGTCTTGATCGACGCGCGACACCAGACCATTCAGCACCTTGAGCATGCGCTGCGCGAAGGGCCGGGCCGAGACGACGCGCTCCTGTGCGCGTCGCAAGCGCGACGCCGCGATCATCTTCATCGCCTTGGTGATCTGCTGCGTCGACTTGACCGCGCGGATCCGGCGGCGGAGGTCTATGAGTGATGGCATGGGCGTTCGGCGGTCGAACTAGGCAGCGGCCCCGGCCGCCCGCGCCGCGCCGAACCGCTGGCCGAATTCGTTTAGCGCCTTTTCGACCGATGCCTTCAAGTCGTCGTCCAGGATCTTTTTCTCGGCGATGCCGGTGAGCACACCCGGATGGCTCGATTCGAGGAATCGATACAGATCCTCCTCATACCGACGCACGTCCTCGACGGCGACCGCGTCGAGGAAGCCCTTGGTTGCCGCGTAGACGATCGCCACCTGCTTCTCGACGGCGAGCGGCTGATACTGCGGTTGCTTCAGGACCTCGACGAGACGGCGTCCACGATTGAGCTGTGCCTGCGTCGCTTTGTCGAGGTCGCTGCCGAACTGCGCGAAGGCCGCGAGCTCGCGATACTGCGCGAGGTCGAGTCGAAGCGAGCCCGCCACTTGGCGCATGGCGCGAATCTGCGCCGAGCCGCCGACGCGCGACACCGAGTTGCCGACGTTGATGGCAGGACGCACGCCCTGGTGGAACAGGTCGCTCTCGAGGAAGATCTGGCCGTCGGTGATCGAGATGACGTTCGTCGGAATGTACGCAGAAAGGTCGCCCGCCTGCGTCTCAATGATCGGAAGCGCAGTCAGCGAGCCGCCACCCTTTGATGCATTCAGTTTCGCTGCGCGCTCCAGGAGCCGTGAGTGCAGATAGAACACGTCGCCCGGATACGCCTCGCGACCAGGCGGCCGTCGCAGCAGCAGCGAGATCTCGCGATACGCTTGCGCATGCTTCGAGAGGTCGTCGTACACCACCAGCGCGTGGCGTCCGCTGTCGCGGAAGTACTCACCGATCGCGCACGCTGAGTACGGGCTGATGTAAAGCATCGGCGCCGGATCGGACGCGGCCGCCGCGACGACGATGGTGTAGCTCATCGCGTCGTACTCTTCGAGCGTGCGCACGACTTGGGCAACCGTTGACTGCTTCTGACCGACGGCGTTGTAGATGCAGATGACGCCTTTGCCGCGCTGATTGATGATCGCGTCCACTGCCACGGCCGTCTTGCCAGTCTGACGGTCGCCGATGATCAACTCGCGCTGACCGCGACCGATGGGCACCATGCCGTCGATCGCCTTGAGACCGGTTTGCAGCGGTTCCTTCACCGGCTGCCGATCGACGACCCCTGGCGCCAGGCGCTCGATGGGCAGGAACTCATTGGTCTGAATCGGCCCCTTGCCGTCGATGGGCTGGCCGAGCGCGTTCACCACGCGACCGAGCATCGCCTCGCCGACGGGCACCGAGATGATGCGTCCCGTCCGCTTGACCGAGTCGCCTTCCTTGATCTCCTTGTAGTCGCCGAGCAGCACCGCGCCGACGCTGTCCTCTTCGAGGTTGAGTGCGATACCGAACACGCCGTGCTGGAACTCGAGCATCTCGCCGGCCATCGCGCGTTCAATGCCATGCACGCGCGCGATACCGTCACCAAGCGAAATGACGCTCCCGACTTCAGCGACATCGACCTGGACCGCATGACTGCCGATTTGGTCGCGAATGATCTTGGAGATTTCTTCTGCTCTGATATCCATACGATTCCTGTCAGAGGCGTCGCGGCCTCCCCTCGCTATCGCTGTTCGAGCCGATCGCGGACTTTGGCGAGCCGCGTCGCCACGCTGCCGTCGTACACGATCCCGCCGATCCGAGTCACCACGCCACCGATGATCGAGGCGTCGACGTTCGTCGTCATGGTGATGGTGCGACCTGTCGCGTCCGCCAGACGTTGCTGCAACTGCGCGACGCGTTCCGGCGACAGGGGCGCGGCGGTCGTCACCTCGGCACGCAGCACGTTACGGTGCTCCATCAGCCGTTCGCGGTACACGTCGAGCAAGTCCGGCAGCAGTGCGAGCCGGCCGCGCGAGGCGAGCAGCAGCACGAGCTTGCCGACCGGCGTGGTCGGCTTCTGACGCTCGAGAATCTGCTGTACGACAGCGCGCTTATCAGCCGCCGACACAACCGGATTCGCGAACGTTCGCTGCAGATCGGGGTTCGTGCGAACCAGATCGACAAACGTCGCGAGCTCCTCCTCGGCGCGATCGGGATCAGACTCTTTGATGGCTACGTCGAGCAGCGCTTTGGCGTATCGCGCTGCGGAGGCCCGCATGCTCATGATGTCTTCTGACGGATGACCCGCGCTCCCCGCTCGGCGTTTGCGCACCAGCAGGGTTTAATGAGCTTGTACCTCAAAGGCACAAGCGTCTATTTATACCACGGAAAGAGCGGCGTTTTGTAGCGAGATGGGCCTGTCCAGGGGTCTCAGCCGCGGCTGGTGATCACCTCAAAAATCCGGTTCAATTCGTCTTCGGACGCGAACTCGATCTCGATTCGCCCGCCTGATCCTCGTCTGTTGATGCGGACTTTCGTACCCAGGGCGAAGCGCATCCGGTCCTCGGCGGCGCGCGTGTGTACGTCGGCCATGGGAGCAGGTGTGGCAGTTGCGGACGTCGCCCGAACTTTGGGCGACGACAACTTCTTCACGAGCGCTTCGGTTTCGCGCACCGAAAGGCGGCGCGAGATCGCCTCACGGGCGCCGTGCCGCTGCGCCGCTGCGTCGGGCAGCGCCAACAGCGCACGGGCATGACCTGTTGAGAGCGCGCCCGCTGCGAGATCGGCGCGCACTTCCTCGGGCAGTTTCAGCAGCCGCATGAAGTTGGCGACCGAGCTGCGATCCTTGCCGACGGCCGCCGCGATCTGCTCTTGCGTCAATGAGAACTCGTCGGCCAGGCGCTGATACGCGAGCGCCTCATCGATCGGGTTGAGACCTTCGCGTTGAAGGTTCTCAATGAGCGCGAGTTCCAGTAACTGCTTGTCGCCGTCAGCGACGTCGCGGACCACGACCGGAACACGCTGGAGTCCAGCCTTCTGCGCCGCGCGCCAGCGGCGCTCACCAGCAATGATTCGATACGTGTTGGCGGTGCGACGCACGAGGATCGGTTGAATGATGCCGTTCGCCTTGATCGACGCGGCGAGCTCCTCGAGCTTCGCATCATCCATGTTGAGGCGGGGCTGCTGCTGGTTCGGCGCAAGCAGATCGATGTCCACTTCGATCGGTCCTGATCGCGCAGGCTCGGGAGCATCTGGAATCAGCGCGCTGAGGCCTTTGCCGAGTGCGGGGCGTCGTTCGAGCATCTTAGTGGTCCGTTCTGCTGAGGGAGCACTGGTGACAGCCAGCCTCCGACGATGGTCGCTCGGCCGCGACAACGGAGCGGCCGATTGAATTACACCAACTGCACACACTGAAGTCCGTTTCTATGCAGCGCGTCGAGCGAGCAACTCTTTCGCGAGTGCGACATATGCGGCCGCGCCGCGGGATTTCGTGTCGTACAACACGCCGGGGATTCCGTGACTCGGCGCTTCGCCGAGTCGCACGTTGCGCGGAATGATCGTGTTGAAGACCTTCTCTTTAAAGAAGTCGCGCACGTCGCGCGCCACTGACTGACCGAGGTTCGTGCGGTCGTCGTACATCGTGAGCAACACGCCTTCGATGTCGAGCGCTGGATTCAACGCGCTCCGCACCCGACGCATCGTCCCGACGAGATCGGCCAGTCCCTCGAGCGCAAAGTACTCGCAGTGGAGTGGAATCAGCACGGCGTCTGCGGCGACGAGTGCATTGAGCGTGAGCAGTCCAAGCGACGGCGGGCAATCTATGAAGACGTGATCGAACTCGCCGCGCAGCGGATCGAGCACGCGCTTCAATCGATGTTCTCGCTCAGGCAGGGCCACCAATTCAATTTCAGCGCCGGTGAGATTGCGGTCCGCAGGGACCAGCGACAGGTTGGCGACCCGCGTTGACAATACGTACGCGGACGGCGCCGCGCTATTGGTGAGCAGCGCCTCGTACACGGTGCCGGCTTCAGACCGCTGCGCCTTCGACCCGACGCCGCTCGTCAGGTTGCCCTGAGGGTCGACATCGACGAGGAGAACTCTCCGACCGGCCACGGCGAGGGACGTCGCGAGGTTAATGGCTGTGGTGGTCTTGCCGACGCCGCCCTTCTGATTGGCGACGGCGACGATGCGGCCCTTGGGCTCCACGTCTTCTGGCATACAACAGATATTTTGGCTACTGCTTGCTGGGCGGGTGCAACCAATGTAGTACCTATGGGATCCCGCGTCAAGCGGGGAAATGACGAGGCGAGTGTTTCACGTGAAACGCCGAAGAGGCGAAAGTTCAGCGATCCATTGTTTCACGTGGAACGTTTGGCTCGATCGAGTCTCTTGCTGAGGACCACGAGCCGACTGCCCTGGTCCTCTAGCAGCGGAAAGGTGGCCTTCCATGAGAGTGGCGGCATCAGGCTGCCCGGTGCCTCCGCGCCAGATGCAGTTCTGAAGAGGAAGAGCTCGCCACCCGGCCGAACGAATGCCTGAAGATTCATAAGAACCGAACCTTCAACACGCACCGCACGAAGAGTAAGCAAGTCGTGCGCTTCGTGGAGCGACGGCCTGGACAGCAACTCTTCGAATCGCGAGGTGACGACCTCGGCATCCGTCAGTTCGAGCGCTCGTAGCGCCTCCCGAAGGAACACGGACTTACGCGTCTTTGCCTCGACCAGCATCAAGTGAGCCGAGAGCGAAAGCGCGAGCGGAATCGCCGGCGAACCACCCCCGCTCCCGATGTCGATCATCCGAGTCACCGGCGCGGTTGCGTGCTTTGCAGCGACCAGGGGTTCGATAAGCAATCGATCAATGGCGGCCGGTGCTTGCTCTGTGAGATCAAGACCGGTGAGGTTCATCTTCGCGTTCCACGCAGTGAGAAGCCTGAAATAGACCTCGAGTTTGGTTGCAAGGGGCGAGGAGATCGTCACTCCGGCACGTCGCCCGCGACGGGTAAGACGGTCGTGAAACTCGCGACTGCTCACTGCTCGGACGCGGCTTCCGCCGGCAGTCTTCCGAGGAAGGCACCCAGTACAGCGATTGCGGCTGGTGTAATTCCCGGGATCCTCGAGGCCTGTCCGAGAGTCTCTGGTCGGACCTGCGATAACCGATGAACGGCCTCGGCAGAGAGTCCAGGGACCCGCGAGAAGGGAAAGGCGCTCGGAATCCGACGACGTTCGTTCTTCTTCGATCGCTCGGCGTGCGCCATCGCCTGGCGAAGATACCCTTCGTATTTGATCGATGTTTCCAGGCTGGCGAGATCGAGGTCGGGTGACGATGGATCGAGCTCCAGGGTGACGGCGCCAGATTCGACGAAGCTGCTGATGCGGACTTCCGGCTGCTTCAACAACTGTGATGCCCGCAAACGATCGCCAGATGGACTTCGCACGAGCGTCGATTCAAGAGCGGTGGTGTTCCGATGGAACCGTGCGCGGCGTGCCTCGAAGTGATCCCAACGCTCATCATCAATCAACCCTAGTGAACGCCCAGAGGGCGTCAAACGCAGATCAGCGTTGTCGATTCGCAGCAGCAGCCGATGCTCGGCGCGTGATGTGAACATGCGATATGGCTCGAGGCATCCACGCGTGATCAGATCATCGACGAGCACGCCGATGTATCCCTGATCGCGCCCGACCACAAACGCCGTCTCACCACGAACGCGCCGTGCCGCGTTGATACCGGCCACGATCCCTTGAGCGGCGGCCTCTTCATACCCTGAGGTGCCATTGATCTGACCCGCGAAAAACAGCCCCTCGATTCGATTCGTCTCCAGCGTCGCCTTCAACTCCGTGGGTTGGACGAAGTCATACTCGACGGCATATCCGGTTCGCATGATGACGGCGTCTTCGAGGCCCGGCAACGCATGAACGAGCGACTCCTGTACCTCTCGAGGCAACGACATCGAGAATCCATTCACATAAATCTCGTCGACGTCGAGGCCTTCGGGTTCCAAGTACAGCTGATGTCGCTCACGCTGCGGGAACCGCATGATCTTGTCTTCGAGCGACGGGCAGTACCGCGGGCCGATGCCGTTAATCTGCCCGTTGTAAAGCGGACTCCTGTCGATGTTCTCGCGAACGAGATCGCTCACACGATCGTTCGTGTACAGCAACCAGCAGCGTGCACGATTTGAGAGCCGCGTTGACGTCTCGAACGAGAACGGAACAGGCACCTCATCACCAGGCTCCTCCGTAAAGAGTCCGGCCTTCACGCACGCGTCGAAGTCGATACTGTCTCGATGGAGGCGCGGTGGCGTGCCTGTCTTCAATCGGCCCATCGCGAACCCACGCGATCGAATCGATTCGGCGAGCTCACGCGAAGGAGGCTCACCATGTCTTCCGGCCGGACGCTGCTCGTCTCCAACGTGAATCAGTCCGTTGAGGAATGTGCCGGTCGTTACGATAAGTGCGCGGCACTTAACGATCTCACCATCCTCTGTCGAAAGACCGATCACATGATCGCCTTCAACAAGAATTTGCCCAGCCCTCCGATAAACCCATTCAACATTGGGCTGTCGCCCAACTTGATCCGCGACCCACTTCCCGTAGAGTCGCTTGTCCGCCTGCGCGCGAGGAGACCACACTGCAGGCCCACGGCTTCGATTGAGCAACTTGAACTGGATGCCGGTCGCGTCGATCGCACGGCCCATCAGCCCGCCGAGTGCATCGATCTCACGAACCAGATGACCTTTTGCGGTTCCACCGATCGCGGGGTTGCATGGCATATGCGCCACTGTCTCGAGTGACAGCGTGCACAAGCCAACGTGACACCCCATTCGAGCGGCGGCGTACGCCGCTTCCACGCCAGCGTGCCCCGCTCCGATCACAACGACATCGAAGGTCATCGACAAATCTCGTTCACTTCCCGATACAGAACCGCTCGAAGATGTGCTCCAACACGTCTTCGCTCGTGTGCGTTCCCACAACCTCGCCGAGACTCGCACGCGCCGCATGCAGGTCCGCGAGGAGGAACTCCTCAGAGACCCCCTCTTCCTCCGCTGCAGCTTTCGCCCGCGCAAGGTTCGCGCGAGCATGTTCGATCAGCGCCGTGTGACGCACGTTCGTAATCGCGCTCGAATCGCGAAGCGGCTCACCACCACCCAGCGCGGCGACAATTGTCCGTCGCAACGGATCGAGACCATCTCCCGACGTTGCAGAGACACAAACGGCGTCCTCGCGATGCCATACCGCTGGCTGATCGCTCTTGTTCGCCACGATCACGCGTGCGCGACTCGTCGTCTCCGTCAGAAGTCGCGCATCGTCAGCCATCAGCGGTTCGGCAGCATCGAGGACAATGACAATCAGATCGGCGACCTCACGCGCGCGCGTGCCGCGCCACACGCCCTCGACCTCGATGCGATCGGTCGTGTCGCGAACCCCGGCGGTATCGACCAACGTCACGCGAAGTCCGTCGATGTCGCACGTCTCTGACACGAGATCACGTGTCGTTCCCGCCGTCTCGGTCACGATCGCTCTCGAGTGACCGAGAAGTGCATTGAACAGACTCGATTTCCCGACGTTGGGACGTCCGGCAATGACAACGGTCGCACCCTCGCGAATGAGGCGGCCGCGTGACGACGATTTCAGCAGGCCGTCGAGCTCGTCGATCACACTCAGCACAGCGCGCGCGATCGCCTTCGGCTCAATGAAGTGATAGCCCTCGTCGGGAAAATCGAGCGACGCTTCGAGACGAGCCACGAGATCGAGGAGACGCGTATCGATTGCGGCGATCTTCGCGGTGAGTGTGCCCTCGAGTTGATCGAACGCGACGCGCGCCTGCAACGGTGTCACCGCGTCGATCAAATCCGCGACCGCTTCCGCTTGAACCAGATCCATCTTGCCGTTGACGAATGCGCGCAAGGTGAATTCACCAGGCCTCGCGAGTCTGGCCCCGGCGTCGATCGCGATCTTCAGCACCTGTTGGAGGATGACCGGACTGCCATGCGTACTGAGCTCGACGACGTGCTCGCCTGTGTAGGAGCGCGGCGCAGGAAACCATGTCGCGATGACCTCGTCCACCGGTCGTTGTGCCTCAGTGTCCGACGCGCGCACGCGCGTGAAGGTAGCGTGCCGCGGTTGCAGCGGCTTGTCGCGAATCAAAATTCGTTCGGCGACCTCGCACGCGTCACTCCCGCTGATGCGTACGACACCCAGACCTCCACGGCCAGCCGGGGTCGCGATCGCGACGATGGTGTCGTCGGGAGAAAACATGCCGCTCGCTGTCTCAGGGCACACATGCCCCGCGACGCTCGACCGGTCAGCGCCGGGCCGAGATGATCACGGTCTTCATGAACGCATCGCCGATGCTTTCGGAACTGACGGAGGGATCCTCGGCGATGGCCAGATGCACAATGCGACGCTCGTACGGATTCAGCGGACCCATTTCTTGAGGCGCGCCGCTGCTGCGGGCCTTCTCCGCGATGAACTTCGCCATCTGGCGAATCTCCGCATCCTTGTCTCTGCGGAAACCATTGCAGTCGACGACGATGCGGTTGTCGTCGCCCAGCTGCCGGCGGAATGTCGTCGCCACGAGATGTTGGAGGGCTTGCAGGCCTTCACCGCCGCGACGAATCAGCGGACCACCGTCTTCGCCCTCCAGATTGATCCGCGTGGCTTCCGGCGTCTCTTCGATTGTGGTCCTTAGCTGCACGCCCATCGCGTCGATGACGCTTTGGACGAACGTCGCGATTTGAGTGGTCAGAGTCTCGTTCACGCTGCGCTTCTCTCGATTCGGTTGACGGTCCGTGCGACGTGATTCTAGTTCTTGTTCTCTGCGCCTGCAGTGCGGCCCGACCCCGCGCTCTTGATGCGCCGCTCCGCTGGCGGTTTCACGTTCGCCACCGCCGGCTTGCCGATCCACCAGTTCGTGAAGTACTGCTGGCCAATGGCGAACAGGTTGCCGACGAACCAGTACAGCACCAAGCCACTCGGGGCGGCGAGGAACATGACACCAAACATCAGCGGCATCATCATCATGATGCGCTGCTGCGCGGGATCCGCCGTTGACGGTGTCATCTTCTGCTGCCAGAACATCGTCACCGCCATGAGCACTGGCGTGATGTACAACGGATCGCGCTCGGACAAGTCCTTTATCCACCATCCGAAGTCAGCGCCGCGCAATTCGATGGACTGAGAA
>JBKPRH010000119.1:0-21131 GCA_046765795.1 Acidobacteriota bacterium | reverse complement strand
GCCCTCCTGATCGGCGCCGACGGTCTGCATTCAGCCGTGCGCGCTCAGATGCACCCGAACCAGCCGCCCATTCAGTGGGGCGGGGCAATCATGTGGCGTGGGGTCACCCCGGGTCTGCCGATCCGTACCGGCGCCTCGTTCATCGGCCTCGGCACGCATCGCCACCGCGTCGTCTTCTATCCGATCTCGAATCCCGACCCCGTCACCGGACTCGCGTCGATCAACTGGATTGCCGAGATTACGGTCGACAACACCGGCGGATGGACGACCGGCGATTGGAACCGGCGTGTGGAGCTCGAGTCGTTCATCCATCATTTCGAAGGCTGGAACTACGACTGGCTGGACGTTCCGGCCATGCTGCGGGGCGCCGAGGCCGTCTACGAGTACCCGATGATCGATCGCGACCCCGTGCCCACCTGGGTGGATGGCAACGTGGCGCTGCTCGGCGATGCAGCCCACGTGATGTATCCCACGGGCTCGAACGGTGCGAGTCAGGCCATGATGGACGCGCGTGTGCTGGGTGCCGCCATGCTCGAGCACGGCGTGACCGAACGGGCGCTGCAGGCTTACGACGCGCGGCTGTGCGCCGAGATTTCGGCGGTGGTGTTGCGAAATCGCGGGGCGGGTCCGTTCGGCCTTCTCAATCTGCTGGACGAGCGCTGCGGCGGTGTGTTCGACGACATCGACGCGGTAATCCCCGCCGCGGAGCGGGACGCGTTCATGAGCCGGTACAAAGCGGCCGCCGGTTTCGCCATGGAGACGCTGAACAACTCGCCGCCGATCATCGCGTCCGGGGCCCGGGTCCGTTCGGAGTAAGCGATGCTGCGGCACTTTGTCTTCGTGAAGTATCGTGACGACACGAGTGACGCGCACGTCACCGCGTTCTGCGAGCGCTTGCTCGGCCTGCGCAGTGCGATTGAGGGAATCCAGCATCTCGAGATCGGCCGGGACGAACTGCACGATGCCCGCAGCTGGGACCTGGTACTGATCATGGTGTTTGCGTCGGTCGCCGCGCTACGGGCGTATCAGCGTCATCCTCAACACCTGGAGCTCATGGCCTTCAACGAGCCGTTCGTGGCGAACGTGGCGTCCGTGGACTTCACGTGGACCGATCACTGAGCAGCCTCTTTGCTAAAGTTTCCAGATGCGACTCAATCGCTCGGTACCGCCCTGCACCGTGATCCCTGTGCTTATTTACCCCGATCCAAGCGCCGCAGCTGATTGGCTCGCGAAGGCGTTCGGCTTTACTGTCCGTCTGCGCATCGCCAACCACCGCATCCAGATGAAAGCCGGAGACGGGTGCTTCACCATTGCCGAAGGCAACGTTGCGCCGAACAACTCGCATATCGTTCAGGTCCGAATCGAGGATGCCGAGGGTCACTGCGAGCGTGCGCGACAGCATGGAGCCATCATCCTGACCGAGCCGAAAGACCAGCCCTATGGCGAGCGTCAATACAATGCTCAGGACTTTCTTGGCCACCGCTGGGACTTCACCGAAACCATCGCCGACATCGCTCCGGAAGAATGGAGCGATGGTGCGTTTCATCTTGAATGAGCTGAAACACCACGGACAGCTCCCATCATTTCGCGAGGTACGAACATGGCAAGATCTCGACCGCGATTGAATTCGCTCGCAGCGATCATTGTCGGATGCGGACTGGGTGCGGTGAGCCTCGCGAGCCAGTCGGCTCCAGCGCCGGCGTATCCCAACGCGCCGGCGGGCCAGTCGGGTGTCCAGTCCGGTCGCCTCGAACGGGTCGAGTACGACTCCAAAGTCACGGGCAACAAGCGGCCGGAGTTCGTCTATACGCCGCCTGGGTACTCTGCGGCGCGCAAGTATCCCGTGCTGTCCCTGCTGCATGGAATTGGCGGCAACGAAAACCATTGGACGCAGTTCGGCGCAGCCGAGGGCTACACGTCGAGCGCCGACGCGCAGAGGTCGAAATAGGTGCGTCTCGCGATCATCGTCGCGTGGCTTTGTTGGTCCTCTATCGCGTCGGCGCAGTGGCTGCACTATCCAACGGCGGATGTGCCGCGAACCGCTGACGGCAAGGTCAATCTGTCGGCGCCGGCACCACGGTTCGCGGATGGCAAGCCCGACTTCTCGGGGATTTGGCAGCCGGGCCGCAAGATTGCCTGCACGCCCGAGTTCGCCAAGTTCGTCGAGTGCGGTCTCGAGATCGGTGGCTCGCCACTGGCGTTGAACATCGGTGCGGACCTTCGGGGCGGTCTGCCGTTTCAACCCTGGGCAGCGGCGCTGGTGAAGCAGCGAACCGCCGAGAACAGCAAGGACGATCCACACGCGCGCTGTCTGCCCGACAATCCTCCGCGTCCGTATGGGCTGCCGCACATGACCAAGGCCGTGCACACGCCACGTCTGCTCGTGCTGCTCAATGAAGTGAATGCCATGTATCGGCAGATCTTCATCGACGGGCGTCCGCTGCCGAAGGATCCGAATCCGTCCTGGAACGGGTACTCGACAGCCACGTGGGAAGGCGACACGCTGGTGGTTCGCACAAACGGCTTCAGGGACGGACTCTGGCTCGACATGGGCGGCACGCCGATGACTGATGCGGCCACGATGACGGAACGGATGCGTCGGCCGACCTACGGCAGGCTCGACGTGCAGATTACGGTGGACGACCCGAAGGCGTACACACGCCCATGGACGGTCGAGATGCCACTGCAGATTACGCTCGACACCGAGCTGATCGACGAGATGTGCCTCGAGAACGAGAAATCGTCGCAGCGGATGCGCGGCAAGTAGCGCTCGATCCACGCGCAGCCGCCGGGACACAATCGAGCGGTCGGAGGTATCGATGATTCCCGGCGTGGCGCACAGACGACAATTCAAGAACCTGTCCGAGCAGGAGATCCTCGCCCTCGCGATTTCATCCGAGGAAGACGACGCGCGGATCTACCGCTGGTACGCGCAGCGCCTGCGCGACGACTATCCACAGTCGGCACAACTCTTCGACGAGATGGCTGGCGAGGAAGACTCGCATCGTGCCGCACTGATCGAAGAACACCGGCGGCGGTTTGGTGAGGCGATTCCACTGGTGCGCCGCGAGCACGTGGCCGGCTTCTACACACGGAGGCCGGTCTGGCTCGTGCAGAATCTCGGCCCCGACCGGATCCGAGAGGAAGCCGCACGGATGGAGATGGAAGCGCTCGAGTTCTATCAACGCGCCGCTCAGCGAACGAGCGATGCGCGGACGCGAGAGCTGATCGATCGCCTGGCTGCTGCGGAATCCGGTCACGAATCGACATGGCAGCAGTTGATGCGCGAGCACCTGCCGCCGCAGGCACGTGCGGCCGAAGATGCGAAGGCGCACCGCGAGTTTGTGCTGACGTGGGTGCAGCCGGGTCTCGCCGGACTGATGGACGGCTCAGTATCTACACTCGCGCCAATCTTCGCGGCTGCGTTCGCCACCGGCGACACGGGAAAGACGTTCCTGGTCGGACTCGCCGCGTCGGTCGGCGCCGGCATCTCGATGGGCTTCACCGAAGCCGCGTCAGACGACGGTTCGATCTCGGGGCGTGGGTCGCCGTTGAAGCGCGGCATAGCGTCCGGAGTCATGACCGCGCTCGGTGGACTGGGGCATGCGCTGCCGTATCTGATCCCGGAGTTTCGCACCGCGACGGCCATCGCGATGGTCGTCGTCTTCATCGAACTGTGGGCGATTGCATGGGTGCAGAACCGCTACATGGAAACCCCGTTCTGGCGCGCCGCGCTGCAAGTTGTTGTCGGGGGACTGCTGGTCTTCGCCTCCGGGATCTTGATCGGGAGCGCGTGACGCGTCATCGCGAGCACGCGCGGCGTTATTCCGCGCGTGCTATAACGAATATTCGAGATTGACACGATCGTGTCGAGCAGAGACTCTCAGTCGCATGAAGTCGGTGCCTTTTCAACCTCGCGTCGCGATGCTGTAGTCGTGTCGCTGATCCCGGTCTCGTAGGCAAGGGTGGCACCGAAGCATCCCGACCTGAACTTGCTGCCCATCGTCGTCGCGCTCTACGACGAGCTCAGTGTGAGCCGCGCGGCGCGACAGCTTGGGATGAGCCAGCCTGCCGTCAGTAAGGCGCTGCGGCGGCTGCGTGAGACGTTCGACGATGCGCTGTTTGTTCGCGGGCCGAGCGGTATCGTTCCAACACCGCGGGCGCACGCGATCGTGCGAGCATCGCGCCCGCACCTGCAGCATCTTCGTGAAGATCTGCTCAAGGGCGAACACTTCGATCCCGCCACAAGCACGCGGCCGATCGTTCTGGGGCTCTCCGACATCGCCGAGATGGCGTTCTTGCCGTCGATTCTCGAATATCTCCGCGTTCAGGCGCCGAAGTGTCCAGTCGTCACGTTCACGGCGCGAGACGCGTCGCTGGCCGACGCCCTGGAAAAAGGCGACGTGGACGTCGCGGCCGGTTACTTTCCGGCGCTCGCGCAGAGGAACTTCCGTCAGCGTCGGTTGACGAAGCATGGCTTCGCGTGTCTGATGCGCGCGGGACATCCACTGTGGAAGAGCCGCTTGACCGTGTCGGCATTCCTTGCCGCAGAGCACATCGTTGTCAGGCGCGAGGGTCGTAGCCAGGACATACTCGAGCGCTTCATCGAGCGGCGTAAGATGCGGCGGAAGGTCGCGTTGTATACGTCGAACGTGCTGAGTGCACCATTCATCGTGATGGAAACACAACTCGTTGCGACACTGCCGTACGCGGTGGTGACCCGGTTTGCGTCGATCACCTCGAGTGTCGCCGCGGCGTTGCCGCCCTTCGATCTCACATACGATTTGAAATTGCACTGGCATCGCCGGTTCGATAACGAGCCGCGCAGCATCTGGTTGCGGGAGCAACTGGTGGCCGCATTCAAGGATCACCAGTGGCTACAGCCGCCAGCAGGCCCCGCGGCGTTTCTCGAGGCATAGCGAACGTTCTCCGTTCCTCCGTTGCTCCGTGTTGATCCCCGTTTACTCCGTCGTCTCCGTTAGCTTATGCATCACAAAACACAGGTCGGTATCGTCGGCGCAGGTCCAGCGGGACTGATGCTCGGGCATCTCCTGCATCTGAACGGGATCGACTCCGTCATCGTCGAGAACCGCAGCCGTGAGTACGTGATCGATCGCGTGCGTGCGGGTGTCCTCGAGCAGGGGACCGTTGATCTGCTGCAGGCGATGGGCGTTGGCGCACGGCTTCGACAGGAAGGTCTGCGTCACGACGGCGTCTTTATCTCCTTCCTTGAACAGCGGCATCACATCGACTTCGGTGAGCTGACCGGCGGCAAGGCCATCACCGTGTATGGGCAGAACGAAGTCGTCAAGGATTTGATCGAGGCGCGGATCGCGACATCGCGTCCTCTGTATTTCGAAGCCGACCACGTCTCGGTCGACGCGCTCGATTCATCGAGCGCGGTCATGCGTTTCCGTCATGGCGATGTCGATCACGAACTGCAGTGCGATGTCATCGCCGGCTGCGATGGATTTCACGGCGTCTGCCGGCCGTCTGTTCCGGCGGGCGTGCTCACGATCTATGAGCGGGTGTATCCCTTCGGCTGGCTGGGGATCCTCGCTGAAGCGGCCCCGTCTTGTGACGAACTCGTGTACACACTCCACGAGCGCGGCTTCGCGCTGTTCAGCATGCGCTCGCCGACGATCACGCGGCTGTATTTGCAGGTGCCGCCCGACGAACCGATCGAACGCTGGTCAGACGAAGCGATCTGGCAGGAGATGCTGACGCGTATGGCGACCCGGGACGGCTGGAAGCCGAGTGTCGGTCGTATCGTTCAGAAAAGCGTGACGCCAATGCGCAGCTTCGTCGCCACACCGATGCGTTACGGCCGTCTGTTCCTCGCCGGCGACGCCGCGCATATCGTCCCACCGACGGGCGCGAAGGGATTGAACCTGGCGGCGTCCGACGTGTTGGTGCTGGCGAGAGCGCTGAAGGCGTTCTACGAAAACGGTCAGACGGAGTGGCTCGACACGTACTCGGACATGTGTTTACGCCGCGTGTGGAAGGCGCAGCGGTTCTCGTGGTGGATGACGTCCACGCTGCATCGTGCGCCGGACGAAAGCGCGTTCGATCATCAGCGACAGATCGCCGATCTCGATTACCTCACCAGCTCGCGCGCGGCGATGACGAGCCTCGCCGAGCAGTATGTCGGCTTGCCCGCGGAAGTCTCGTTCGAATCAGCTGGCTTGTAGTCAGGCCGACGCGCCAGCCGGCGTGTCGCCGGCAGGCGGACGTCCATCAGTACTCGGCGAAGGCGTCGTCGGGATAGCAGTACAGCCAGCGCTCACCTCGTTCAGCGGACGCGATCACCGGATGACCACTTGTCTTCGCATGGGCACTGGCGTGGCGATTCGGTGAGCTGTCGCAGCACAGCGTCGTTCCGCAGTGTTGACAGGTCCGCAGGTGGACCCATTGCGCTTTGATCTTGATGCACTCTTCGCAGACGTGACGCTGCGGGTGCTTGACGGTGGTGATGGCGCCAATGTGATCGCAGGTGGACTGTGCCATGTCGTGTTCCTTACTCAGTGAGGGTCCGGTGCACGAACGAGATGGCGATCGAGCCTTCGCCCACCGCCGACGCCACGCGCTTGATATTGCCGCCTCGTACGTCGCCCACGGCAAACACGCCCGGCAGGCTGGTCTCGAGCAGATGGGGAGGTCGTTCGAGCGGCCAGCGCGCGGCGGTGAGGTCGTCGCGCGTCAGATCCGGTCCGGTCTTGATGAACCCCTTCTCGTCGGTGGCGACGCATCCCGACAGCCATCCCGTGTTCGGCACCGCGCCGGTCATCAGGAACACGTGTCGAATGGGGAGTCGTGTGATCTGGCCGGTGCGCTTGTCGCAGCACTGCACGGATTCGAGACGCCCGTTGCCTTCAAGCGCGACGATCTCGGCATTGGTCTGCAGATCGATGTTGGGAGTCCCCTCGATCCGGTGAACGAGATAGCGTGACATGGTGTCCGCCAGTCCATTCCCGCGGACGAGCATGAGCACGCGGGCGGCCGTCTGCGACAAGAACACCGCCGCCTGTCCAGCCGAGTTCGCGCCGCCGACAACGATCACCTCGTCGGCGCTGCACAGTTGCGCCTCCATGAAGGTGGCGTTGTAGTACACGCCGGCTCCCTCGAACGACGACAGGTTCGGGATATCGGGCTTTCGATATTGCGCGCCGGTGGCGATGATCACGCTTCGCGCCGGGAGAGTCGTGCCGTCACCGATGTCGACGCGGTACGGCTTGCGATTGCATGTCAGCGCTGTCGCGCCGCGGGCGATCATCACCTGCGCACCAAATTTCTCCGCCTGCGCGTACGCGAAGCTGGCGAGCCTCTGCCCAGAGATGCCTTCGGGAAATCCGAGATAGTTCTCGATGCGCGAGCTCGAGCCTGCCTGGCCGCCAGGTGAGGAGGCCTCGATGACCAGCGCATCGAGACCTTCCGATGCGGCATACACCGCCGCGGCAAGTCCGGCCGGACCCGCGCCGACGATGACCACGTCGCGCATGTGCGTACGATCGATGCTGTCGTTGAAGCCGAGGCAGTCGGCGATCGCCTGGTTCGTCGGATTGCGCAGCACGACATCGCCGCGACAGATCAGCACCGGGATGTCTGCCAGCGTGACGTGAAAGCCGTCGAGCAGCGCCTGCACGTCTGGATCGCGATCCAGATCGACAAACTTGAACGGGTGGCCGTTCCGCGTGAGGAATTCCCTGATGCGGAGTGTGCCGGCGCAGTGCATCGAGCCGACGAGCGCGACGTCACCGATGCCTGCTTGCGCGAGCTCCAGGCGGCGATTGATGAACGCGCGCATCAGGATCTCGCTGATCTCAGCGTCGGTCTGCACGAGATCGAGCAGCGCCTCGCGTGTCAGTTGGATGACCTCTCCCGGCTCGCTGGCGACGGCGCGCATCAACGATCGGCGTCCGAGGATCAGATTGGCTTCGCCCGTGAACTTGCCTGGGCCGTGCACGGCGACCAGATTGTTGCCAGTCGGTGTCGGCTGGACGATCTCGATCTCACCGCGGGTCACCACAAAGAACGGGACGACGTGGTCGCCGGCCTCGATGAGGACATCGCCGCGAGCGATTGGCCGCACCACACCCAATTGCCGGATGCGGGCGATCTGAGCAGGGGTCAGCGTTGGAAACATCAACGCTTCCTGCGAAGCGTCAATTAAGGGAGTGGAGCGCGCGTCTTGCACCATGATGGGGTCCAGCGCAGTGGGTTAGTACGGCACGTCAATGAGCCGATCGCTCGTGCGCATGTCATTCTCCAGCAAATCGAGCAGCGCGCGGGCGACCGGTCCCGGCTTGCCGTCGCCAATCGCCTGACCATCCCACTGGACGATCGGCGCGACTTTGATCGAGCTGCCCAGCAGCAGCATCTCGCGCGAGGCGCGGGCGTCAGCGACGGCGATGTCACACACGTCAACGCCCGTCAGTAACCCGCCCTGGAGATGTTGGGCCAGTTCGAGTAGACGCAGGGAGGTGCACCCTGCGAGAACGTGGACGAAGCGCGGATGACGCAGGACGCCATCCATCGTCACAAACGCCACGTTCATATTTGAGCTCTCGCCGACGAATCCTTTCTCGTCAATGAAGACACCGTTATCGAGGCCGGCCTCCTTCGCCTCCATCTGCATGAGGACGTTCGGCAGATAGTTCGTCGCCTTGGTGATCGCATAGAGCGGCGGCTTGATCGGATACGTCGTCGTCATGACCTTGAGGCCTTCCGAGTACCACCGCTCGGGATAGGCCAGACCGCCGAAGACGATGACGAAGAAACCCGGAACCGCGCCCGCTGCTGGCGTGAGATCGAGATTGCCCGGACCAGACGACAACCAATATCGGATCGAGCCGTCACGCACGCCGCTCGCCGCCGTCGTTCGGACGATGATGTCGCGCATCTCGGCTCGAGAGCCGGCGAGTGTCAGCTTGGACCTCTCGGCGGATCCGAGAAACCGGTCGAGGTGGGCCTCCAGATCATAGATGCGCCCATTCACCAGACCGGCCGTATCGAAGATGCCGTGCCCGCGATGCACCATGTGGTCGTCGAATGGCAGCACCATCAGCGCCGGGTCTGTGACGATGCCCCCGAGCTGGCTCGAATAGAAGGCGCTGAATTTCACCGGCTGACGCTCGCGCATCGCGCGAAGGGCAGCGACGACCTGATCGGCGGCGAGTACTGGCAGCGGTGTCGTCACGGACATGCTCACACTTTACCGTGGCTGCTGTTACCACGACGACCGCAATGCGATTGCGATCCAGCCGGCGCGTTCGGTCACCCGCATCGGCTGCATGCCGACGTGGCGGTAAGCGTGCACGACGTCCTGCTCCATGGCTGAGCGGATTCCCGAGAGCACGAGTTGGCCGTGATGGCCCACACGTCGCACGAGAACGGGCGCCAACTCGATGAGCGGCGCCGTGAGCACATTCGCGACGACGAATGGCCAGTTCCCTGTGAGCGCCTCAGGCCCGCCGTGCGCCAGCTCGAGCCGCGAGTCGAGTGTATTGATGCGCGCGTTCTCCGCAGTCACACGCAGCGCCTCGTCGTCGATGTCGATCCCCAGCACGCGCGGGACGCCGAGGATCAGCGCCGCAAGGGCGAGCACACCGGAGCCGATGCCCACGTCGAGCATGGACGAGGGGGGTGCGATGGTGACCGCGTCTTCGATCGCTTCAAGGCAGAGCGCAGTGGTGGGGTGGAATCCCGAGCCAAATGCATGCGTGTCGATCAGGCGCAGATCGCCCGGCTCGGCATTCATATGCGCAGGCACGATGCGAAGGCGGCCGATGTGAATCGGGCGACGGCTCAGTACCCACACCGATTCGTCATCGCGGCCGACCGCTGGCGACACCGAGATGTGGGCGACGCCAAGTGCGTTCGCGACCTGGTCGGCCGTGACACTATCGGGCATGAGCGCCGCGATCCGGCCATCCTGCGCGACCTCGGCGTCGATGGCGCCGAGGTCCACGAGCCGGGAGAACGCATCATCGCTGGCATGGCGGAGATCGACGCGGTATGGCACGGGTCAAGTGTCGCATGTGGCCGCTGTGAATTCGATCGAGGTCTCGTTTCGGTTCTACGCACAGCTGAATGATTTTCTGCCGTTCCCGCACCGCGGACGACGGTTCAATCACGCCCTCGCCGCGCATTCGTCGGTGAAGGACGCGTTCGAAGCGCTCGGCGTACCGCATCCAGAAGTGGACCTGATCCTCATCAACGGAGCCGCAGAAGAATTCTCGTACCGGCTGCAGCACGGTGACGACGTGTCGCTGTATCCGGCATTCCGGACGATCGACATCAGAGGGGTTCGTCGTGCCGCGACGGATGGGGACGATTCGATCCGCTTCGTCGTTGACGTGCATCTCAGCAAACTCGCAGCGCTCTTGCGACTGGGCGGCTTCGACGCGCTCGTGCTTGAGCAGGACGAGGACATTGCGGAGGCTGCGGCCCGCGCGGGGCGCGTGGTGCTGACGCGAGATGTCGCGTTGCTCAAACGCGGCGCCGTTCAGCGCGGTCGCTGGGTGAGACACACGGATCCCGAGCAGCAGCTCCTTGAAGTCGTCGACTGGTTTGCGCTGGTTGACGACATGCGTCCCTTCAGCCGGTGCCTCCGATGCAATACGCCTCTTGTTTCTGTGGCAGCTGAAACGGTTGGCGAGCACGTGCCGGCACGCATTCGCGCAGACTTTCGTGAATTCCGGCGCTGCCCAGGCTGCGCCCGCACATTCTGGCGAGGCTCACATTACCAGCGATTGTCCTCACTCATCGAACGGGTCCGACGTCACGGATAACCGTCAGGCGCGGTACACTATCGGGCTTATGGCGGGCGCGCTGTCTGGACGTGCCCACGGAGAGCATAGATGAGACGTTTCATACTCGGAGCCCTGACGGCGCTGACCGGCGCTGCGATCATCACGACCGCCGGTGTGTCCGGCCAAGGCCGCAGCGCTGATGCCGGCAAGGGCCGCGTCGATTCGCCAGGCGTCATCGCGCCCGATGGCAGCGTGCCCGCCCTCGGCAGCTACAAAGTGCCGAAGACACCCTGGGGTGAACCCGATCTACAGGGCACCTGGAACGCCAATGACCTGCAGGGCATTCCGATGCAGCGCGCAGAGTCAGTTGGCACACGCTATCGGCTGACTGACGACGAGTACACGCAGCGCGTCGCGCAGCGCGATCAGAATGTCGCCAACGACAACAGCGACGAGTTCACGCTTGAGCGCGCGGAAGAATTCGAAAAGCGCTTCGGAACCGTCGGTGGCGCTGTCTCGCCTCCGCCGCATTGGCTCGAGCGCGCGCGGACGGTCAGCCGTGTGTCCTCGTACGTGATTGAACCGGCGAACGGCCGCATCCCGGCCCTCACTCCAGCGGCGCAGGCGGCCGCGCAGCAGCGTCAGCAGGCGCAAGCCACCCGTCGCAAACAGTTGAACGGCATCGAAGCCGAGTGGACGACCGATCGCAGCAACTACGATCGCTGCATCAGCACCGGCGTACTGCAGTCGATCACGCCGAAGATCTACAACTCGGGCAGCCGCATCGTCCAGGGCCCGGGCTGGCTCGCGTTCCAGAACGAGATGATTCACGAGACGCGCGTCATCCCGACGGATGGCCGCACGCAAGTGGGCTCGGGCATCAAGAACTGGATGGGCACGTCGGTCGGTCACTGGGAAGGCGACGTGCTGGTCGTCGAGACGCGCAACATCAAGTCAGAGTCGCCCATTAACGGCCAGCCGTTGTCGGACGAAGGCGTGTTGACCGAGCGGTTCTCGTTGGCCGACGCCAATACGCTCGACTACCGCATGACGATTAACGATCCGAAGACCTACACCGCGCAGTGGACACTGCGCATCCCGATCCCGCGTGAAGACAACTACGGCTACTTCGAGTACGGCTGCCACGAAGGCAATTACGCGATGCCGAACCTGCTCGCGGGATCGCGCGCGGAAGAGAAGCGTCGCGCGGAAGCGGCGGCTCGCGGCGAGAAGACCCCCGAGTACGTCGAGCCGGCGCGTGGCGGCGGAGCAGGCCGCGGCGCAGGTGCCGGCGGTGGCCGCGGCGGCGGACGGGGAAACTGACCTCGTAAGATTGACGATCGACGAAGGACGATTGACGGATTGAATCAACTGGATCATCAATAATCCGTCAATCGAAAAATCGTCCATCGTCAATTGCATGTCTGATATCACCTTCGGACCTTTTACGATCGACCTCGCCGCAGGTCGTCTGCTTCGCGGCGGCACCGAGCTGCGCATGCGACCGCAGGCGTTTTATGTCCTGCGGACCCTGGCCGCGCACGGCGGTCGCGTCATCGACTGCGATCAACTGATTCGCGAAGCGTGGGACGGCACCATCGTGTCGCGCCACACGGTGCACGTCACCATCGCTGAAGTGCGCCGAATCCTGACTGACTGCGGATCGTGGATCGTGCACCAGCCGAAGGGGGGCTACTGCCTCCGCATTCCGAAGTCCGACACGCTGATCCGTCACGGGTATCACTTCCTCAGTCTCAGATCGCGCGAAGGATTCGAACGAGCGCTCGAGTGTTTTCAGGAAGCCGCGGCTGAAGCGCCACGCGATCATCGGGCGTTCGAGGGCCAGGGGAACTGCCATCTGCTGATGGCGTCGTTCGGCACACGGCCAGGACGCGAGATGCTGCCGGCGTTTCTCAACGCCTACGAGCGCGCCGTCGCACTGGTCGGGCCCACCCCCGAGTTGCGCTGCAATCATGCACACGCGATTCACATGTACGAGCGGCGTCTGCCGGAGGCGCTGAACGAATTTGACTGCGTCATCAAGGAAAGCCCGACGCTGACGCTGGCGCACGTTCGCAAGACGCTCCTGCTCGTGACGATGGGTGATCTTGATGCCGCCCTGGAATCGGCGAAACGGGCGCACGAGACCGATCCGCTGCTGCCGTTGACGGTTGCTGCGGAGGTCAACGTGCGTCTCTGGCGTCGCGAGTTCGAAGCCGCCGCGAAGATCGGCGCGCAGGCGGTACAACTGCAGCCGTACTTCATGCTGTGCCGCGCCTATTACGGCGTCGCCCTCGAATTCTCGGGCCGTCTCGAGCAGGCGCTCGAGCAATACCAGATCGGTGGTGTCGTCACGCAGGGGCTGCCCTGGATGCGCGCGCTCGAAGGCACATGCCTCGTGAAGTTAGGGCGGCGGAGCGAGGCGCGCGCCGTGCTCAACGAGTTGCTCGCGCGGCGTCACACCGAGTACATCGACTCGTACGCGATCGCGCGACTGCGGCATTCGCTCGGTGATGTCGACGCCGCGTTTACCGAGCTCGGACGCGCGATCGACGAAAGTGTCGGCGGTCTCTACGCGATCCGCTTCGACCCATTGCTCGACGGCTTCCGTGCTGATCGCCGGTTCACACGGCTGCTCAAGCGGTACCTCACACCCGTCGAACGCTCTGCGCATCAATCGGTCGCAACAGTCCTTTGATCGATATTTGAGCCGGTCGATCCGATGCTGCGCCGGTAGGATTTCACCGCGAACCAGCGGGAAAACCCAAGGAGTCTTCATGCGCAGATTCTGCGTCGCGCTTGCGCGCGCCAGCGTGCTACTTGCCGTGCTCGTCCTCGCGCCGTCTGTGGCGTTTGCCCAGGCGACGATCACCGGAGTTGTCAAAGACACGTCAGGCGCGTTGCTGCCCGGCGTAACCGTCGAAGCAGCCAGCCCAACTCTGATCGAGCGCGTGCGCTCGACAGTCACCGATGCGGCCGGTCAATTCCGCATCGTCGATCTTCGCAATGGTTCGTATTCGGTGACGTTCTCGCTACCGGGATTTTCCACGGTCAAGCGTGACGGCATCGAGTTGAGCGGCGCATTCGTGGCCGTCATCAACGTTGAGCTGAAGGTCGGCACGCTGCAGGAGACGATTGTCGTCACTGGCGAAACGCCCATCGTGGACGTGCAGAGCACCGGCCGCCAGACCACGATGGACAACGAGTTGATCAATGCGATCCCGGCCGCGCGATCGTACGGCGGGTTGCTGACCCTCATGCCAAACACGGTCGTGCAGGGTGGCGCCGCGTCGAACGCGCAGGTGGTGCCGAACATGGTCGTCTTCGGCGGGGCAGGCGGACGCTCGAACGAAGGTCGGCTGCAGGTTGATGGTTTGAGTGTCGGCACGGCCTTCAACGGCGCCGGCGTGTCGGCGTACGTCGCCGACGTGAACAACGCGCAGGAAGTCGTGCTCATCGCGTCGGGCGGTATGGGCGAGGCAGAGACTGGTGGTCCGGTGCTCAATCTCGTTCCGAAGGAAGGCGGCAACAAGATCAGCGGCCAGCTCTATGGCTCGCAGGTCACCGAAGGCATGGTGAGCAGCAACTACACCGCCGACTTGATAGCGCGAGGCCTCACGACGCCGGGCGGCTTCACCAGCGTGTACGACTACAACGTGGGCATCGGCGGTCCAATCAAGAAGGATCGCGTGTGGTGGTTCCTGCAGGTGCGGAACGAGGGCTACGAGCAGCGGATCCCCGGTATGTTCGCCAACGTCGATCCGACGGCGTGGTTCTACGTTCCCGATCGCAGCCGTCCGGCCTACGGCGCCGCGAAGTTCCGGACGACCGCGCTGCGTGTGACGTCGCAGTTGAGCGCGAAGCACAGAGTGACCGCGTTGTGGGACGAGCAGACCCCATGCGAGGGCGCCGGATTGACTGCGGAGTCAGAAGCGTGCCGTCACTCCAAGGCCGGGCAAATCATTTGCGCGGGCGCATCGCCAACCCCGGCCTGCTCACCGACGTCGGCTCCCGAGACGGGTGCATTGCGTGATGTCGGTCAGCGCATTCAGCAGGCGCGCTGGACGTCACCGCAAACGAACCGTCTGTTGTTGGAGGCGGGCTTCGGGACCTACATGAGCCGCTGGGGCGGCGAACCAATGCCGGGTGCCGATCCGAATTTGATTCGTACGACGGATCAGTGCACCACGGGTGCCGGAGTGCCTGGGCAACCGTGCGAGCACGGGATCGCCAACCTGACATACCGCGCGACGAGCTGGAGCACCGCGTGGGTACTCGTGGCCAATTATCGTGCGTCGGCGTCGTACCTCATTGGCCGGCATACGATGAAGGTCGGCTGGCAGGGATCGCACCTCGGTGACGACCGCACTGCCTTCCTCAACAATCAGTTCGTCACCTACCGCTTCAACAATGGCGTGCCGAACCAGGTGACGCAGAACATCAACCACTTCAAGCTCCTTCAGCGCGTGCGGACCTCGGCGTTCTACGCGCAGGACTCGTGGACACTCGGGCGTGCGACGTTCCAGGGCGCGGTGCGTATGGACCATGCCTGGAGCTATTTCCCCGAGCAGACGATTCCGAGCCAGCGCTTCTTCCCGACGGCGCGGACGTTCGAGTTCACCGAAGGCGCGTCCTACAACGACATCGCCCCGCGCGGCGGCGTCGCGTTCGACGTGTTCGGGAACGGCAAGACGTCGGCGAAGTTCAACTTCGGCCGCTACCTCGAAGCCGCACAGAACGGTGGTTTCTTCATCACCAACAACCCGACCGGTCGCCTGAGCACCACTGTTGCGCGCACGTGGGCCGACAACGACCGCGACTTCGTGGTCGATTGCGACCTGAATTCACAGACGGCGCAGAGTCCGGCGACGACTGGAAGCATCGACACCTGCGGTGCCGGCAGCCCGAACTTCGGCACGACCGTGGTCTCTTCCACGCTCGACCCGTCACTGCAGTCCGGATGGGGTGTGCGCACGGGCGACTGGCAGTGGGGCGCATCGATCCAGCATGAGGTGATACCGCGTGTGTCGGCAGAACTGAGTTATCAGCGCCGCTGGTTGCTCAACTTCTCGGCGACCGACAACCGGAGTGTTGCGGCGAACGACTATTCCGCCTTCGCGCTGAACGTCCCGACCGACTCCCGCTTACCGAACGGCGGAGGCGGCCAGATCAGCGGGCTCTATAACGTCACGGCGGACGCGTTTACACGGCCGACGGACAATTTCGTCACGCTGGCTGACCGCTACGGCAGTTACACAAACTCCACCGACTCGATTGCGCTGAACGTCACGGCGCGGCCGCGCTTCGGCGTCACGCTCCAGGGTGGTTTCAACTACGCCAGGACCGGCGTCGACTACTGCGAGGTCCGTTCGACGATTCCAGAATGGACGGTCCTCGGCGCGCAGTCGCCGACCAACCCGTGGTGCTCCAACACCACGAGCCTGCTTCGGACGACTGCGCTCGGCAGCTACGTCGTGCCGAAGGTAGACGTACAGGTCGCGTTTACGTTCCGCAGCGATGCCGGTGCGGCGCTCGGCGCCAACTATGTGGCGTCGAACGCGGAGACGACACTCGGTCGTCCGTTCGCGGGCGCGAGCCAGACGATCACGGTGAACCTGATCGAGCCGGGCACGCTCTATGGTGATCGTGTCAATCAGTTCGACATTCGCCTCGCGAAGAACCTGCGCTTCGGCGGCACGCGGACGAATGTGGGCTTTGACATCCAGAACGTGCTGAACGCCAATCCGGTGCTGACCTACAACGAGGCGTTCTCGACGACGACGAACACCTGGCTGCGTCCGAACTCAGTGCTGCAGCCGCGGTTGCTGAAGTTCAGCGCCCAGTTCAACTTCTAATCGGAATGTAGTGTCCGGCTTCAGCCGGACTGTCATCGCCGGCGCGCGACTCGCGCGCCGGCGCCCCAACGCCTCCGAATCGTCCCTGTTAACCGATCAGCCCTCGCGAACGTTTTGGGGGCATGACTCGCATTCACGCTCTGTACATCGCGGCGATCACCTGCACGACGCTTGTCTCAGGGGCAGCGGCGCAAGGACAGGGACCGTCGTTTGAGGCGGTCTCGGTCAAGGTCAATCGTTCGGCTGATTCGCGATCCTCGTTCAGAGGCACCTTGAGCGGCATCTCGGTGACCAACCAGACGATGGCCGACATCATCCGCAACGTCTGGGGCGTCAATCGTCTGCAGATCGTTGGCGGTCCGTCATGGATCGGCGAGGACCGCTTCGACATCGAGGCAAAGGCGAGCGGGAAGGCTGGCCGCGACGAGCTGGTCGCGATGATGAAGACGATGCTCGCCGACCGGTTCAAGCTTGCGGTCCATCAGGAGATGCGGCCGATTCCCGTGTACTTCCTCGTCCTCGCGCGACCTGATGGCCGATTCGGACCGACGTTTCGTCAGTCGCTGGCCAAGTGCGACCGGACCAATGTGCCGGCACCTGGGACGCCGCCGCCACCACCTCCACCGCCTCTCGACGGAGTGGAGCTTCCCTCATGCGGCACGAACACCGGCCGGGGACTGCTTCGCGCTGCAGGCATCGAACTCGAGGCCTTCACGCGCAACATGGCTGGTGCGGCCGGACGCATCATCGTGGACCAGACCGGGCTGACTGGCACGTTCGACATGGTGTTGCGCTTCAACCCCGACGCCACGGACACGTCATCCGACTTACCGTCGTTGTTCGCAGCGGTTCAAGAACAGCTCGGGCTCAAACTCGATCCGCAGACCGCGCCCGCCGAAGTGCTGGTCGTCGATCGCGTCGAGAGACCTACCGAGAATTGATCTGACGACTGAGTCGTCGACGACGCCGCGGCGACTCGGCTGTGTGGCCATCGGTTTGCTTCACCGTCGACGGTGCCTTTGCAGCGTTCGCGCTCACGAGACCCCTTGGACTGGCTGCTCAAAGGCCTCGATGGTGAAGCGCGGCGGGTGATTCTCGCTGAATCGCGGTCTCGAAGGGTTCACACGGGGCAGGTGCTCTGCCGCATGGGCGAGCCGACCGACCATCTCTATCTGATGCGCATGGGACGACTCATGGTCACGCGCCAGACCCACGAAGGCCAGCTAGTCCTGATGGGAATCCTTGGCCCTGGTGACGCGTGCGGTCTCGGAAGCCTGCTCTCGGTTCATGACTACATTGGCACCGCCGAGGCGCTCGATGATGGCGAACTGCTGGTCTGGACCGACACCGCGATCCGGCAGTTGGCGGAACGATATCCGCGGATCTCGCACAATGTGCTTCAGATGGCGTTGTTCTATGCAGATCAGCTCGCGCAGATGCGCGAGACGAACGTCGCCGGCAGTGCCGAGCAGCGCCTGGCGGCCACGCTGACTCGTCTCGCCAGTCGGATCGGGGCTCCGACGCCGAACAGCATCGACCTCCGCATCGGCAACGAACAGTTGGCGTCGCTGGCCAACGTCAGCCCGTTCACAGCCAGTCGCGTGCTCAAGCGGTGGGAGCGAAACGGCATCGTGATCAAGCATCGCGGCCTCGTCCGCCTCATCAATCCCGAGAGGCTTCCCTTCGTGTGACCGGCTCTCGTGCTTCGTTGCTCCAGGGCAACGATGCCGCGTTCGTCAACGGCGACGATGGGACATGCGCACCGAACGGTTGCGGGTGCTCGTGGCCGACGACGAGGAGCTCCTGTTGCGGGCTATCGTCAGGCTTCTCGAAGATACGTTCACGATCGTTGGTCAGGTCTCCACCGGTCGCGAGCTGGTCAGCGCTGCCGTGGACCTTCGTCCGGACGTCATCGTGAGTGATCTCGCGATGCCCCTCATGACCGGAATCGTGGCGATGGAGATGCTTCGCGCCACCGGACTCACACCGCCGTTCGTGCTCGTGACCGCGACAGAGCCGAACGTCCACGAGTGGCTCGCCAGAGGCGTGCGAGCGATCGTGGACAAGGCCGACTTGCCCCTCGACCTCGTCGCTGCCGTTCAGTCGGTTGTCGCTGGCGATGTCTTCCTCTCCCGAACGATACGGGCAGGCTCGCCGACATAGCGGGCGACGGCCGAGTTGTGGCCGGCATGCCACGACATGACGTGACGTGGGCTTGCTGTGGGCGTTGAGGTCTACCGCGAATGAGCTCTCGCGAGTGCGCCGAACGCGGCGTAGAACACTTCGTCGGGACACAAGTCGGGCGTCAGAATGCGTTGCATGACCAGGCCTTCAATCAACGCGTGAATCACGCGCACCAGGTGCTTCGGCGGCATGGGCAGTTCGCTGCGGTCAAACAGCGAGAGCCATTCGGCCCCGAACTCGTAGCTGCTCTGGGTGACGTCATGCACGCGCGTGCGTAGCTCAGGGCTCTTCAGCGTGTAGGCGAGTCCCGTTAGCCGTCCAATCGCGACGGGTCGCCGCTCGTCCACGGCGGCGAGCGTCGCCTTTGCCAGAGCCCGCATCGCTTCCGCGAATGTCGCTCCTGATTTGATGTGCGGCTTCACCGGCGGCCAGTACGTCTGACCGAGTGCGATGAACAGTTCGTCGCGATTCTTGAAGTTCCCATAGATCGCACCGGTCGTCATCCCTGCGCGGCGCGCAACGTCCTCGAGCGTCGTCCGCTCGTAGCCCTTCTCGCGAATCAACGTGCGTGCGGCCTCGAGCAGGGTAGCGCGCGTGCGGTCGCGTTTATCACCTTTCGGCTTGCTGCGTGCCGGCGCTGCGTTTGTGCTTGCCATCGTCAAAAAAATAGTACATCTATTTTATAATTTCAATATAAAACGAGCCCGATGACTAGACAGGACACGTCGATACAGCGCGCACGCGTGCGCGACCTCCTTGCACCGTACGTGGAGCTCGATCAACTCGCCGGGGCGGCGGCGCTGATCTGGCGCGATGGCCGAGTGATCGACATCGCGACGGTAGGCAAGCGCGACCTGGTCTCCGGGTTGCCGGTCGAGCGCGACACGATCTTTCGCGTCGCTTCGTTGTCCAAGGCCGTGACGACCGTTGCGGCCCTGACAATGCTCGACGAAGGACGATTTGAGCTCGACGAGCCAATCACCCGATGTGCGCCAGAGTTGGCGCGCATGCGCGTCCTGCGCAACCCTGAGGGGCCGCTTGACCAGACAGACGAGGCCGTCCGCGTGATCACGTTCCGCGATCTTCTGACGCATCGCGCCGGCCTGACCTATGGCGAGTTCCATCGCGGGCCGATCGGGGCCGCGTCTCTGCAGATGCTTGGTCCACAGATCGAGAACGCGCTTACGCCCGACGAATGGATTGGCCGCCTCGCCACGTTGCCGTTGATCGATCAACCCGGCGCCGGTTTTCATTACAGCGTTTCGACCGATCTCCTCGGCTTTCTGATCGCGCGTCTCGACGGCGTGTCGCTCGGACAGGTCCTCGATCGACGCGTGTTCGCTCCACTTGGGATGCGCGATACGGGATTCTCGGTGCCGCGTGAGCAGCGAAGCCGACGGGCCGGGCTGTGTGGCTTCGACGCCGAAGGACGGCCCACCGCGTTAACGGCCGTGCCGGGGCGCCACGCACTCGAGGAGCGTCCCGACGGCATGACCTTCGAGTCAGGAGGGCAGGGACTCTGGTCCACGGTCGACGACTATCTGGCGTTTGCTCGCACGCTCATTGGCGACACAGCAAATGGCGCGTCGCTCCTCCGCGCGGAGACGCTCGCGGCGATGACGTCGAATCAGTTGACGATGGAGCAGCGCCGCTCCGCGCGCATGTTCGGGCGGCCAATCTTTGCCGAAGGCCACGGCTACGGTATGGGCGTCGCCGTCGTTCTCGAGCCTGAGAAAGCCGATCCGCGACGATGTCGTGGGGGTGTCGGGACGGTCGGCTGGCCCGGCGCGTATTGCGGTTGGTGGCAGGCCGATCCCAATGACCGCTCCGTACTGGTCTTTCTTACTCACAACATGGTGGAGCTGCACCAGATGATCGGCGGGATCGGTCTCGGCGTCTGGGATGCGATCGTCGAGTTTCACAAACTCGCGACCGCGCAGGTCGATTAATCCTCGCCTACTCGCTGCGCAGCGCGATCGTCGGATCGACGGAGATCGCGCGACGCAGCGGAGAGAATGCCGCGACGAGTGCAACGAGCGCAAAGAGGAGCGACACCAGGACAAACGTTGCGGGATCGGTGGGCGTCACGTCCCACAGCTGCGACCGAATCAACTGAGTCGCGACCAGTGCGCCAGCGAGGCCCGCGAGCAGGCCGGCGGCGACGATACGCACGACATGACGGCCGACGAGGGTAATGACTTCGTGCGCCGCCGCACCAAGCGCGATGCGAATACCAATCTCGCGCGTCCGTTGCGTTACGGAGTATGCCATCACTCCGTAGAGGCCAATCGCGGCGAGCACTGTCGCGGTCATCGCGAATACGCTAATCGCGAACACCAAG
>JBKPRH010000118.1:0-15322 GCA_046765795.1 Acidobacteriota bacterium | reverse complement strand
GCTCACGATAGGTGCGGTCTTGGCAGCCTCAGTGTCTCGGGGCGGATCGATGAGAGGAATACTGGCGGCGCCCGTCTTGCCGTAGTTGGGATTGCCCGGCGCAGGTTTGCCGTCCAACGTGAGGCGCAGAACTTTGCCGACCGGTTGATCGGGATCCTGAGCCGGCGTGAACCGTTGACGGTCACCGACGGTGAGGAACAGAGACTGACCGTCGGGGGAGAACGCGAGCGCGCCACCTTCCTGGCCGCCTCGCCCTTTCGGCAGCTGACGCCACAGCACCTCGACGTTCTGCAGGTTGGCGTTCGTGGCGGTGATATTCAGCTTGGCGCGCGCTAACGCCAGACCACCGCCGTAGTCTCCCGGCTCGGCATAGGTGAGATAAATCCGCTGGTCGGTGGCGTACGTCGGCGAGACATAGACGCCGAGCATCCCGTTCTGTCCTTGCCAGTACACCGGGGGCGTATTGGCCACCATCGTTTTTTGCCCCTGCTGGGTGACCAGCCAGACGGGCCCGACCTTCTCGGTGACCAGCATGCGGCCGTCCGGCAGGAAGGCCATTCGCCATGGCAAGGTGAAGGTGGTGACCGTGGTCATGTTGAATGGCACGGTGGCCTCGGGCTTCTGGTCGCCCGCATTGACCTGAGCCCATGCTGTCGCTGACGCCAAGGCCAGCAGCAACGTCGCTGTCGCCCATTTCATGTCCATGTCTCCTTCGCTTCGCGTGTATTCAGACTGAATTTCGTCCCTTATTAACTTTAGTCCGTCCTGGCGCCTGCAACCCAGCAAGCATCGAAGTATACGCTCGGAGTAAGCTTGGCGTCCGCGAATCGGGAGGGACGTGTTGCAGACCACACAAAGAAGACCCGAGCCCGTCACGCCAGTGGCGTCAACGACGCGTGCGGTGCCGTCACCGCTTCTGACCAAGACCTGGTACGCCAACTACGTGCTCATCGCGTTGACGCTGTGTTACGTGCTCAACACGATGGACCGCTCGCAGATCCTCGCGGCATCGGTTCAGGCGATCAAAAAGGAGTTCAACGCCAGCGACTTCCAGATGGGAGTCCTGACCGGCATTCCCTTCGCCGTGTTCTATTCCTTCATGGGCATTCCGATCGCCGCATGGGCCGATCGCTCGAGCCGTCGCAACGTGCTCGCACTGGCGGTCGCGAGCTGGAGTGCCATGACCGCTCTCTTCGGTATGGCAGTGAACTACGCGATGTTGTTCTTGGCGCGTGTCGGTACCGCGGTTGGCGAAGCCGGCGGCAGCCCACCATCGCACTCGCTCATCTCCGACTACTTCCCGAAGAGCCGGCGCGGGACCGCGTTTTCGATCTTCGCCCTCGGTGTGCCGCTCGGCACTTTTGCCGGCGCGACATTTGGTGGTTGGGGCAACCAGTATCTTGGCTGGCGCTATACGTTCATCCTCGCGGGTGTGCCCGGGATCATGATCGCGCTGATCCTGTGGCTGACCGTGAAGGAGCCGCCGCGGGGAATGTCTGATGGCGTCTCGCGCGCTGCCGCCGAGCGCGCCCCTGTGCCCGGTATGTTCGAAGTGCTGCACACACTCTGGCAGCGGCGCTCGTTTCGGCATCTGACCCTCGCCGCTGCGTTGCACTCAGTGGTCTGGTATGCGAGCGGCGCGTTCAACAACGCGTTCCTGCAGCGCTCGCATCAGATGACGGTTGCAGAAGCGGGATACTGGATCGGGATCCTCTCGCTGATCGGCGGGCTCGGTACCTTCTTCGGCGGCTTCCTCTCGGATCGACTGAGCGTTCATTTCGGCGACCGCCGATGGTACATGTGGGTACCGGGCATCGCCACGCTGCTGTGTGTACCGTTTCAGTTTCTCGCGTATCTCTCACCCGAGCGCGCGATGGTGCTCCCCTCGTTTGTCGGCTTGATGTTTATGGCGGCGGTGTTCTTCGGACCGTCGTTCACCATGACACAGGCATTAGCCACGCTGCGTATGCGATCGGTGGCAACGTCGCTGCTGCTGTTCATCCAGACACTCATCGGCAACGGGATCGGACCGTCGGTGACAGGACTGATCAGCGATTTCCTCAACCCGTCGTACCACCAGAACTCGCTTCGCTACGCCCTCGTCGTCATCGGCGTCGTCAACATCTGGGCGGCGCTGCATTACGTGCTCGGCAGTCGCACACTGCGGCAGGACCTGGAGGCGACCGAGAAGCTCGCCACGGCATAGGATCGGATTCGGATGTCTAACGGCGAGTACGAGCTGGTGATTGTTGGTGGTGGTGTGGCGGGCTTGACCGCAGGGCTGACGTCGGCTCGAGTCGGCAGGAGAACGCGAGTCCTGACCGGCGAATCACTCGGCGGTCACCTCGTGAGCATCGAACACATCGATGGCTATCCCGGGTTTCCCGACGGCATCCCGGGCTATGACCTGTGCCCGATCATTCAGGAGCAAGCGGTGGGCGCCGGCGCGGAGTTCGCGGCGAGCGAAGCGACCGCGTTGCACAACGAAGACGGCTCCTGGCGTGTGACCACAACTCAGGGCGATGTGCGGGCTCGAGCGATCGTCATTGCCACGGGCACGACGTTGAAGACGCTCGGTATCCCTGGAGAAGAGGAGTTCCGGGGCAGGGGCGTCAGCCATTGTGCGAGTTGTGACGCGCCTCTTCTTCGCAATCGCATCGTCGGCGTCGTTGGCGGCGGAGACTCCGCGCTACAGGAAGCGCTGACGCTGGCGCAGCATGCGTCGCGCGTGATCATCCTGCATCGCGGCACTGCGTTCTCGGCTCAAGCCGCATACATTCAGCAGGTGCAGCAGAACCCGAAGATCGAAGTTCGCTTTGGCACGATCGTCGAGGAAGCGATCGGCAACGGCGGACTCAAGAGCGTGCGCACGCGGACGGTCAGTGATGGGACGACCAGTGAGATCGAGTTGTCCGGTCTGTTCGTCTATGTCGGGCTCGCGCCTGCAACGACGTTGGTGAACGGCGTGCTCGCGCTCGACGCATCCGGACGAATTCCGGTCGACGACGAGATGCGCTGCGGTGTGCGAGGTCTCTTCGCGGTGGGAACGGTCCGCTCTGGTTCGGCCGGGCGAGCAGCGTCGGCAGCAGGCGACGGAGCTACGGCCGCACTGAGCGCGGACCGGTATCTGAAAGACGGAGCGTGGTCCGGCTAAAGCCGGACACTACAAGTGCTCACGACCGAGCGGTGGCTGGACGGAACGGCTCCGTCACGACGATCTTGACGCCATCGATGGCGCCCGTCAGCGCCTGCGTGACCTGGCCTGCCGCGACCTGACTCACCTCGCTGGCCCCTTTGATAGCGCCGTTCGCTGCTGCCGTTGCCGCTTTGGTCGCGTCGATGCCGATGTCGCGCGCTCCCTGAATCGCGCCCTCGACCACCTTCCTGGCCACGACGACAACGTCGCCTCCGACCTGTGCTGAGTTCTTGACCACCGAGCGAGCGCCCGCCGAGATCGTGTCCATCGTCTCGCCGGTGAGCGTCTTGGTGCCTTGGAGTACACCCATCATTGCGCCTTTGGCGGCTCCGCCGAGGTCGCCTCCGACCTGAGAGGCTCCTTGAATAACTCCGCTCGCGACATCGGCGACCGCACTCACTGCGGCAGTTCCGACGGCAGTCGTACCTTGCAGCGCGTTGACGAGTGCGCCGCTCACTGTATCGGTGACGGCGTTGACGATCTCGCCTGCGCCCTTTATGGCCGTAATGACGGTGTCCTTGGCCAAGTCAATCAATTGCTGCGGCATACGACATCCTTTCCGACTCTCTGATCACCCGAGCTATTCGAATCGTCGCGCCGCAAGAGACACGCCACATTCGTCACGACACTGATGCTGTGGACTCGAAGCAATCAATGTCACCTAGCTCGGTCGTGGCGCACTCGATCACGGCATGTCGTGGATCGTCCGTTCCGCGGCGCGCTCGCGTTGCGTATGATGACCCTCATGACTCAACGGATATCGGTGCACGATCCGCGCGGCTATCCCCCGAAGGTCGTCGGCAAGCGGCTGGCGCCGCGGTTATCGACGCTGGACGGCAAGACTGTGTATCTTGTCGATTGCCTCTTCGACAATTCAGCCGTGTTCATGGACCAGTTGCAGCACTGGTTCGGTGAGCACCTGCCTGCGGTCGATACGCGCATCATCAAACCGAAGGAGACCTGGGCCGACGATCCCGATATGCGCGCGGCCATCGTCGCCGACGGCGACGCCGCGATCCTCGGCATCGGTCTTTGAAGCACCTGCAGCCCGACGGTCGTCGGGCTCACGGCGGCCCTCGAAGAGGGAGGTGTGCCCTCGGTCGCTGTACACACGCAGAGATTCGCGAGGCTCTGCAACGCGACGGCGCTATCCATGGGAATGCCACGGCTGCGTCAGGCGTACACGCCTCACCCGGTCGTCGATCAATCAGCGGCGCATCTGCGTGCGTACATCGACGGCAGCGACGCGATCTCGGGGCGTCCCTTCATGCAGGTCGTCCTCGACGGCCTCACCGGTCCGCTCGAGGATGCGGACCTTCAGGGCCTCTCGTTCGAGCGGACGACGCCGCGGCTCGTTGAGCCCGATAGCGAGGACAACCTCCAGCGACTGTTCGAAGAGAACCGTTGGACCGACATGCTGCCGATCGTGCTTCCTACGGAGGCACGCGTCGAAGCAATGCTCAAGGGAACGAGTCACCCGCCGGACAAGGTGGTTGGACGGCTTCGTCCGACGGTGTTCCGCGAGGCGTGGGAGTTCACGGTGGAGAAAGTCGCGGTCAACGCCGTGATGGCGGGCGCGCGGCCCGAGTACTTCCCGGTGATCCTTGCGCTGGCGTCGAGTGGCATCACCGCGCGATCGAGCAGCACGACATCGTTCGCGACGATCCCGGTCATCAACGGCCCGATCCGCAATGAACTTGCGATGAACACGGGCATCGGCGTGATGGGTCCGTACAACCATGCCAATGCCACAATCGGCCGCGCCTACGGGCTCCTGTCGCAGAATCTTCAAGGCGGGTCGGTTCCCAACGAGAGCTATATGGGCTCGCAGGGCAACTGGTATGCGTACACCGCAGTCATCCCCGAAGGGGAGGAGCGCAGTCCCTGGCAGGCGCTGCACGTCCAGAAAGGCTTCAGGCCCACCGACAGCGTTGCGACGGTCTTCTTCGGCGGGTGGTACACGCATGCCGGCTATGGTCCCCGAGCCACGTGGCAAGAAAAGATGCGGCATGCGCTGGCGGCCGTCGAACAGTACAGCCCGCCGCTCTTCGTGATGGATCCGATCGTCGCCCGCCGCTTCGTCGATCTTGGCTTCGATACGAAGGAGAAGCTGATTGACTGGTGCGCCGACAATGCGCTGTTGACCGCGCGCGAATACTGTGACAACCAATCGATTCAGCTGTTGCGACCCAAGGCCGTCGCTGGCATCGAGCCGTACGCGTCGCGTCTCAAAGCGTCGCCAGACGAAGTAATCAAGATTTACGAGCCATCGGAGATCAACATCGTTGTCGCCGGCGGCGAGACGCAGGGCGCCTGGAAGATGATCAGCGGCGCGCTGCGTGCAACTGTCTCCATCGATGCGTGGCGCTAACGGCCTGAGACATTGACAATGGACGATCGACCATTGACGGATTTCGCGTTCATTAATTCGTGAATCGTCCTTCGTCAATCGTCAATTCGGAGCGATAATCGTCTCGCTCCTTCATGAAACATCTGGCCCGTCTCCTCGGAGTCGCGACCCTTGTGTGCGTCGGATCGTTGCTTCATGCACAAGGGTTTCGCACGGACCCCTCTGTTCCGAGTGTTCTGGAACCCGCCGCAGCCCAGGCCGTCACTGAGTACTCCCGCGCCCGGTTGGACCGGGATCTCGCGATGGTGCAGATGTTCCGGCCGGCGTATCCGTTCTGGCAGTACATCTTCACGATTCCAGACGGGCGCATTGCGTTCGGCAGCGCTCAGGACGGACGGTTGCTGGCGATCTTTCCAACGACCGGTGATTGGGTGCGAGATGGCGTCTGGGAAGAGCAGTCGCTGAATGGGTTCCTGCACGGGCGCACGCTTCCCAAGCAGCTGAACGCGCGGCGCGACGAGCTCGTTCGTCTACTCACGCCGGTCACCGGTCCACTCGTGCACAATCCGACGCGCGGGCAGTTCCTCATGCCGAACGCGCAGCGCTACGGCAGCTTCCTTCAAGAATGGGGAACCATCTACGAGCGCTTTGGCGTACCGGCTGAAATCGGATTAGCACAGGCCATCCTTGAATCCGGTCTCGATGGCCGTGCCCGCTCGCGCGCCCGAGCGATCGGCTTCTGTCAATTCCTCAGCCGAAACTGGGCGTTTCTGAACAAACTCTCACCGGTCGTGCTCGAGGCCTATAACCAGACGACACAGGCGCCGTACTGCGCCGCCTATCTGTCGATCCTCGCCACGATGTACGGCAGCTACATTCCGGCGCTCTCGGAACATCACGCCGGTGGTGTCAACGTTGGGCGGACCGTGATCAATGGCGAGCGGCTGGGTGGCACCAGCACGCAGGAGCAGTACTTCCTCGGATCGGACTTCGCCGCAAGTCTTCGAGAGATCGCCATTCAGCGCTATCGCGACCTGTACCGGACCTATGGATACAAGTCGTCTCTCTATGCCGAGATGGTGTTCGGGAACATGGTCAACGTGAAGCGTTTGACCGCCGAGTACCCGCAGGTGCCGATTTTCGCGATGCGGATGTCGAAAGCCATTCCGGCGCTCGACATTTCGGCGCGCACCGGAATCAAGCCGGATGAAGTGAAGCGCTTCAACCCGGCGCTGGGCGTGCGGGTCCCTGCGCAGGCGAACCTATACCTACCCTTCTACGTCCAGCAGTTCGGACCCGACGTATCGTTCTGGCATCGCCCACCGACGGCGGACTATGCGGCGGTGCTCAACGACTTCCTGCGTATCGACGGTGGAATCGCACGGTGGCACGAGGCGTCCTTTGAAACCACACTGCGGACGTTCCAGGATCGGTTCGAAGCCACTCGGACTGAAGAGGGATCGGTGATGGCGACGACGCTCGCATATGTGATCAGCGATCTCCGCACGAGCCGGCGAGCAGCGATCCTCGAGGATTTCCGTACCAGCGGACACATCCTGGAATTGTTCAAGCGGGGCGTTGAAGAACTGGGCCTGACAATCAGCGCGCAGTAGGGGGGGTAAGATCTGACCCCATGCTCACGGTCCACGATCCTCGCGGCTATCCGCCCAAGGTCGTCGGCAAGCGTCTCGCGCCGCGTCTGTCGTCGCTCGACGGCAAGACCGTGTATCTGGTCGACTGCCTGTTCGACAACACCGACGTGTTCATGGAGCAGCTGCGGCAATGGTTCGCCCAACATCTGCCTGCCGTGAACACTCGCATCGCGCGTCCGAAGGAGACGTGGTCCGACGATGCGCAGATGCGCGCGGCGATCGCGGCAGATGGCGACGCCGCAATCTTAGGTGTCGGTCTTTGAAGCACCTGTAGCCCGACGGTCGTCGGGCTTGCGGCGGCGCTCGAACAGGACGGAGTCCCTTCGGTCGCCGTGCACACGCACGTTTTCCGACGGCTCTGTAACGCGACCGCTCTGTCGATGGGGATGCCGCGCTTGCGGCAAGCGTATGTGCCGCAGCCAGTCGTCGACCGTTCGGCTGCTGATCTACGCGCCTACATCGAGGGTCAGGATCCCATCTCAAAACGACCGTTCATGCAGGAGGTGCTCGACGGTCTGCTCTCGCCGCTGGAAGAAGCCGATCAGCACGGGCTGACCTTCGAGCGCACGACTCCGCGCCTGGTGGACCCGGATACCGAGGACAACCTCCGAAGGTTGTTCGAAGAGAACAATTGGACTGACATGCTGCCGATCGTGTTGCCGACAGAGGCGCGCGTCGAAGCGATGCTCAAGGGGACGAGTCATCCGCCGGACAAGGTGGTCGGCCGGCTTCGGCCCACCGCCTTCCGTGAGTTCTGGGAATTCACCGTTGAGAAGGTCGCGGTCAATGCCGTGATGGCCGGTGCGCGACCCGAGTACTTTCCGGTCATCCTCGCGCTCGCGTCGAGCGGTATCTCGGCGAGATCCAGCAGCACCAATTCATTCGCGACGATCACAGTCGTGAACGGTCCGATCCGCAAAGAGATCTCGATGCACGATGGCATCGGCGTGATGGGGCCCTACAATCACGCCAACGCCACAATCGGTCGCGCGTACGGGTTGCTGTCGCAGAACCTTCAGGGCGGGTCAGTGCCGGACGACACCTACATGGGCTCGCTCGGCAACTGGTTGGCATACACGGCGGTGTTCCCGGAGGCCGAGGAGCGCAGTCCCTGGCAGCCGCTGCACGTGCAGAAGGGTTACAAGCCGACTGACAGCGTCGCCAGCATTTTCTTCGGCGGCTGGTACACGCACGCTGGCTATGGCCCTCGAGCGACGTGGCAGGAGAAGATGCGGCGCTCACTTGCCGCGGTCGAGCAGTACAGTCAGCCGCTGTTCGTGATGGATCCGATCGTGGCGCGTGGCTTCGTCGATCTTGGCTTCGATACCAAGGAGAAGCTGATCGCCTGGTGTGCAGACAACGCGCTGATGACCGCGCGTGAGTACTGGGACAACCAGTGGATTCAGTACCTGATGCGACCGCGCGCTGTCGCCGGCGTCGAGCCGTACGCCTCGCGTTTCAAGGCCGCACCAGACGAAGTGATCACGATCTTCGAGCCCTCGGAGATCAACATCGTCGTCGCCGGTGGCGAGACGCAGGGCGCGTGGAAGATGATCAGCGGCTCTCTGCGGGCAACCGTCTCGATCGACGCGTGGCGTTGACCCAGCTTCCTGATTCCCGATTCGCGTTCTCCGGTAGACTCTCCCCATGACACGACCAGCCTTCCTTCTTGTCGTCCTCCTCTGTGTGCTTGCTTCGGTGCCACCGCTCGCCGCGCAAGATCTCGTCATCGCAAACGCCCGCATCATCACCGGCACTGGCCAGGTGATCGAGCAAGGCTCGATCGTCGTACGCAGCGGGAAAATCGACTCCGTCGTCACCGGATCCGCTCCGGCGAAAGGCGCCAAGGTGATCGACGCCAAGGGCATGACGGCGATCGCCGGGCTCATCGACGGCCATCGGCACATCATCGGCGGCGACGCGCAGCGCTATCTCAAGGAGCAGGCGGCCGATCGCATGCGCGAGTTTCTCGAGGCGGGTTACACAACCCTGCTCTCGGGAGGCGGCGCGGCCGAGCCGGTGCTGGAGTTGAAGAAGCGGATCGATTCGGGGCAATTGAAGGGACCGCGCATCATCCCTTCCGCGCCGCTCAATCTCGCCAACGCGACTCCCGATGCTGCTCGCGAAGGCATACGCCGGATCGCGGCGATGGGGATCAAGTTCACTGGCGAAATCAACGTCAACGCATTCAAGGGAGACGCACGTCAGTTCGAAGCACTCGCGGCAGCAGCCGACGAGGGCAAGAAGGTCGGCGTGCAGGTCGCCGTTCACGCGGTGAGCGTCCCGGCGATGCTCGCGGCGGTGAAAGCAGGCGTGCCGAAGCTTGTTCACACGCCGCACTTCCAGTGGATGACCGCTGACGATGCGAAGGCGGTGAAGGATGCGGGCGTGCAGGTATTGTCGTGCGTGGGGTTCGGCGCCCCTGTGTTCGATGTGTTCAACACGGACAACGTGCCGACATTTCGCGACGGCGGCAAGTGGCCGGACGCGATTCTCGACGGCGAAGGCCGCGGCCGCGAGGCCGGATACAAGCCGGTCAACGGTCGAACGCTGTGGGACGGCGGCGTGGTCTACGGCTACGCGACCGATACCAACTACCTGCCGCTCAAAGGTCTGTCACAGGAACTCCGCGTCCTCAATCTGATGTTCTCGCCGCTCGATCTGATCAGGATCATGGGCCAGAACTCCGCGACCTGGATCGATATGGGCAAAGAGCTCGGCACGCTCGAAGCCGGCAAGCTCGCCGACATCGTGCTGCTCGCAGGCAATCCGCTCGAAGGGTATTGGAATCTCATGACGGCCAGGATCGTGATCAAGGGTGGCGAGGTCGTTGTCGATAAGCGTTCGACAAAGTAGGTCAGAGCGTAATGAAGACAGCACGTCTTCGAGCGATACCCGCTGTCGACACAATCCTGCAGTCGTTAGGCGAAACCGGACTTCCGGCGCCCGTGGTCGTGGCTGCCGTGCGTCGGCATCTGCAGACGCTGCGGTCGAAGAAGACAGTTCCCCGCCCTGACGCCATTGTTACGGAGATCCGTTCGAGCCTCGACCGTCTGCGCGCCTCGCGTATTGCGCCAGTCATCAATGCGACCGGCGTCCTCGTGCATACGAATCTCGGTCGCGCACCGCTCGGCGCTGACACCATTCGAGCGGTGACAGACATCGCTGCCAACTACAACACCCTCGAGTACAGCCTCAGCGACGGCACTCGCGGCAGCCGTGGCGCCTATCTCGAACATGCGCTCGCGATTCTGTGTGGCGCCGAAGCCGCGACCGTCGTCAACAACAACGCCGCGGCGTTGGTCCTTATCCTCGAATACTTCTGTCGATTTGAGGCGCCCGAGGTCGTCATCTCTCGCGGGGAGTTGCTGCAGATCGGCGGTGGCTTCCGCATCCCCGAGATCCTCGAAGCACGTGGCGCGCGTCTGCGAGAGGTGGGCACAACGAATCAGACGACCGTGAGCGATTACGCGAAGGCAATCAATCGCAACACGGCGCTCGCCCTGAAGGTCCATCGCAGCAACTTCTTCATGGACGGATTCGTCGACTCGCCATCGACCGAGGACCTCGCCGCGCTGGCAAAAAAGAAACGCGTGCCCTTCGTCGAGGATTTGGGCAGCGGCGCCATCATTCAGACACAAACCATCGACGGCGTTGAGCACGAGCCCACCCCGGCAGAAGTCGTGAAGCGGGGCGTTGACCTGGTGTGTTTCAGCGGCGACAAGCTGTTCGGCGGACCGCAGGCCGGCATCATCGTCGGCCGCAAGAAGATGGTCGATGGGCTTAAGCGCGAGCCGCTTTTCCGCGCGATGCGTTGCGACAAGCTGATTCTGTCGGCGCTCGAGTCCACAGTTGATCTCTACCTGCGCGGCGAGACGCGGATCCCGGTGCTCGAGATGATGCGCGTCAGCAACGACGAGCTTCGTATGCGTGCCGAGCGCATCGTTGCCGCACTGGAGGGACGGCCGCTTCGGCTTCGTGTGGCGAACGGTCGCGCACAGATCGGCGGCGGCACATTGCCTCGATCCGCATTGCCGTCAGTGACGATCGAAGTCAATCATCCGACGCTTGGCGCGCAGGCGATGGCTGCCCGGTTGCGCGAGCAGCCGGAACCCGTGATTGCCTACGTCGGCCGTGGCAGCCTCAAGCTCGATCTTCGGACGGTATTTCCCCACCAGGACGCAGCGTTGATCCGCGCCCTGCTCGCGGCGTCGGAGTAACGTTGTCCTGATGTCCCTCGCGACGCACTACATCGTCGCCACCGCCGGCCACGTCGATCATGGGAAGAGCGCGCTGATCAAGGCGCTCACAGGCACCGATCCCGATCGCCTGCCGGAGGAGAAAGCGCGAGGCATCACGATTGATCTTGGCTTCGCGCACCTGGAGCTGAAATCGCCGGCGACTGGTCCGGCTGAAGCCGGACACGACACTTCGTCCATCCACGTGGGCATCGTCGACGTGCCGGGCCACGAGGACTTCGTGAAGAACATGGTGGCGGGCGTCGGCGCGATCGATCTCGCATTGCTCATCGTCGCGGCTGACGATGGCTGGATGCCGCAGACCGAGGAGCATCTTCAGATCCTCAGCTACTTCGGAGTGCGTCGCGCTGTCGTGTCGCTGACCAAAGCGGATCTCGCTGCTGATGAAGCCGCCGCCGTTTCAGATATCCGGTTGCGCCTGCTGGGCAGTCCGTTTGCCGAGGCGCCAATCGTGCCGACGTCAGTCGTCACGGGACAGGGACTCGACACGCTGAAGTCCACTCTCGCGCAGGAACTCTCCGCAACGCTGCCGCCACGCGATATCGGTAAGCCGAGACTGGCGGTCGATCGCGTGTTCACGCTGTCCGGCGCTGGAACGATCGTGACGGGCACGTTGGTAGGAGGGCAGCTTCACCGTGGTCACGCGGTGCTGGTCCAGCCGGGCGGTCAACCGGCACGCATTCGTCGGATTCAATCGCACGGTCGTGACGTCGAGGCCAGCGGTCCCGGTACACGAACCGCGTTGAATCTGGCAGATGTCGATCCCGTCGCCGGTGTGCATCGCGGCGACGTCATCACGTTGCCGGATATGGGCAGCGCGAGCGACTGTCTCGACGTGATGCTGGAGATTTCTGCGCGAGCCAGCAGACCGTTGAAAGACGGCGTTCGGGTGCGTGTGCACTACGGAAGCGGAAATGTCCCGGCTCACATAGCGCTCGGAGCTGGTAAAGAGTTGACGGCAGGCGAACGCCAGCTCGCGCAGTTGCGTCTCGAATCGCCGGTATTTCTCGTCGCTGGTGACCATGTGACGGTGCGCGACTGGTCCGAGCAGCAGACATTGGCGGGAGCCATCGTGCTGGATCCCGACGCGACGCGACGGGCGTTTCGCTCGGCGGATCGACAGCAGTGGCTGGCGCGCGTCGCAGAGTCGCTCGACGATCCGGCCTTGTTCGTCGCCGCCTACGTTGCCCGCGCGACGGTTCTTCGCCGCTCGCGAGCGTTCGTGAAGACGCGGTTCAGCCGCAACGAAATCGACGCGGCTATCCAACAGCTTGCCCGAGAAGGCTCACTGGTCGAGAGCGGTGACATGCTCGTCGACGCGGCGACATGGGCCGCCGCACGCAAGCGCGCCGCACAGCTCGTGGACGATGTACATCGCGAACACCCCGAGCGTCTTGGTGTGTCGCTCACCGACCTGCGCAACGTCATCACGAAAGAGTTCCCGTTCGAAGATCTTTTCGATGCGTTGATTGCCAGCCTCGGTGATGAGGGCTTCGCTCGATCCGGCTCGGTCATTCAACGTGCCTCGCATCGCGCCCAGCTTCCTGAACCTCTGCGTGCCGCAGGCGAGACGCTGCGGCGAACGCTGTCCGCGCAACCGCTGGAGCCGCCGTCGCGCAAGGAGCTGACGCCGGATGCGGCCGCGCAGCGAGCGCTCAAGTTCCTCATCGAGCGTGGTGAAGTCATTGAGATCAGCGCGGAACTCGTTCTCAGTGCCGCGGCCGTCGCGCAGGCGACCGCGCAGGTCAAAGCCTTCGTCGGGAAGCACGGTGCGGCGACGGTCAGCGAGCTACGACAGGCGCTTGGCAGCAGCCGCAGGGTCGTCGTTCCGTTTCTCGAGTATCTCGACCGTGCGTTCGTGACTGTTCGGCACGGCGACAAGAGGACACTTCGATGATTTCGCTCGACGCGATCCAGTTGCGCAGGATCGCCGCGGACGTCCTGCAGGCACTGGAGGTGAGCGATTCGGTCGCGGTTCTTGAGGTGCACGATCTGTCGGACGGCGCATGGTCCGTCACCTTCGAGGACCGATGGCCCGACACGCGGTTTCCGACGTTCGAAATCGAGATCCAACAGGATTGGTCGCGCGAAGCGGTCGCCCGCGAGCTGCGCATGGTCCTGCGCGAGAAGCTCTGGATCTGCCCGCTGTGTCAGATACGAGCGCTGATTCGCCGGCTCGTTGATCTGAACGTGTTCCGAATCGAATGCCATGCGTGCGGCCGGTTCGAGATCGAGAGCGAAGTCATGGACCTGTTCCGGTCGGCGTACGAGGACGGCGACGATCGAATCGTGAGCGTGTTGCCGCGGCTGTCGGATGCGACCCGCCGTGCCGGATCGCCACTATCGCTCGGCGTGCACACGTGGCAGGGCTTGGCTCGCCACTGAGCCTCGGAGTACGATCAGGTGTTTGTCGTGTCCGCCTTCAGGCGGACTTCTGGTCCGGCTAAAGCTGGACACTACGGTTATTCAATGGACGACAGTATCGGGAACCCGCTGGAGAGCACCGGCACACCGCTGACCCCGGGCAGCAAGCGCTTTCTCATGAACGCCGGGCGGACGACCAAGCAGGGACAGCAGGTGAGTTCGGGCAAGTTCCTGGACGACTACAAGGCCACAACGACGACGATGCTCATGCACCCCGACGACATGAAAGAGATCGGCGTGCCCAATGGCAGCACGGTCCGCGTCAGATCGTTGTGGGGTGAAGAGACCTTCAAATGTGTCGAAGGCAAGACGCCGAGCGGGATGATCTTCATCCCCTACGGACCGCCGACGTGCCGTTTGATGGGACAATATACGGACGGAACGGGCATGCCCCTGTCCAAGGGTTGGGAGGTCGAGGTTGAGCTGCTCGAAGCGCCAGCCTCGGGCTCGGCCGTGGCCGCCCCAGAGGAAGAATGACGATGAAACGTCAATCGAACATCGTGGTGGATCGCGAGCAGGCGATTCGCTACGGCATCCTGCCGGAAGAGCAGGTGCGTCACTGGACCGAAATCGAGGAAGGACGATTCCAGCCGCGACGGACTCGAGGGAGTTACCGCGGCCGGGAGTTGGCTTGAACGTTCCTCGTGTCGCCCGGTACGGGCGACAAACAACCCGGGTAGGACAATGTCCTTGGTCCTTAGTTCTTGGTACTGAGTCCGTTCTAAGTCCTGTGGTCCATGGTCCTGCTGAAGGACGAAGCCACGAGTGACGGACCAAGGACCAAGGCCGGACCAAGGCCCACGGACGGACCAAGCACTAAGGCCCAAGTACTAAGAACGGGAGTGAAATGGAGATAGTCCGTAACGCGACGTGCACCTTCTGCGGGTGCGTGTGTGACGACATCGAGCTTCACGCCGAACAGGACAAGATCGTCAAGGCGAAGAACGCCTGCAGTCTCGGCGAGGCTCACTTCCGTTATCACACCGCGGAGCATCACTATCCCGACGCGCTAATCGACGGCAAGGAAGCGACCGTCGAGGAAGCTGTCGAAGTCGCGGCCGACATTCTCTACAACGCCAACATGCCTCTAGTGTACGGGCTCAGCAACGTCACCTGCGAGGCCAGTCGCGGCGCCGTGGCACTCGCCGAAATGATTGGAGGTGTGGTCGACAGCCACACCTCGCTTTGACACGGCCCCACTGAGATAGCCGCCCAGTTGGGTGGCAAGGTCACGTGCACGCTCGGAGAGGTGAAGAACCGGGCGGATTTCATCATCTATTGGGGTGGAAACCCGGCGGAGTGTCATCCGCGTCACTTCACCAAGTACACGATCATGCAGAAGGGCAAGTTCGTTCCTCAGGGACGAAAAGGCCGGACGATGATCACGATCGATATCCGCCCGACGCCCTCGGCGAAGGCGGCCGACATCGCACTGATCATC
>JBKPRH010000117.1:0-8466 GCA_046765795.1 Acidobacteriota bacterium | reverse complement strand
TTGATGTCGTTCTCGCTCACCGAGCCTCGATATGCGCGTCGAGCGATCGTGGACAGAATGCGCCGTGCACAGGCGTCCTCGCCGGCGGCACTCGATGGCCGGCAGATGAACACCGCGCGTCTGGCCGGAGAGTCCTTCGTCTGGCGGACGGCGAGCGGTCCCGCGACCGAGACGTTGTCCACGGACGGGTCACCGAAATACAGCTCGTTGGTCGTGCGCGCGAAGCCTCGCTGCGGCGGTTGCAGCACGCCTTCCGGTTCCCACTGTCGCCGCACGAATGAGACGCCAATGCGATGCGTGCCGGCCGTAACCGGAACGCGCACGATCAACCCGGCGTCCGCGGTGTGCATGTACTCCTCCCACTCCGGATCGCCCTGCGTGTTACCAGCGAAGCTTTCGGGAGCCGTCATGCCCTTGCCTTCACCACCAATCGTGAACCGCTTGAGCAGCGTGCCATCGAGACGCACGTCGAGCTGATGCGGTTCGCCCATCCCGATCAGATAGAGATAGAGCTGTCGCTTCAGGACCACCTTGATGCGGTAGTCGCCGTCGAGTGGGAACAGATACGGAATCGAAACGCCGCCGCGCGATCCAAACGGCAGATCTTCGCTGGCACGGTCGTCCTGCACCGTCGCCGTAGGGATGCGAACCGTGTCCTCAACCGCGCTGATCGTCGCGTCGCCGATTGCGAGACGGCTGATCGCATTCGCCGCGGTCATGTAGTTCTCGAGCAGACGCGGCGACACCGAGAGCACGCCGGCGACGTTATCGAATCCCTGTTGATCGGGCTCGTCGGCTGGCAGAAGGGTGCGTCCGTCGACGTCCAGTGACAACAGATCGCGAACGGCGTTCGTGTACTCGGTCCGGTTCAAGCGATGTATGACGACGCGCCCCGGATGTGGATCCGCCGCTGCCGCGGTATCGAGCGCAGTTTCAAGCGTCGAGACAAGCTGCTCGTATGTGGCGCGGTCCGGGCGAGGAAGTCCTGAAGGCGGCATCTCGCGCGTGCGAAGTTTGCGCGCGACCTTCTCCCACATCTCCACGTCGCCGCCGACACGCGATGGGTCTGCTTGCTCGAGTGACAGGCCAGCGGTCTTCACCTTCGCGTTATGACAGGTGATGCAGTAACGATCGAGCGCGGGCTTGAGATCGTAGTGTCCGGCTTTCGCCGGACCTTCTTGAGGAGACTGGGCGACGAGCGGATAGGCGTACAGATACCCGGCCACGGCGGCCAGCACCCCGCACGCGAACATCCGCACAGCTCTGCGCATCGTCACGGATACCGCAGGTCTGAGAGTGTGAACGAAAACGAGGCGAAGTCAACGTCTCAACGTCCTTCGCCCGTTCGTGCGATACGTTCGACCAAATCCTCGTGCAGGAGTCGCATATGGCGTTCGTTTTCATCGAACAGCGACTCCATGCGCTCCGTCAGTTCGCGCCGCGTTTCTTTGTCGCCGGCGCGGATCTCTTCGCGCAGAGTCGTGATGACCTGCTCGTCGCCAGCACGAATCGCTTCGCGGAGGGTCTTGATGACCTGTTCGTCACCGGCGCGAATCTCTTCGCGGGATGCAGAAAACTCACTCCGCATCTCGTCTCGAAGTTGCACTATCTGCGATTCGAGAGCTGTGACGCGCTCGGGTAACTGCTCGAGGATCTCGACTCGCCGCTCCAGCCTGTCCATACGTTTTTCTAACGATTCCTGCGCCATCGTCTGCTCCCAGGCGGCGCGCCGGACGTGATGCTCGCGCGGGCCGTCACGCTCGGATCTGCGAGGCCCGTGCCTGGAGGCAGACGACGATAGCATCGTCTGCAATGTGGACTGCGTTTATTTCGTCCAGTCCCGACTGAGTTGCGCGCGGTTGATTTCAGTGCCCCTCAGATAGACGCGAGAGATTCGACGCGTATTTGTGATGTCGTCGAGCGGGTTCGCGTCGAGGACGATGAAGTCAGCGCTCTTGCCCGCCGCGATCGTGCCGAGCTGATCGAGCCGCATGACCTCCGCTGACGTGCGTGTCGCGGCGACGAGGACGTCCGCCGGCGTCATGCCGGCGGCGACCATATCAGCGAGCTCGGTGTGCGCTGAGAATCCGTATGGCGCGCCGACGCCCGCATCGGTGCCGAACGTGATACGCACGCCGGCCGCCGAGAGCTTGGCGAGACTGCGCGCCTGCACCTCGAAGAGCCGCGGTCGTGCCGGCGATGCGACGGCGGTCTTCCTCAACTCGTCGATCGCGCGTGAAGGAAGCGTCTCGCTGAGCCAGGCGAGATCCGCGATCGAGGGCGGCGTGTCCGGCAGATTCGGGATCACGAAGACCTGCGGATGCTGTTTGAACAGCGTCATGATCTCCTCGTCGACGTCGAGGTCGCGGATGCCGTGCGCGAAGCCGTCGATACCGGCGCGCAGCAGCTCCTTTGCATCCGCCAGGTAAAACACGTGCGCGACGACGCGCAGACCGCGCGAGTGCGCTTCCGCAATGATCGGCCGATAGAGTGACGGCGGTAGCGGCGTCACGGTCTTGTTGCGGTCGTCCACCCAGATCTTGACGATGTCCACGTTCTTGCCGGCCAGCTCGCCGACCGCCGCACGCGCCTCGGCTTCGGTCGTCACACCGTACGCGGCGTCCTTCCAGTAGTCGGCGTTGGGGCCGGCATTCGGCATGGCGATGCCACGTCCAGCGGTGAGAAACAGCGCCGCGCCTGGCGTGGGGGATGCGCGCAGTTGATACGGCAGGTCGCCACGATCGAGGCCGAGGCTCAACGTCGCGGCGATACCGTAGTACGCATATCGACGGAGCTGGTCGAGCAGGTTGTCGCGTGTATAGCTGGCCGACGATGTGATACCGGTGCGCACATCGGTGTAGCCAAGGTGACTATGCGCATCGACGAGCGCCGGCATGATCGTCTTGCCGCGCACATCGATCACTGTCGCACCCGCTGGCGTTTTGATCGTCGCGCGTGGTCCCGCCGCAGTAATTCGTCCGTCATTCACGACGACCGCGCTGTCCTCGATCGGTGGCTGTCTTTCTCCAGTCAGCAGGCGTGCGCCTTCGAAGACGAGCGGACCAGTTCGAGTTTGTGCCGCCGCGACTAACGACGCGATCGCAAGGGAGGCGACGGTCAGCAGTAGTCTGCGCATGGGGCGCTCATTCTACTAGGCTATTAGTGGTTCGAATTTGCTGAGGGGGTTATAGCAAGAGCCAGCCTCCGACGGCGAGTTCGCGGCCGCGACAGCGGAGCGGCCGGTAGCATTCACGAAGGACATACCACTAGATGACACATCTCAAGATGAACGAGCGCGCCTGGGCACTCGCAGACGCCTGTGTCGGCCGAGCCGACGAACTGCGAATCGCGGTGCGCACGCTCGCCTCCGGCGCACGCGTGATCGATGCTGGCATCGAGGCCGCCGGAGGTTTCGGTGCGGGCCGCGTCCTCACCGAACTGTGCATGGGTGGACTCGGACACGTCGAGCTCGTGCCGCTGACGATCGATGGCGAAACGTGGTCGGGTGTGCAGGTGTGGACCGATCATCCGGCAGAAGCCTGCATGGCCTCGCAGTACGCCGGTTGGGCGATTAATCCTGAAGGCTTCTTTGCGATGGGATCAGGACCGCTTCGCGCCCGGGCGCGCGTGGAGAAAGAGCTCTTCGGCAAGCTTGGATACGGCGAAGATGTCACGCGCGGCGTGCTGGTCCTCGAAGGACGAACGCTGCCAACCGACGATGTGGCCAAGTGGATTGCTGCGAAAGCCGGCATCGCGCCGAGCGCTCTGACAATTGCCATCGCACCCACCGCGAGCCTCGCCGGTGGCATGCAGATCGTCGCGCGATCGATCGAGACCGGCTTGCACAAGATGGACACGCTTGGCTTCGACGTGAAAAGGGTGGTGAGCGCGAGCGGTGTTGCGCCGCTGCCACCGGTGGCGAAGAGCGACATGCGAGCGATCGGCCGTACGAACGATGCGGTGCTGTATGGCGCACACGCGCGCTACACCGTACGCGCCGAAGACGAGGAGCTCGCGTTGCTCGCCGAGCGACTGCCCTCATCGTCATCGGCGGATTACGGCACGCCGTTTTATGACATCTTCAAGCGCTACGACAACGACTTCTACAAAATCGATCCGCTGCTCTTCAGCCCGGCTGAAGTGTGGCTGACCAGCGTCTCCAGCGGCCGTACGTTTCATGCAGGCAGCGTGAATGCTGCGGTGTTGAGAACGTCATTCGCTTGAAAACCATCACTGTAAGATGCGTAGCGGATTCCTCATGCGTCCGATTTCCATCCTTGCCGTGGTGACGTTCCTGTCGATCGCATCGCCTGCGGTCGTGCCCATGCACGCGCAGCCGTCGCAAGCGACGCTGATCGGAACGGTCTACGACCCGCTAGGAGCGCCAGTCGAAGGGATGCTCGTGTACATCGAGAGCGGGCCGTTCGGTTCAGGTGTATCTGACGAGACTCACACGGACAAGGCCGGCCATTACAGATTCGAGAAGCTGCCGCCAGGCGTGTATAGCATCTCGGTCCCGATTGAGTTCGCGCCGTTCATCGAAGTCTCGCTCGATGAGGGGAAAGTCGTTCGACAGGACATCCGGATGCACATCGAGGAGGTGACCGGGACGTTCTCGGTCTGCATCGATTGCAGTCAGGCGGTTCCGCGATACCACCCTCCCGATTCTCTGGTCCAGGAATTCGCGACCGACCGTGACGCTGCCGTCAGGCAGTCGGTTCGTGGTGCTGAACCAGCGGTGGGGTGGGAGTACTACCAGCCTGATGTGCGAGTGACCGACGTCATCCGCGCGCGTGCGCTCACTGGGACCGTGGTGCTCGAAACGCGTGTCGAGACTGATGGTGCGATAAAAGATGTGACCGTCGTGTCGTCACCGCACCCTGAACTCAGCGCGGCGGCCGTCGCCGCAGTGCAGAACGAACGTTGGAACGCCGCGACGGTCCGAGGCGTGCCAGTAGCGGTCCCACTGCGACTCACGATCGAGTTCGTACGCGCTAAACCGAAGTAGCCGCACCGCTCCTGAAGAACTCGACCAGCGGCGGCGCGAGCGCTTTCGGCTTGATCATGTGCGTCTGTCCGTCGAGCGTGCGATAGGTCGCGTTGGGGAGCACGCCAGCCAATGCACGCGTCGCGTTCCTCATCCACGCCGGGCTCTTCCCACCATCCATCACCAGCGTTGGCATCGTCGCGCCGCTCCATCGCGTCGCAGGGAGCGGTCGACCCTGTTGATACGGTCCGACGATGGTCAGGTCGTAGGGGAGCGTATGCGCGACTGCAGTCAACTTCGGCCACGCCGGCATCACGCGCATCAACATGATGAAGATGGTCGGCACGCCAACGAGCTTCATGAACATCTTCACCGCCTCGCCACGTCGGCCGGCTGCGAGTGCGGCCTTCATCTGTGGCACGAATTCGTCGGAAAGCGCGGGACGTGCGCTGTCGACGATAAACGGCGCTTCATAGAGTGCCAGCCTGGTGATCGGCACGCCGCGGTTGGCGGCTTCGAGCGCCAGTGCGGCGCCAGACGACACGCCGAGGACGAGCGCCTGACCGCCTGCTTCCCTGATGACCGCGTCGAGATCGTCCACCTCACGCTGGACATCGTAGGATCCGCTGTCGCTGCTGTCGCCCCGGCCGCGGCGGTCGTAGGTGAAGACGGTGAAATGCTCGGCCAGCGCCGTGGCCATCGGCTGACTCGGTCCCGAGGCCCGATAACACATGGCGCCGTCCACGAATACCAACGCCGGCCCGCGCCCGTTGCGTTCGACAGCGATGGCCGTGCCGTCCTTCGACAGGATCTTCTTCATAGCCAGGTTGCTCCTCTATCAACACGTCGAGCGAGCAAGGCCAAGATCGACAGTGGCGTTCGTAGAGGCGGGTCTTTAGACCCCGCCTGACCCCGCCTCACTGGCTGGGCTATAGAATCGATCGAATGCACGTTGCGATTTTGAGCGCCCGTACTGGCTGGCACACCGACGAGTTGTGCCGGGCTCTGGCTGAGCATGGCCACGCGGGCGTGGTTCTTCCTTACGAAAAGCTGGTCGGGCGGCTGCCCGGAGGTCTGTCCAGCGAGGCCGTGCCGATCCTCGAGGCCGACGCGGTTCTCGCCAGGATCATTCCAGGGGGCTCGCTCGAACAGGTCATCTACCGCGTGGATGCGCTGCACTGGATCGAAGATCGTGGTGTGCTGGTCGTGAACTCGCCGCGGACGATTGAGCGGTGCGTGGACAAGTTCTATACGACGGCGCTCATGCATGACGCCGGCCTGCCGACGCCGGAGACCGTCGTCTGCGAGCAGACGGACGAGGCGCTGGCCGCAGTCCGGACGATGGGCGAGTGCATCATCAAGCCGATCTTCGGATCGCTGGGTCATGGCATGGTGCGCGTGAACGAACCGGAAGTCGCTCGTCGAATTGTGCGCGCTCTCGAGCAGACCCGTACGGTGTTCTACATACAGAAGGTCATCGATCACGGCGGCCGCGACATCCGCGTGTTCGTCGTCGGTGGCGCGGTGTTGGGTGCGATCGAACGACGTGCGCCAGAAGGCGAGTGGCGCACTAACGTCGCGATCGGCGGATCGGCGACGCCGTTCGAGCTGCCCGACGAGTGGGCGCAGTTGGCGGTCCGCGCCGCGAACGCGGTCGGCGCCGATTATGCGGGCGTCGATCTCCTGCCGTCGCGTGACGGCCGAGTCTTTGTGCTCGAAGTGAATGGCATTCCGGGGTGGGAAGGATTCCAGAAGGCGACGGGCATCGATGTCGCCGGTGCGATCGTCGGTCACCTCGTCGCACGCGTGAAAGCCGTGCGTGACCTGATCGTCGAAGAAGTGGAATGACTACCGTTCGCACGGCGGCCGATATTGCCGCCCTCGCACAGTTGGCGTGTTTGCTGGAAGTGAGCGCGCCGAAGCCAGGCAATGTCTCGCCGGGCCGTCACTTCGCCGATCTCACCTACGAGGATTTCCTGACCAGCGCTGTCGCCATCGGACCAGCGTTCACACGCGTCGCCGACCAGTCGCTTGGCGCGACGATTCGGCAGGCGATTGAGATGACGGCATGCTGGTCGAAGACCAACACCAACCTCGGCATCGTGCTGTTGCTCGCGCCGCTCGCGAAAGCGGCGACCAGGGGCGGTGGCGGTGAGTTGCGCGGAGCGTTGCACCGCCTGCTCGAGGAGACAACGGTGGAGGACGCGCGTGATGTCTACGCGGCGATTCGCCGCGTGAGTCCAGGTGGTCTGGGACGATCCGAAACGCAAGATGTCGCGAGCGAACCTGATGTGACGCTGCTCGAGGCGATGCGTCTGGCCGCCGGCCGAGACGGCATCGCTCGGGAATATGAGACACGGTTCGCTGTGACGTTCGAGCACGGGGCGCCCGCGCTCGCGCGAGCGCGGGCTGACGGACTGTCGTGGAGCGACGCCGTCGTCGAAACGTATCTGTCGTTGCTGGCGCGCGCTCTCGATACGCACATCGTCCGGCGGACCGGCGCGGTTGCGGCGGAACGGGTGTCGGCGCAGGCGCGAGAGGTGCTCGAGGCAGGTGGTGTTCGCTCGGCCGCGGGCCGGCAGGCTGTCGAGGAGATGGACCGTACGATGCGCGATGCCAGGAACTCGAACAACCCGGGCACGACGGCGGACCTGACAGCGGCCGCAATCTTCGTTACGCTGGTGAGCTCGGAGGGTTTACATGCGCGGTGAATTCCGCGTTTCGGTGACGAAAGACTATCTGGTGTTCGCCTCGGCGCACTTCATCACGTTCGCCGGGCATCGCTGCGAAGGACTGCACGGCCACAACTATCGCGCGCGCGTGACCATCGAAGGCGATCTCAACCAGGAGAGCTGGTTCGTGTTCGACTTCGTCGAGCTGAAGCGCATCATGAAGCGGCTATGCGACGAGATCGATCACCTGGTGCTCCTCCCGCTCAAGAGCGACCGCGTCGGGGTCGTTGAGGACGGCGAGACGGTGTCGGTGTCGGTCGATGGCAAGCCGAGGTATGTCTTCCCGCGGCGTGACTGTGCGCTGCTGCCGATCCCGAACACGACGGTCGAAATGCTGGCGCAGATGCTCACCGAGCGGCTCCAGGGTGAGCTGCAGAAGCTCGGCGCCAAAGGCCTGACGGCGATCGAGATGGAGGTCGAGGAGAACTTCGGCCAGTCCGCCGTGTATCGCGTAGGATTGTCCTCCTGACTCCAAGGAGGCCGTATGCGGCGCACAGTCGTTCTGGGCATGCTCGTCGGACTCTGCGTGCCTGCGGTGTCGGCCGCGCAACAGGCACCGAACGGTGAGACCGTCTACAAGCAGCACTGCGTGGGGTGCCATGAAGGGTCGATCCCGCGTGCGCCGAACCGTGAAGCGCTGCGCGGGATGGAGCCCGAGGCGATCGACACTGCGCTGAGTTCGTTCAGCATGCGTCGTCAGGGCGCGACGCTGAGCTCCGCCGAGCGTCGTGCGGTTGCCGCGTTCCT
>JBKPRH010000116.1:0-12803 GCA_046765795.1 Acidobacteriota bacterium | reverse complement strand
TCGCGAATCAGGCCGAGAAGGAGGTGCTCGGTCTCAATCGAGATGCTCCCGAGCTGGCTGGCCTCATATCGGGCAAAGAAGAGAACCCGTCGCGCCCGTTCCGTATAGCGTTCGAACATCCGGCCTGCCTAGGGTTTGAGGCGATCTGAGTAGCTCAGAACCTCGTGTGATTCATTATAAGGCAAAGCTTCGGCGATACCAATGGGCCCTCGCGTCTAAGTCCCATGTGCCCTTGGATTTCGACGCGTCCTTCGGGCAGATGCCTCCGCTGCCACGCTCCTGATCCATACGACGCGCATCCCGGCTTCGCGGTCCCGTCTCCCCTTGACAGGGATGTTATCGGCACGTCGGCCCTCACTCTTTCCTCCCATTTCACGAAACGTGCCTACCAGTACAGCGAAACACCGTCTTCTCGATGATGGCGTGCTGCGCGATGGCGTCGTAGGCGAGAAAGTGCGCGGACTGCCGATGTTTCGCGTGCGCCTCGGGGGCGTCGTAGACCTCGTGCAGTATCCAGCGAGTCGGGTCATTCACGTCTTGACTGACGTCAAAGCGCCGACATCCTTCGTCGATCGCTACGGATTGCCGTGCGTTATGGAGTAACGCCTGTTCGAACTCCGTCCGCATTTCCGGACGGATAGTCACGACAACGAGGACGATGTGCATGGGGTGATGGTAGCTGGTTCGTGGTTGGTGGTTCGTGGTTGGTAGTTCGTGGTTGGTGGTTTTCCGAGCTCACCACCAACTACCAACCACCAACCACCAACAAGCGGGACTACCATCTAGGGCCATGTCACAAACGATAGGCTTCATCGGGCTCGGACTCATGGGCCGTCCCATGGCGAAGAATCTCCTCAAAGCTGGGTACAAACTAGTCGTCAACAGTAGGAGTCAGGGACCGGTCGACGACCTTGTCGCGTCGGGCGCCACTCGCGCGATCACACCTGCCGACGTCGCACGTCAGGCGACAGTCATCATCACGATGGTCCCCGACTCGCCTGACGTCGAACTGGTGCTCGACGGTCCCAACGGCGTCTTCACTGCGCTCCAGCCAGGAACGATCATCATCGACATGAGCAGCATTGCTCCAGGTGTCGCCCGTCGGCTCGCCGATCGCGCCAAGTCACTTGGCGGGACGATGCTCGACGCACCGGTCAGCGGCGGCGACATCGGTGCGATCAACGGCACGCTCTCGATCATGGTCGGTGGTGATACGGATGCATTCGCGAAAGCGAAACCGATCCTCGATGTCATGGGGAATCCCGAAAAGGTCGTCCACATCGGCGACTCGGGTTCAGGGCAGCTCTGCAAACTCTGCAATCAGATGGTGATTGGGGGCACGCTCGCTGTCGTCGCCGAGGCGCTCGCGCTCGCACGCAAGGCGAACGTGGACGCTGCGCGGGTTCGCGAGGCGCTGCTCGGCGGATTCGCACAGAGTCGCGTCCTCGAAGTTCACGGAGAGCGAGCGTTGAAGAACACCTACAAGCCTGGCTTTTATACGCACCTCTTCGCGAAAGATATGCGCAACGTCGTCGCGACACTCGCCGAGCACGAAACACCGGCGCCGGTCACGGCGGTCGTTCAGCAGTTGCTGCACGCGACGATGGCTGCTGGCCGCGGTAACGAAGACAACTCGGTCATGGCCAAGACCGTGTTTGAATTGGCGGGCCTCAAGTAGTTCGTAGTTCGTGGTTCGTGGTTCGTGGTTCGTGGTTCGTGGTTGTGGTTGGCTGATCGGGAGGATGTCGATGCGTCATTCATACGCTCGTCTCATATTGGGAGTCCTCATCGTCGCACTCGTGGCGCCGTCGTTCGCGCGGGCAGAAGTCATCAAAGTGACCATCGCGTCGCGAGCCGTCGTCGCGAACGGCCAGCCCTTCGGTTCGGTGGGCCCGTACGAAAAACTGATCGGCACGATCGAGTTCGCGCTCGATCCGGCCAATCCCCGCAACAAGCCCATCGTCGATCTCGACACGGCGCCACGCGACCCTGACGGACGCGTGCACTTCACCGCCGACCTCTTCGTGCTGCAGCCGGTGCAGGCCGCACACGGCAACGGCACCCTGCTCTTCGAGATCGCGAATCGCGGGCGCAAAGGCCTCCTTGGTCGCTTCAATCGCGCCGGCGCGAGTGGCGACCCGACGGCGTCGGCGGATTTCGGCGACGGCTTCTTAATGAAGGATGGCTATACCGTGGTCTGGGTCGGCTGGCAGTTCGACGTCGAACCACCCCTGCTACGCGTCGCCGCGCCCATCGCGAATGTGACCGGGCGCGCCCGCTTCTCGTTCATCCCGGACGAAAAACGTACGGAGATCGCGCCGGCGGATCTGCCGAACTATCCACCCGCTGCTGTCAGCGACCCAGCCGCTACGCTGACCGTCCGCGATCGCAATTGGGACAAGGCGACCGTTGTGCCGCGTTCAACCTGGCGTTTCGCCGAGGGAGGCAACCGGCCGCGCATCATTCTGGATACCGGCTTCGAACCCGGTCGCGTGTATGAGATCGACTACCCGGCGACTGGGGCTCGCGTCAGTGGTGTCGGACTCGCCGCAATTCGCGATACCGCGTCCGCGTTTCTCCACAACCTCGACATGCCCGTGCGCGGACGATCCGCGTACGTGTTCGGCGTCTCGCAGAGTGGCCGCTTCCTGCGTCAGTTCCTTCACGATGGATTTAATGCCGACGAGCGCGACCGACGCGTCTTCGATCTCGTGTGGCCGCACATCGCAGGCGCAGGACAGGGATCATTCAACGAGCGATTCGCGGCGCCAGGCTATTCGTCTTTTCCGGCGACTCGGTTCCCCTTCACCGATCTCGAACAGCGCGACGTGCAGGGCACACGCGACGGCATCCTCGCGGCCTACAAGCCGGACCAGATGCCGAAAGTGATCTACACCAATACGTCAGTCGAGTACTGGGGACAGGGCCGCGCCGCTGCCTTGACGCATACGACGATCGATGGAAAGTCTGACGCGACGGTCCCCGACAACGTGCGCATCTACCTGCTCTCCGGCACGCAGCATGGTGAGTCCGCGTTTCCTCCGTCGTTCGGTGCAGGCCAGGCGATGGGCAATCCCACGCCACAGGCGAACGTGATGCGCGCACTGCTACGCGCGGCGCATCAGTGGGCCGTGTCAGATGTGCGTCCGCCGAATAGCCGATATCCGAATCTGCGCAACAAGACGCTCGTCCCCGCGACGGGGGTGAAGTTCCCAGAGATTGCAGGTGTCGGTGATCCTCGCATCATCGAAGGCCCCGGGCAGGTGATCAACGACAAATTCTCGGCACTCCCCTTCCTCGTGCCGCAGGTCGATGCTGACGGCAACGAACTAGCTGGAATTCGCGTCGCCGAAGTCGCGGTTCCGCTCGCGACGACGACAGGATGGAACTTCCGTGCGGAGCGCATCGGGAATCCGACGACGATCTATGCGTTGCTCGGTTCGTACCTGCCGCTGGCGCGCACGCGCACCGAACGCGAGGCACGCCATGATCCGCGGCCGTCAATCGAAGAGCGTTACAAGGGGCGCGACGACTATCTCGAGAAGATCCGCGCCGCGGCTACTGCGCTGGTGAAGGAGCGCTTCATCCTCGAGCAGGACGTCGATGATGTCGTCCAGCGGGCCACGAAGCATTGGGATTACGCAACACGTGCCACGCAGACCAATTGACGTTCGTCGGGGCGAGGCATGCCTCGCCCGGCGTCACGCCGGGTGCAATTGCCCGTGTTCCATCCGCAGGACGCGATCGCACGCCGCGGCGAGTCGCGGATTGTGCGTCGCGATGATTGACGTGAGCTGACGTTCCCTGTGCATCTCACGAAGCAGATCGTGCAGCGCGTCGGCGGTGTGCTCGTCGAGGTCCCCGGTGGGCTCATCGGCGAGGAGCAACGCCGGTCCCATCACCAGAGCTCGAGCGACTGCAACGCGCTGTTGCTCTCCGCCTGACAACATGCCGGGGCGATGCTCCAGCCGTTCCGCTAACCCCACACGCCCGAGCAGTTCCGTTGCCCGCGCCCGTGCTTCTTTCAACGGACGACGGGCAATGCGCATCGGCATCTCGACGTTTTCTGCGGCGTCGAACTCGGGCAACAAGTGATGGAACTGAAAGACGAACCCGACGTTCCGGTTGCGGAACTCTACCAGCGCGCCATCGCTCATCGCGCGAAGGTTGGTGTCGGCGACGTGAATCTGACCCGCATCCGCGCGATCGAGTCCGCCCAGCAGGTGGAGCAGCGTGCTCTTTCCGACGCCTGACGCGCCGACGACGGCCACCATCTCGCCGTGCGCGACGCGCAGTTCGAGGTCGCGCAACACGTGCAGACGTTGCAGGCCAACCTCGTAGGTTTTGTTGAGACCGCTGACTTCGACGAACGCCATGTCGCTTATTCAGCCCGAAGCGCTTGCACGGGATCGAGCGCCGACGCCTGGCGCGATGGATAGATCGTGGCGAGGAAACAAATCAGGATCGTGGCGACGACCACCGTCAGCAGGTCCCATGGGAGCACGACAAACGGGACGTGAGAGACCTGATACACGTCCATCGGAATCTGAATCAGCTTGTATCGATCAAGCACCCAGCACAGCGAGACGCCGACGACGGTGCCAACGGTCGTGCCGACGACACCGATCACGAGTCCCTGCATCATGAAGATGCCCATCACCCGCCTCGATGACGTGCCCATCGTTTTCAAGATGGCGATATCGCGGCTCTTCTGCCTGACGAGCAGAATGAGCGACGAGATGATGTTCAACGCGCCGACCAACACGATCAAGCCGATGGTGATCGAGATCGCCATCTTCTCCAGCGTGAGCGCCGAGAATAGTGACCGGTTCATACGCGACCAGTCGTCGGCGGAATACTTGTCGCCCAGCGTGTTCTCGATTTCTCTCGCGATAGCGTTCGCGCGGTAGATGTCGTTCACGCGCAACTGAATCAGGTCGGGATGATCTTTCGCGAGGAGTCGCTTGGCCAGCTCGAGCGAGACAAACCCGTACGCCGAATCGAACTCAAACAGACCCAGCGCAAAGATCCCGGCGACACGAACGGTGCGGGCGCGCAACATGCTGCCGGTCGGTGTCAACGTCGCCGTGGGACTAGTGAGTTCAACCAGGTCACCGACCTTGACGCCTATCTGCTTGGCGAGATCTTGTCCAAGGAGGATGCCGGGGCGTTCATCGTCGTCAGTACCCTCGGCGCCTTCGAGCGCGAGGAGCTTGCCCTGTTGCATCGTCCGTTCGATGTCCGTGACGTGTCCTTCGAGAGTGGGGTCAATGCCTTTGAGGGTGATGAAGGCCGTTTCACTCCCACTCGAGACGATGGCCTTCCCGAATATAGCCGGGCCGGCTCCGACGACGCCTCCGAACTGGCTCAGCCGTTTGACTTCAGCGTGGTAGTCGTCGATCCCGCCGATCCGCCACACATATATATGCGCCGTTGACCCGAGGATCCGGTTGCGAAGCTCCCCCTGAAGTCCGGTCATCAGGGCAAGCGCCACAATCAGGGCTATCACGCCTACCGCGACGCCGATCGTCGAGAACAGCGACACGCGCGAGATCGACGCGTGCTGACGGCGCGCGAGCAGATAACGGAGGGCGACAAACAGCTCAAATCTCACAGTGGCCAACCACTTATGCAAGCCTCCGGAGCGAGTCAGACTGTGGGTCAGAGTCCCTGTCTTGCCTGACAACAGTCAGCCTATCGGCGAACTTATCAAGGCAATCAGCAGCGATCTGGCCCATCTGCATAAATTCGCACCTTGGCACGTACCACGCTAACAGTTTTCGTCGTGCCTTCAGCGCCCAAAACAAAGATCGTCGCCGCGTTCGGGAAACGGCCTTCCAATGTCGTTGATATCGGGACGAACGACGCCACCTTCGAGTTCGCAGCAGAAACCCCCGACGCCCCCAATACCAATGGTGCCGTCCGGAGTGATCGCCGCCGTCTCTTCGCCGGAGGCTCCCTTGTCGTTGTCGCGATCGCGCTGATCACAGCTGGAGTGTACTGGAAAGATCGATGGCAAATGCCCGCGGCCGCCGCGGGAGGCAGCCTTCGAATCGAGTCAGATCCACCTGGTGCCGAGGTCCGATTGAACGGCGCGGCCAAGGGCATTACCCCGCTATCGCTGTCCATGCCTGCCGGGAGTTATTCGCTCACCGTGCAGCACGGCTCGACTGTGAAGGAGCTGCCGGTATCGGTCACCAACGGCGCAACCACGATTCACCACATCACGTGGGCCGACACGCCGGCGTCGACGCCCGCGACGGGTGCTCAAGTCGGGAACCTCTCGATCACCACCGATCCTGCGGGCAGCGAAGTCATGGTGGACGGTCAAATGCGCGGTCTCGCGCCAGTCACGTTACGCGATCTGCCCGTCGGTCAGCATCGCGTCGTGGTGCGCGCGGACGGCACGACCCACACCCGCACGGTGCAGATCGAGGCTGGCGCCACGGCGTCCTTGTTCTTTGGAGGTTCGACGCAGGTGGCAGCCGTACCCGGATCGATCGCCATCGCCTCGCCCGTGCCGGTGCAGGTCTTTGAGGACCAGCGACTGATCGGGACGAGCGACATGGATCGCATCCTGTTGCCGGCCGGTGAACACGTCATCGAACTAGTTTCCGACCCGCTTGGATATCGGGCAACCCGGACGGTCAATGTAACGGCTGGCCAGACTGCCGCACTAGCCGTTGACTTGCCACGAGCCCCAGTGAATATCAACGCGATTCCCTGGGCTGAGGTCTTCATCGACGGCACTCGCATCGGCGAGACCCCACTCGGTAATCTGCCGCAGACGCTCGGCGCCCATGAGATCGTGTTCCGTCATCCGCAACTTGGCGAACGCCGGGCGAACGTCATGGTGACGATGAAAGACACGGCACGGGTCTCCATCGACATGAGACAGCGATGACCCTTCGACTCGCATTCCTCGCGGCCGTGGCGCGACGAACGCTCGCTCAGGGCAGGTGCTGTCGGGTCTTGTGCGCCGTTGTGACTGCATTCTGCGCAGTGGCGACTGTTTCTGCGCAGGAACCACTGACCAAGGCCAAAGCCCTCTACGATGCGGCCAATTACGAGGACGCGTTGACCCTGCTCGCACCGGTGCACGAGCCCGAGGCGCAGCAGTACAGGGCGCTGTGCATGCTGGCCCTCGGTCGTGCGCAAGACGCGAGCAGCGAAGTGGACTCCCTCATTGCGTCGACGCCAACGTTTGAGCCGTCCGCAGAGGACGTATCGCCGCGATTTGTGTCCATGGTCTCGGACGCCAAGAAGAGACTGCTCCCGGGCATTGCTCGCAAGACGTTCAACGAAGCCCGCGACCAGTTCAAGAGCGGCGATCGAGCCGGTGCGGCGAAGAAGTTCGATCTGGTCGTGGCCATCACTGCGACGGACGGTTTCAAGGACACGTCCGAGGCCGAAGACCTGCGCACACTTGCCTCGGGATTCATCGAGCTCGCGGACGCCAGCCCGAAGGCACGTCCCGAACAGAAGGCGCTTGTGCCGGCGGTGGAGTCGCCCAAGGTTGCGGAAGCGACTCCTGCACCGTCGCCGGTACCCACGACGGCCACCGCATCGTCAACCAAGGCACCCCCATCGTCAGCGACCGATCATGCGCCTTCGACCGAAGTGAGCCAGCCAGTGGTGGTTCGCCAGATCATTCCTGCGATTCCATCAGGCATCGCGGGAATGGGCAGCCCCACGGCCTCGGTCAGGGTGGAAATTGGAACGGATGGACGCGTGACCAGCGCGTCAATGCAGCAGTCGTCGCATCCGTTGTACGACCGTCTTGTGCTGCAAGCCGCGCGCGAGTGGCTCTACACGCCGGCGATGCTCAACGGCCGTCCGGTGCCTTCGGAAAAGGTCGTCACGATTCAGCTGCGATAAAACAGGTGTCGTGTCCGGTTTTAGCCGGACCTTTACCGCGGTCGCATCAGCGGAAACAAAATGACGTCGCGAATCGACGGACTGTTAGTGAGCAGCATCACCAGCCGATCGATGCCGATCCCTTCACCACCAGTCGGTGGAAGCCCGTACTCCAGCGCGCGGATGTAGTCCTCGTCCATCGCGTGGGCCTCTTCGTTGCCGCCGGCGCGTTGACGCAGTTGCTCTTCAAAGCGACGCCGCTGCTCGACAGGATCGTTCAGCTCACTAAAGGCATTCGCCACTTCGAACCCGCCGATGTAGAGCTCGAAGCGTTCGACCGTATCAGGATCGTCCGGCTTCTGTTTTGAGAGCGGCGACACTTCGGTCGGAAAGTCATAGACGAACGTCGGGCGCACGAGATCGTCCTCGCACAGCGCTTCGAAGATGTCGGCCGCGATCTTCCCTGCTCCGCTGCCTGGATGCACTGCGATGCCAAGTCTCGCGGCGAGCGCTGCGGCTGTCTCCGCCGATCGCAACTCGGCCTCCGTCACCGTTGTGTCAAGTCGCTTCGCTGCGGCAGCGCGTGCCCCTTCACGCAGCGACAGCCGTCGATACGGCGGTGCCAGCGAGATCGCGTGCTCGCCGAAGGTGAGCTGATCGGTCCCAACTGACTTCAAGGCCACGTGCTGCAGCAATTCCTCGGTGAACGCCATCAGGTCGTTGTAGTCGGCGTACGTCCAATAGAACTCGAGCATCGTGAACTCGGGATTGTGCTGCGTCGAGATCCCTTCGTTGCGGAAGTTCCGATTGATCTCGAAGACCCGCTCGATGCCGCCGACCGTCAGGCGCTTGAGATACAGCTCCGGAGCGATGCGCATGAACAAACGCATGTCGAGCGTGTTGTGATGCGTCACAAACGGCCGGGCCAGAGCGCCGCCGGCAATCGGCTGCATCATCGGCGTCTCGACTTCGACAAACCCCCGACCGATCAGGAACTCACGGAACGCGGTGACGGCGCGGCTGCGAACCTCGAACACGCGGCGCGAATCCGGGTTGACGATGAGATCGAGATACCGCTGACGGTAACGCGTCTCGATATCTTGCAGTCCATGCCACTTCTCCGGTAGCGGCAGCAGACACTTCGAGAGAAACGTCAGCGATGTGACGTGGATGCTGAACTCGTTCGTTCGGGTCCGAAAGAGATACCCCTCGACTCCAACAAAGTCGCCAAGGTCGAGCAGCTTGAACACTGAATAGTCGTGCGCGCTGACCGCGTCCTGACGCACATAGACCTGGACGCGCGCCATGCCATCCGAGAGCTGGAGAAAGCCGGCTTTGCCGAAGCCGCGGATCGCCAGAATCCGTCCGGCCGTGCGAACGGTGATGCGTGGACTCTCGAGCTCCTCTGCTGTCTTGACGCCGTGATCGGTCACGATCGCGCCAATCGGCACGCCGTGCTCGAACCGCCTTGGATAGGGATCGACGCCGAGCGCTCTGAGCTCCTGAAGGTTAGCCCGGCGTTGAATGACCTGATCGGATTCGTCTGTGCTCATTCGCGTGACAGCGTGCGGCGGATTGCGTCGAGAATTCCGTTAATGAAGCGCACCGAGTCGTCGGCGCTGAACGATCGCGCCAGCTCCAGTGCCTCGTTGATGATCACCTTGCCCGGGGTCTCGGGCTCGTGCAGAAACTCGTAGACAGCCAGCCGCAGAATCAGTCGGTCGAGCACGTTCATCCGCTCGATCCGCCAATTGTCCGCCGCATCCACGATCAGCGGATCGAGCTCGGCGACGTGGTCCGCCGTGCCCGACGCCAGCGACGTCGCAAACGCGCGCAGGTCTTCCGTCAACGGCGTGCCCTCGGGAGGATGGCTCCAGAACATCCGCAGCACTTCGTCCATGGAGACGCGGCCAACCTCCCACTGATACAGCATCTGGACCGCGGCCTCACGGGCACGATGCCGCGACTCGGGTGACGCCTGCGCCGATGAGGGTCGCGACTCAGTGTTCATGCAGTCCGCTCTCACCGATCTGCCGCCACAACGTCGCCATCTCGATCGCGGCGAGCGCCGCCTCGCGTCCCTTGTTCTCGGTGTCCGCTGCGGCACGCACGGCCGCCTGCTCATCCGTCAACGTCGTCAACACGCCGAAGGTGACCGGAATGCCCGTTGCCGTCCCCACGTCCATGATTCCCTGCGAGACCGCCGCGGCGATGTACTCGAAGTGCATCGTCTCGCCCTTGATCACGCATCCGAGGCAGATGATCGCATCGAACCGTCCGGTCTCCGCAAGGCGACGAGCGGTCATGGGAATCTCGAACGCTCCGGGCACTCGCACGAGGGTGATGTCGTCGGCACGCACCTGTGCAGATTCGAGCGCGGCTCTGGCGCCGCTCAGCAATCCTTCCGTGATCTCTGCGTTGAACCTCGACACGATGATGGCGAAGCGGTACCCGGCGGCTGTGATCGAGCCTTGCAGTTCCATCGTGTCGCTCGTCACAGCGGCAGCGGATACAGCAGCCACCCGATGAGGACGCCCGCGCCGATGAATCCTGCGAAGAGCCGCCCGCCGAACGTCAACTGCTCACGCGGCTCGTCGCGCATGAGCGTCGCAAACACGATCGACACGAACAGCGAGAAGATCACCATCAGTCCGAAGTGGCTGGTCACTTGCGGCCCTTGGCGATGTCGAACGCGTCGAGAACAACCAGCATGTTGAGCAGTCCGGCGACGATCACGAAGGTGTTCCCGTACTCATAAGTGATGGCCACAACGCTGCCGGCCCCGGCACCGGTGGCTCGCGCGATGATGTACGGCAGCCCAACGCCCAGATCGGCTAGCGCACCCAGCGCGACGAGCGGTTCGGCGAGCTGAAACGGAAACAGCGCACCCTCGAGCCACAGCCCGAAGATGAACATAAGCGTCAGCGCGACGAGGAAGACAATGCCCTTCTGACGCCGCCCCAGCCAGAGATGTCCCGCACCGGGAACCAGCCAGGCTGCCGCGCAGATTAGATATGCGGTGGTATCTGGCTGTGCTCGATCGGCCGTCGTCGCAGGCATTCGTTGTAGTTTAGCGTAGCCACTGCACTCATCACCACGAGCGCGCCGCCGGCACCGACAACGAGACCCGCCATCGCTCGGACGACGTTCCCAGGAGCCCACACGCCCGACCACTCGAGGGCGACGGTCACGATCGTGGGCAGAGCGCTTACCAGAAACACTCGGCGTGCGGCTGAAGGACTGAGCAATCGCCACCGCGCTGCCTCCGCGACGGGTGCGACAAGCACGTGAACCGAGGCTGCCACCGCAGCGCCGGCATAGATGCCGAGGCAACGTGCGCAGACGGGCAACTGAAAGCCTGCCAGATGAAACGAGCGTTCAGGAAGTTGATGACAGATGACGCTGCCCGCCGCGTACATCAGCGTCGCGATGAATGAGGGCGCAAGCGGAGTGATGACAAGGAGCGCCAGCCAGGCTGCAGCGGTGAGCGCGAGGGCGGAGCCAAGCACCCGCCCATTTTAGTAGAGGCGGGTCCTGAGACCCGCCCGGCATCAATGGGTCCCAGCTGATGCCGTTCGCTGGGCCCGCGCAGCCGTGTATCCTGCGCGTGTGCGAGTGCGCACGCCAGGCTTGTCGGCGATGCGAACGATCACACGGCGATAGGAGCCGTCCAATCTCGGATTCTTCGACGAGTAGCCAATCGCATACTGCGTCGCCAGTTCCTCGGCGATCGACGCGTAGACGCCCGACAGTTCGCTCAGATCGGTCGGGAAGAACGAGCGCGCCCCGGTCTCCTGCGCCAGAGCCTTCATCCCGAACTCCGACTGCGAGAAGTAGGAGTGCCCGCGAGATGCCGCTTGCTGCACCAGGAACTTCGAGCGCATGGTGATGGTGTAGATCGCGATGCCCGACTGCTTCGCCAGATCCATCAGATCGTCATAGCTGACCAGGCTGGCCGTATCGTCACCGTCAGAGAGGACGACCAGCGCCTGACGGCGAACGTCGCCATTGGTCCGGCGTTCTTTCACCATCTCTTTCAACGTGAGATACGTGCCGTTATACAGCGCCGTGCCACCCTTCGGGGCCGTCGTCAGGATCGCCTGTTTCGCCGCCTCCATATCACCACCGAGCGGGTACATGATCTTCGTCGCGTCTTTGATATCGACGATGATGGCTCGATCGCCGTCGCGCAGCGTCTTGAGGAAGCCGATGGCCGCCTGCTGCACCAACTGCATCTTGCCGGTCATGCTCGCTGACGTATCGAGAAGAATTGCCAGATCGAGCGGCACGTTGGACGCGCCGAAGAACGAAACGTCCTGCTGGACGCCGTCCTCGAAGACCGCGAAATCCGACGGGCCCAAGCCCGACACATACTTCTGATCGCCGTCAGTGACGACGACATTCAGGGCGACGAGGTCGACGTTGCTACGGAATGTGGGTGCTGATGTCGTGGGCGGCTGTGGTGTGGTCGCGGGCGTACTCGCCGCCGTGCTCGTCGCGGTCGTGCCGGTGTGAGCCGTTTCGGTCGTCGTCTGCAGCGCTTGCGCACCTGCATTCCCAGCAATCAGGACACACGCAAGAAGCAGAATCGATCGGCTCACGTATCCTCCTACCGACATCAACAGGACATCGCGCCGTTACAGTTGTGCAAAGCGTGTGCCCGATCTGGGCAGACGTGGGCAGATGCGTCGGAACGTGTGGAATTACTGGACATTTCGTTCGACACCATGCGCGCACGATTCAGTTCGACGCTGCATGTAGACTTCGAGCGATGACAAAACACGTTGGTCCCGCCACCGTTGGCGTCAATCGACTGGCACCTCCCGACTCAGTTGTCGGAACCAAGCGCCTGACTCGAGGGGTACTGGCGGGCATCAGTGCGGTGTCGGCCGCACTGCTCATGACCGAGCTCGCGCTCACGCGCATTTTCTCGGTCACTATGTACT
>JBKPRH010000115.1:0-14759 GCA_046765795.1 Acidobacteriota bacterium | reverse complement strand
AGGCTGTGCGGCTCAACCTCCGACGGACCGCGTGGCCGTCACAACGGGTGGGCTGAGCCATCCACCCTCATACCAGATGTAGATTATGGGTGAGATTTCCTTTGTGTCAAGCACAAAATCGCGTTGCTTGTCAAAAGATCGAGTCGCCGCGATACCCGACGACACGTGCAAACGCACCCACGATGTCAAGTGTCGGCACGAGCGATCGATCACTGCAGCGCAATTGACCATCGACGATCGACGATTGACGGATTGAATTGATGATTGAACGTTCCTTCGGTGATCGTGCGTGTGATCATCGCGCGCAATCGTCAATCGTCGATCGTCAATCGTAAATTCATCGTCCTCGTATCCCCGCACGCGCCGCGCGAACAACGCGGTCTGGATCATCGGGAGGCACGACATCGAGCGCCGCGTGATACGCGCGCAGTGCCTCTTCGCGTCGGCCGAGACGATCGAGCATCTGTCCGAGCGTGAGTTGCGCGCGCGCGAGCACGCCATAGGGTCCCGGTGGCTTTGTCTCGATGATCGCGCGGAGATGTGGCATCGCGGTGTCCGGGTCCGAGAGACGATCGAGCACGCGGGCGAGCCCAAGCCGTGCGGTGGCCTCGGTCATCGCGGGTTCGGCGACGCGACGCGCCTGGGCTGATTCGAGCAAGGTCTGCCAGGTCTGTCGGCTTGCCTGCAGATCGTGAAGATAGACGTCCTGAATCTCCGCACTGAGCTGCACGAACAACGGATTTCTCGGATGGCGGTCGTGTAAGCCGCGCAGCAGTTGCAGAGCGCGTTCCGGCTGCTTCTCGTACCAGAGGTAAATCAGGTGCAGCTGATAGTCGGCCTCGCTCTGCAGGAGTTGTCCCTCGCTGCGCGCACGCAGCATCTCTCGCATGCCTTCAAGCCGGTCACCGCCTGGCAGCAGCAACACCCATCGCAGCATGCGGAATGCGGCGGGGGCGACGTCGGCGTAGTAGTGATACAGACCGATGCCGAAATAGGCATCGTTCAGAGACGGGTCGAGCGCGAGCGCCTGCTCCAGGGCATTCTTGATGCGCTTGCCGTCGCGAGCTGCCGCTAATCGTTCTTCCCTGAGCACCCGCCACTGGGCGCGGGCACCGTACGCGCCGCCGAGATAGAGCCACGCCTCGGCGCGCATGGGTTCGCGCGTTGTCCACCCTTCGATCGCGGCAATCGCGGCATTGGCCTTGGTTTGAAACTCGTCGTCATGCACGCGGTTCTTCGGATCGAGCTGGATCTGCCACCACAGTGCCACGACTTCAAGCAGCTGGCAGGCTTCCTTGGGTGCGGTCCCGCACGTCTGCGTGAGCAGTGCCGGGACCTGATCGAATCGCGCGTCGAAGATGGTGTTATAGACGCGCACCAACTGAGGACCTGCCGTCAGTCCTGTTGTCTGTGCGCCGAGCGTTGCGATGAGGAGGAGCGTGGCCGCGGCGGACGCTGCGAGCCTCATGTAATGCTGGTGTGCAATTGCTGCTTGTCCGCGTGCCGCTCGAGCGCCAGCGTGAGGAGCCGATCGATGAGCGCGGGATAAGGAAGACCGCTGGCCTCCCACATCTTCGGATACATCGAGATCGACGTGAACCCTGGGATTGTGTTGACCTCATTGAGGAACAACGCGTTCGTCTGACCGTCGATGAAAAAGTCCACGCGCGACATCCCCGAGAGTTCGAGGGCGCGGAACGCCTCGATGCTGAGCCGTCTGACCTGTTCAATCATCGCCGCCGACAGATCCGCAGGAATCTTCGTCGTCGCGCCACTGGCATCGATGTATTTGGCGGTATACGAGTAGAAGCCGTCACGGTGGGTCACGACGATCTCGCCAGGAACCGATGCCTCGGGGTCGTCGTTCCCGAGTACGGCGCACTCGATCTCGCGCGCATTCGACACGCCGGCCTCGATGACGATCTTCTTGTCGAATCGCAGCGCGAGCGCCATCGCCTCACAGAAGCTCTCGTCGTTCTTCGCCTTCGAGATGCCGACGCTCGATCCCAGATTCGCAGGCTTGACGAAGACTGGATAGCGAAGCTCATTGGCGACGCGGGACGTGATGCCCCGCGGGTCCGCTTGCCACTCCCGGCGCATGACGGTGAGGTGCGGGACGATAGGCAGATTGTGAGCGGCGAAGATCGTCTTCATCACCGCTTTGTCCATGCCGACGGCTGACCCAAGGACCCCTGCGCCGACATAGGCGACGTTGGCCAACTCCAGGAGTCCCTGCACGGTGCCGTCTTCTCCGTACGGTCCATGCAGGACCGGGAAGACGACGTCGAGACCGCGAATAGCCGCGGTCGGTTCAACCGCGGGAGCGCCATCACTCGAGCCAGGCCCGAGCTTCGTCACGTCCGCCGCGGAGGCAACGGCTGGAGGACGAGCGGGAAGAACCCATCGACCGTCTTTCTCGATGCGAATGGGAACAGGTTCGTACCGACTGGTATCGAGGTTCGCGAAGATTGATGACGCCGAGACGATCGAGACCTCATGCTCGCCCGATCGCCCACCATAAATCACACCGACACGTCGTTTTGCCACGGTTTCCTTAATAATAGACGGGTTGGGACGCCCCTTCGACAACGCTCAGGGCACGCCTTTCGACAGGGCTCAGGGCAGGCCGTTTCGCTTCACGTTGCGCGGCACCGACGGCCCGGCGAGACTGGGCGAGTTCGAAACGCCGCATGGTCTCGTGCAGACGCCGGCGTTCATGCCCGTTGGCACGCAAGGGGCGGTCAAGGCCACACTTCACCGCGACCTGCTCGAGAGCGGCGCGGAAATCATTCTCGGCAACACCTATCATTTGTTTCTGCGCCCAGGCGATGCGCTCATCGCTCGTCGCGGCGGCCTCCACCGCTTTATCGGCTGGGACCGTCCGATGCTGACAGACAGTGGTGGGTTTCAGGTGTTCAGCCTCGCCCAACGGCGGACTATCACCGAAGACGGCGCCGAGTTTCAGTCGCACCTCGACGGCTCTCGCCATCAGCTTACGCCCGAGCGCGCGGTCGACATCCAGGCGCGACTTGGGTCCGACATCGCCATGGTGCTCGACGAGTGCCTGGCCTATCCGGCCACTCGAGAGGCCGCAGTCGATTCGATGCAGCGGTCAGTGCGGTGGGCTGCCCGCTGCCGCGCCAGGCTCGAGCGCCTGCGCGGAACTCCGCCTTCCGACGTGATGGTAACCAATCCTGGCCAGGCGCAGTTCGGCATCGTCCAGGGCGGTGTCTTCTCTGACTTCCGTCAAGAAAGCGCAGACGCCACGGTCGCTATTGGCTTCGAGGGCTATGCGATCGGCGGTCTCAGCGTGGGTGAACCCATCGATCAGATGTATACGGTCGTTCAGGAAACGGCTGGTCGACTGCCGGCCGATTCGCCGCGATACTTAATGGGAGCGGGAACCCCTGAAGATCTGGTTGAGTGTGTGGCGCGTGGAATCGACATGTTCGACTGCGTCCTGCCGACCAGGAATGCCCGTAACGGACAGCTGTTCACCAGTCTTGGCCGTCTGAATATCAAGAACGCGAAGTACGCTGAGGACGAAAGCCCGGTCGATCCGGCCTGTCGCTGTTATACCTGCACGCATCACTCGCGGGCCTATCTACGGCATCTGTATCAGGCCGGCGAGATGACGGCCGGAGCCCTTAACACGTTGCATAACTTGACCTTTTACCTTGACACCATGCAACGGATCAGGGAGGCTATTCAACTCGGTACTTTCGAACGCTTCAGGCAGGAGTTCGTTCGCTCGGTATCCCGCCTGTCTCTCGACTCATGAGCCTTCTTGATCCGTTTTTGTTAGCCATGGCCGCGCCGCAGCAGGGCGCACCAAACCCGTGGCTGCAGCTCATTCCTTTTGCGCTGATCCTCGGCATCTTCTATTTCGTGATGGTGCTGCCGATGCGCAAGCGCCAGCAGAAGGTGCAATCGTTCCTTGCCGCGTTGAAAGTCAACGATAAAGTCATTACGACCGGAGGAATCTACGGAACGATCACTCGTGTCAGCGATCAGTCCGTTCAGCTACAAGTGGCCAACAACGTGCGCATCGAGGTTTCACGCGCGGCCATCGTCGGATATCAGGGCCAGGAACCCGTCGTCCCTGAGGGCAATCAGCAATGAAAGACACTCGCTGGAGACTCATACTGATCGTGGCCGTCATCGGCCTGTCGATCTGGTCGTTTTACCCACCCGAGAGCAAGATCAAGCTCGGGCTCGATCTCAAAGGCGGCGTGCACCTGGTCCTCCGTGTGCACACCGATGACGCGTTGCGCGTCGAGACCGAGACGACGGTCGAGCGTCTGCGGGATTCGATGCAGCGCGCGGGTGTGCAGTTCACCAAGGCCGACGTCGTGAGCCCGACCGAATTCCGCGTCGAGGGCATCCAGGACGATGCCGGGTTCCGGACGGCATCGGTGGATGCGGACACGAACTACGACCGCTCGTCTGAGACGGGCGGTTTCTCGTTCCGCATGAAGCCCAACATCGTGAACCAGCTTCGCGAGCAGACGGTCACGCAGGCGCTCGAGACCATCGAGCGGCGTGTCAACGAACTCGGCGTCGCCGAGCCGATCGTCGCGCGCTACAGCGGCGCGGATCAGATCCTGGTGCAGTTGCCAGGCGTGAGCGATGTGCGCCGCGCGAAGGAAATCATCCGGTCCACGGCCCAGCTGAAGCTGACGCTGGTCGATCAGGGGCCGTTCCCGAATCGCGAATCCGCTCTGCAGGCGTTTAACAACAACGTGCCGACGGACGTCGAAATTCTGCCCGGACGGCAGGAAGGCGGCGGCACCGCCGGGACAGCCGGAACGGTGTTCTACGCGGTGAAGCGTGCCGCCGCAGTGACGGGCCGCGACCTGCGCAATGCGCAGCAGTCGCTCGATGAATTCAACCGGCCCGCGGTGCACTTCACGCTGAAGCAGGACGCGGCGGCCCGCTTTGGCAACTTCACGCAAACCAACATCGGCCGTCCGATGGCCATCGTCCTCGACAACCGTGTGATGTCGGTGGCGACGATTCAGGGTCGCATCACTGACAGCGGTCAGATCACGGGCATCAACCACGACGAAATGGTCGACACGGTGATCACGCTGAAGTCCGGCGCACTGCCGGCGTCGATGGACTATCTCGAAGAGCGCACGGTCGGGCCGTCGCTCGGCGCTGAATCGATTCGCGCCGGCTTTATCTCATCGCTGGCCGGACTCGCCTTCGTTGTGCTGTTCATGGTCTTCTACTACAAGCTCACCGGGATCAACGCGGTCATCTCCATCGTGGCCAACCTGGTGATCCTGCTCGGCCTGATGGCGTTTCTGAGCAGCGTGATGACGCTGCCGGGCATCGCCGGGTTCATTCTGACGATCGGCATGGGCGTCGATTCAAACGTGCTGATCTTCGAACGCATCAAAGAGGAGCTGGCGACGGCGCGTGGCGCGCGGGCGGCCGTCAACGCCGGATTCGATCGTGTGTGGTGGACGATTGTGGACACCCACGTCTCGTCGCTTATCGCCGCACTGCTGCTTCTTCAGTTCGGCACCAGCACCATTCGCGGATTCGCGGTCACGCTGATCATCGGTCTTCTGTCGAACGTGTTTACTGCGGTGTTCGTGTCCCGCACGGCATTCGAGCTGGTCTTGAGCCGCCGTCAGACCGCCGCGCAGACTTTGAGTATCTGACATGCAGCTTCTGAACAACGCCAACTACAACTTCCTGCGCTGGAAGTGGCACGCGATCGCGCTGTCGGCGATCGTCATCCTCGGCGGCCTCGGCATGATTGCCGTCAAGGGTATGCCGCTCGGCATCGACTTCTCGGGCGGCACGCTGGTCGTCGTCCAGTTCGATCAGCCGGTCACCGAAGAGCAGGTCCGCAACGCCGTGGATCCTCTACCCGGCGAAGAGGTCGTGCAGCAATACGGCGACGTCAGTGAGCGTCGCATGCTCATCCGCCTTCCGCAGACGGAAGGCGCGGTCGAGGGCAACAGCCTCGAACAGGCCTCGTCCAACGTGGAAGCGGCCTTACAGAAAGCCGGCCTGCCCAAATTCACGATCGTCAATCGCGAGTTGGTGAGCGCCGTCATCGGGCGCGATCTGCAGCTGCGCGGCATCTACGCCACGTTGGCCTCGCTCGCGGCAATCACAATCTATATCGGCTTCCGGTTCCGGTTCTCGTTTGCCGTCGGCGCCATCGCCGCCACGCTGCACGACGTGCTCGTGACGCTGGCGTTCCTGGTGTTCTTCAAATACGAACTGTCGCTCAACGTCGTCGCGGCGATCCTGACCATCACCGGCTACTCGGTGAACGACACGATCGTCATCTTCGACCGCGTGCGCGAGAACCTGCGGTCGCGGCGACGTGAGCCGCTCGACAAGATAGTCAACGAGAGCGTCAACCAGACGCTGTCGCGCACGATCATCACCGCCGGCACGACGTTCCTGGCGGTGCTGTCGATCTTCCTGTTTGGCGGTGAGGCGCTGCGCGGGTTCTCGTTCACGATGCTCGTCGGCATCGTCAGCGGCACCTACTCGACGATCTTCATCGCATCGGCGATCGCGATCATCCTCAGCGGCGGTAAGGCGCGAGCCGCGGCTACGGCTTCGTCTGGCGACGTTGTCCAGGGTGGGAAGAAACAGAAGCGAGCCAAGGCCTCGTAGCCGTTCTCGAACGACCGGCTCTACTCAGGCTTGACCTATCTGCTTGCCGCCGTGCTCGGGATCGTGCAGGGACTCACCGAGTTCCTGCCGATCTCGTCCACCGCACATCTGCTGCTGACCGGCCAACTCCTCGGATTTGACGACCCCGGCGGCGTGTTCACGGTGATGATCCAGTTTGGATCCGTCCTCGCCGTGATGTGGCTGTACCGTCAGAAAATCCTCGACGCGTTTCTCGGGCTGGCGTCAGATCCGTCGGCGCGGCGGTTTGCGCTGATGTTGATCATCGCGTCGATCCCGGCGGGTGTGGCAGGCGTGCTCCTGTCGGATTGGGTGAAGGGCCAGCTGTATCAGAGCCCCGCGGTGATTGCCTCTGCCTTTATCATCGGCGGCGTCGTGATCCTGCTGATTGAGCGGTTTCGACCGAAGCCCGTCGTGTTCGTCGCCGATCAAACACCCATTCCACGGGCGTTCGCCGTGGGCGTTGCACAGATGTTGGCGCTGGTGCCGGGCGTATCGCGGTCGGGCGCAACGATTATGGGTGGTCTGCTCGCCGGGCTCGATCGGGCCGCGGCTGCGGAGTTCTCGTTTTTTCTAGCGATGCCGGCACTGGCTGGGGCGTTTCTGCACGATTTGTGGGAGGTGAGACACCAGCTGGCGCCTGAGCGTGGCGCGGAGATCGCGATCGGGTTCGTGATGGCGTTCCTCGCTGCCCTCGTTGTGGTGAAACCCTTCGTGCGATACGTGGCGCGCAATGGTTTCGCCCCCTTTGCGTGGTACCGCATCGTGGCCGGCGCAATCATCCTGCTGGCGATAGGAGCCGGATGGCTCTGATGCAGTGGCTGCGACGCAGCTTCATCGCGGGGTTCTTCGTCACCGTTCCACTCCTGATCAGTGTGTACGCACTGGTGTGGATCTTCGGTATCATTGGTGGTTTCGCGGCGCCGTTGGTGGGATGGGCTCTGGGGTCCGCAGTGCTGGAATCAGGGCCGCTCCGAGACTACGTGGCCCGATTTGCCGGCGTGCTCCTCACGCTGCTCGTCGTGCTGAGTGCAGGTGCCGTGACGACGAACGTCATCGGCCGGCGAGTGCTGGCACGGGCCGAGAGCTGGCTGATGATGATCCCGGTATTCCGGACCATCTACGCGCCAGTGAAGCAACTCGTGGTGGCGTTCTCGCCAGACAACGAGACGGGATTCAAGCGCGTTGTGATGGTGGATGACCCGAGCCGGGGCTGGGTCATGGGATTTCTGACGAAGGAGTTCGAGGTGGACCGCGGACGTGGTCCGGAAATGATGATGGCCGTGTACGTACCGACCAATCACCTGTATCTCGGCGACATCATGTTCTATCCCCGTGAGCGCGCCATCTTCCCTGACGTCAGCGTCGAGGAAGGCGTGCGAATTTTTCTCACCGGCGGCATGTCCCTGCCTGGCCGGATCGAAGGCAAGTCCTGACGCGGGCGCGACGCCCACAAACAAGGTAACGAGAGGAGCAGACACCGTGATGACCGAGTCGTTCATAGGATTCGGCCGTGTGCGTGGTGCGATGGTCGCCCTGGCGATCGTGATCGCGACCGCGCTGATGGCGCCCGTAGCAGCCTGGGCCCAGCAACCCGCGCCCGCGGCACCGGCCGCACAGGCGCAGGCCCCCCAGGGCGAGCGCCGGGGCGGAGAGGCCAATCTGGTGCTGCCGGATCTGGGCCTCGTCCAGGTCGGTGGCTACGACGGCCGCATGCTGCTGAAGGGCGGTCTCGGAATCTCCGCACTCGGCATCCTGTTCGGACTGGTGATCCTCTACCAGTTGAAGAACCTCCCGGTCCATCGCTCGATGCGCGAAATCTCGGAGTTGATCTACGAGACCTGCAAGACCTATCTGGTCACGCAGGGTCGATTCCTCGCGATCCTCGAGATCTTCATCGCCGTCATCATCGTGCTCTATTTCGGCGTTCTCGAGGCGATGGAGTTCTCGCGCGTCCTCATCATCCTGGTCTTCAGCGTCGTCGGCATTCTCGGCAGCTACAGCGTCGCGTGGTTCGGCATCCGCGTGAACACCTATGCGAACTCGCGCACCGCCTTCGCCAGCCTCGAAGGCAAGCCGTACCCGGTGTATGCGATTCCGCTCAAGGCCGGCATGAGCATTGGCATGCTGCTCATCAGCGTCGAGCTGCTGATCATGCTCTTCATCCTGCTGTTCATTCCGGGCGATTACGCCGGCGCGTGCTTCATCGGCTTCGCCATAGGTGAATCGCTCGGCGCCGCGGCGCTGCGTATTGCCGGCGGCATCTTCACCAAGATTGCCGATATCGGATCGGACCTGATGAAGATCGTCTTCAACATCAAGGAAGACGACGCCCGCAACCCTGGCGTGATCGCCGACTGCACGGGCGACAACGCCGGTGACTCGGTCGGCCCCAGCGCCGACGGCTTCGAGACCTACGGCGTGACCGGCGTCGCGCTGATCACTTTCATCATGCTGGCCGTTCCGCAGGCCGCCACGCAGATCCAGCTGCTCGTATGGATCTTCGTGATGCGCATCATGATGATCATCGCCAGTGGCTTCTCGTATCTGCTGAACGAGGCTATCGCCAAAGGCCGCTACGGCAGCGCAGCGAAAATGAACTTCGAGGCGCCGCTCACCTCGCTGGTGTGGCTCACCTCGATCGTCTCGGTGACGCTGACCTATGTCGTGTCCTATCTCCTGATCTCGACGCTCGGCGACGGCATGCTGTGGTGGAAGTTGTCGAGCATCATCACGTGCGGCACGCTCGCCGGCGCGATCATTCCCGAGTTGGTGAAAGTCTTCACGTCGGTGGAGTCGAGCCACGTCAAGGAAGTCGTGACCTCGTCACGCGAAGGCGGGCCGTCGCTGAACATCCTGTCGGGGTTCGTTGCCGGCAACTTCAGCGCCTATTGGATCGGGCTGAGCATCGCGGCCTTGATGGCGATCGCCTACCTCATCGCGTCGTCGAGTGCGACGATGTCCGACCCGTCTTTCATGCTGGCGCCGGCGGTGTTTGCGTTCGGCCTCGTCGCGTTCGGGTTCCTGGGCATGGGTCCGGTGACCATTGCCGTCGATTCCTACGGCCCGGTCACTGACAACGCGCAGTCGGTCTTCGAGCTCTCCGTGATCGAAACGCTCCCGGGAATTCAGCAGGAGCTCAAGAAGGACTTCAACCTGAACGTCCAGTTCGAGCACGCCAAGGCGTTGCTCGAAGAGAACGACGGCGCCGGCAACACGTTCAAGGCAACCGCGAAGCCAGTGCTCATCGGTACCGCCGTCGTCGGCGCGACGACAATGATCTTCTCGATCATCGTCGAGCTCACGCTTGGGCTGACACAGAACCTCGACAAGCTCTCGCTGCTGCACGCGCCATTCCTGCTCGGACTGGTGTGCGGCGGGGCGATGATCTACTGGTTCACTGGCGCATCCACTCAGGCGGTCACCACCGGCGCCTACCGGGCGGTCGAGTTCATCAAGGCGAACATCAAGCTGGAAGGTGTGACGAAGGCGTCGGTGGCCGACAGCAAAAAGGTCGTCGAGATCTGCACGCAGTACGCGCAGAAAGGGATGTTCAACATCTTCCTGACCGTGTTCTTCGCCACGCTCGCGTTTGCGTTCCTCGAGCCGTTCTTCTTCATCGGCTATCTCATCTCGATCGCGCTGTTCGGTTTGTATCAGGCGGTGTTCATGGCCAACGCCGGCGGCGCGTGGGACAACGCGAAGAAGATTGTCGAGACGGAGCTCAAGATGAAGAACACGCCGCTTCACGCCGCGACGGTTGTCGGCGACACCGTCGGTGACCCGTTCAAAGACACCTCGTCTGTGGCGCTCAACCCGGTGATCAAATTCACGACGCTGTTCGGCTTGCTGGCGGTCTCGCTCGCGGTCCGGCTCGCCGAGGATCAGGGCGAGGGGCTGGCCCACGCGCTGGCCGCGGTGTTCTTCATCGTGTCGGTCGTGTTCGTGTGGCGCTCGTTCTACGGCATGCGCATCGGCGGGAGCAACTAATACGGCAGGTGATGGAACTGGCTCGGATTTGCACGAGTTTCATGGCGGTCGAGCCACTTTTGTCGTTGCGGATGAGTGTCGGATCCGGGATAGAATGCCCGCTCGCTGGGCCGGGAGCACTTTGCCACTGACGGTGTCTAAGCCTTTGCTGGTCGTTTCACGCGGGTCGCGGCCGCAAGACGGCCGGAGAAAGTAACGGAAGGTTTCGTTGACACTGTTTTTTGGGCCTAGCTATAATCGGCCGCTCCGCGCGGCTGCGCTGGCGACTCTAGGGAGGTAAAGCACCCGTGCCACGTGATGAACGCATGTTCGGCGATATCGTCGATCCCTCGATCAAGCTTGGAAACAAGCAGGGATACTCGGTGGGGGCAACGATCCTCATCGAGGCGACGGTGATCGCGTCGCTCGTCATCATTCCGTTGATGGCGTTCGACGCGCTGCCGACTCCGCCCTCGATGATGGCTTTCGTGGCTGCACCGCCACCGCCACCGCCACCACCGCCTCCGCCACCCCCACCGAAGCCTGCGGAAGTGAAGCCGGTGGAAGTCGTGAACCCGAATGCGGCCCCGACCGAGCCGCCGAAGGAAATCAAAGCGGAGCCCGTGGACACCAACTTCGAACGCGCTGGCGTTGAAGGCGGTGTGCCCGGAGGTGTTGTTGGTGGCGTTGTCGGCGGACTGCCGGAAGCACCGCCGCCGCCTCCGCCGCCGACCCAGCCCGTTCGCGTCGGTGGCCAGATCAAGCAGCCGACGAAGACGAAGCACGTCGCGCCCGTGTATCCCCCGATCGCGCAGTCCGCTCGCGTTCAGGGCGTGGTGATCATCGAGGCGATCATCGGGCCGAACGGGAAGGTGCAGGACGCCAAGGTACTTCGTTCGATTCCGCTGCTCGACCAGGCAGCGCTCGATGCCGTCAAACAGTGGGAGTTCACACCGACCCTGCTGAATAACACCCCGGTGCCTGTCATCATGACCGTCACCGTGCAGTTCACGCTCAGTTAATACGTCACGCGCATATAGACAGGCAGCCCCTGTCCTGTCCGGCTGACGCCGGACACTATGAACAGGGCGATTGCGGAGGATGCAGTAATGGGAGCTCGTAAGATGCGTCAGGTTGGTCGGATCGCGTGTGGAGCCGTGGGTGCCCTCTTGCTCAGCACGCCAGCGTTTGCGCAGGAAGGTGGCGGCGGCCTCGACCTCATCGACATGTTCAGTCAGATGGGCCCGTTGGCGTGGGGCGTGGCCATCATCCTGTTCATCATGTCGTTCTGGTCGGTGGGTATCGCGATCGAGCGCATCTACACCTATAACCAGGCGCGCAAGCAGTCGAAGCTGTTCGCCCCGCAGGTCGCCAAGCACCTCCGCGACGGCCGGCTCAAGGAAGCCATCGCGTTGTCGGCGTCCAAGGACTATCGCTACAGCCACCTCGCGAAAGTCGTCCTTGCTGGCCTGCAGGAGTATCAGTTCCAGCAGGAGAGCGGCACGAGCCTGAATCGCGATGACGTTCTGGACACGGTGCGCCGCTCGATTCAGCGCGCCTCGGCTCTCACGACCAACGACCTGAAGAAGGGCGTCAACACGCTCGCCACCATCGGCTCGACGGCACCGTTCGTCGGACTGCTTGGCACGGTCGTCGGCGTCATCAACGCGTTCGTCGGTATCGCGTCAACCGGATCGGGCGGTATCGCGGGCGTGTCAGCCGGTATTGCAGAAGCGCTCGTCGAAACCGCGCTTGGATTGTTCGTTGCGATTCCCGCGGTCTGGTTCTACAACTACCTGACCAGCCGCCTCGAGTACTTCAACGTCGAGATGGACAACTCCTCGTCGGAGCTCGTCGACTACTTCATCAAGAAGACGGCGTAGTCACACGCGTCTGGAGATCTGAATTATGGCAGTTCAACTAGGCGGGGGCGGCGGAGTTAAATCCGACATCAACGTCACGCCGCTCGTCGACGTGATGCTGGTGCTGCTCATCATCATGATGATCGTGGCGCCTCTGCTCCAGCAGGGTGTGAGCGTCAAGCTTCCGAAAGCCACCAACACTTCCGAGAAGCCTGATACTCAGGAGCAGACCGTGCTCGCGATCGACTCCAACCGCCGGCTGTATCTGAATGCCGTGCCGGTGTTGAAGGACGATCTGCAGCGTCGCGTGACCGACATCCTTGAAAGCAAGAAAGATCGCATCGTGATCATCAAGGCCGACGAGGATGTCGAATACAGTGCCGTGATGGACGCGATGGACGCGCTGCGCGCGGCCGGTATCGAGGACATGGGCCTCATCACCGATCCGCGCAGCGGGGCGCAGAGTCAAGCGCAGAGTCGGGGAGGCGAATAATGGCCGCCCATCAGCACCACGGCGCCGAAAAGGTCTTCAAGGGGAAGATCCCGCAGGCGACTGCGGACATGAACATCACGCCGATGATCGACGTGCTGCTCGTGCTCCTGGTCATCTTCATGGTCACCCTGCCACTCAATCAGCGCGGGCTCGACGTCAACCTGCCGGCTGAAACACAACAGCCCAAGCAGTCCACGCCCGACATCAGCCAGATCGTGTTGAACTACACGGCTGACAAGAAGCTCTCGATCAACAACCGGGACGTGACACTGGGCGAGCTCGAGTCGACGCTCCGCACGATCTTCGAGGAACGCCAGCAGAAGACGATGTTCATCATGGGCGCAGGCAGCCTGCGCTATGGCGAGATCGTTGAAGTCATCGACGCGGCCAAGGGCGCCGGAGTCGAGAAGGTCGGCATCGTCACCGAGGGCATGCGCAAAGGCTCATAGGGCGTCGACTCAGCCCTCCAGCCTGATCGTCTGAAATACGAAAGGCCGTCCTCCTCGGACGGCCTTTTTGCTGTACGGCTACTTCAGCATCGAGCCGGCGACCGCAGGGTCTCCGTCATTGCGCGCTGGCGTGATACCGAGCGCGCGTGCCAGTGCGTCGTAGATGTGGATGTTCTCGAAGGCCGGGAGCACTACACCGCTTTTGAACGACGGACCTGACGCGATGAAGATGCCTCGCATCGAGGTCGACTCGCCCGGATCGTAGCCGTGCTCGCCGCGAGCGCCCGTCTGGCCTCTCGCAACGCGCTCTCTCAACGTCGCCCGCGGCAACACCTGCCAGCCCTCATCGACGACGCCGACAATCGGCGGGATGCGCGGGTGATCGCGATAGTGCCAGCGCTCGGGCGTTTCCGACTTGCGGTAGATCTTCAGACGAGGATGCGCGTTCACGAGACTCTTGTAGACGGCCTCTTCGCGACCGGGCTTTGGAAAGAGTCCCAACGTCGGGTTGATGTCGATCACCTCCACGTCATCTGTCGAGACGTAGTCGTCGAGGACAATCACGCGGTTGGTATTCGTCTCCGCCATCCCATGATCCGAGACGATGACGATGTTGACCTTGTCGGTGAGATGGCGCTGCGCGAGGCCACGCACCAGGCGTCCCAGGTACCCGTCGGCACGGCGCACCGCTGACCGCACGGCGTCAGAGTTCGGCCCGTTATTGTGGCCGGCAGCGTCGACGTCGCTGAAATACAGCGTCAGCAACGACGGCCGTCGTCCTGCCGGCAGGTCGAGCCATGACAGCACTTGATCGACGCGATTGTTGCCGGGCAGGCTCGAGTTGAACGGCGCCCAGAAGTTCGGCCGGTGGCCTTCAATCGGCGCCTCCGATCCCGGCCAGAACATCGCCGCCGACAACATGCCGCTGCGCTGAACCGACACCCAGATCGGCTCGCCGCCCCACCACATCGCGTCTCCGTTCTCGATGCTGTTGCTCATCGACAGACGGCGTCCGGTCGGGGGGTCCTTGACGGTGTTCGCAACGATGCCGTGGTGACCCGGATACAGGCCGGTCACGATCGAGTAGTGGTTCGGGAAGGTCTTGGATGGATAGCTCGGAATCAGATCCGCGCTCACCCCTGTTGCGGCCAGGCGATTCATGTTCGACGGCGAATACATCGTCCGGTAGTCAAACCGGAACCCGTCGAACGAAATGAGGATGAGAGTGGGATTGGAGTTCTGTCCGAGCAGAACCTGCCCGCGAGTGACCTCGAGAGCGAGGCAGAGGAGCAGAAGGAGGACTGCTCGGCGTTTCATCGG
>JBKPRH010000114.1:0-8201 GCA_046765795.1 Acidobacteriota bacterium | reverse complement strand
TCCTCAACGCGCCCGATAACCTCACCGTGAGCCCGCGCGGCGGACTCGTCCTGTGCGAAGACGGTGACGGCACCGAGTACGTGCACGGCCTCACGACTGATGGCGTGATCTTCCGCTTCATCCAGAACACCGTCGATCTTCGGACGACGCCATGGAACGGCTTCAATTCGGATTTCCGCAGCAGCGAGTTTGCTGGCGCGTGCTACAGCCCGGATGGCAAGTGGTTCTTCGTGAATATCCAGTCGCCCGGGATCACGTTCGCGATCACCGGGCCCTGGGGGAGTGGCGGGATTTAGCTAGTCCCTGGTCCTTAGTCCTTGGTTCTTGGTCCGATATTGGCCGGCGGAGCCGCGCGCTCCGCTGGCCGACCGTCGCGCGGAAGTCTTCCACATGAGCGCGTGAAAACCCTCACGCGCGATCGTCGAGCATCGGATTCTGCCTACGAGCCACGCTGAATGGCGCGGCACCTCACTTGCTCTTCGTACGTGCATGACGCGCGTGACGCAGGCCGCCGTCGTCTTGATCTTCGTTCTTGCTGCCGCGCAGCTCGTTCGTCCCGAGCGTGCGAACCCGCCGATTGATCCGAGTCGTACGATTCAAGCGCAGTTGGGGACCGCGAGTGGGCTCGTTGCGGTTCTCGATCGCTCGTGCCGGGACTGTCACTCGAACGCGACCGAATGGCGGTGGTACACGCGGATCGCGCCACTGTCCTGGCTCATGGCGCGCGCCGTTGCGGAAGGGCGAGAGGCGGTGAACTTCTCGGAGTGGGGCAACTACCTGTCGCATCAGCAACGTGAGCTGCTGGCGTTGTCGTGCCAGGCGGCGGTCGACCGCAGGATGCCAGGGCCCTACACGTGGATCCGTCCGGAGACGCGGCTCTCGGCGGACGACATCGGGACGATCTGCATGGCGGCCCGCCGCGCCGGAGCGCCCCTTCCCGGTGAGGAACAGCCATGACCACCACCACGCTCGACACGAAGGTGCAGGACTTTCTCGCGCAGAAGCGACTCGCCGTGGCGGGCGTTTCGCGCGACCGGAGTCACCATCCGGTTGGCAACTTGATCTACCAGCGCTTGAAGACCACCGGCCACCAGGTCTTCGCGGTGAATCCCCACATGCAGACGTTCGAGGGCGATCGCTGCTATCCCGATCTGCAGTCGATTCCGGGCGGCGTGGACGGCGTCGTGATCATCACGCGACCGGCGACCACGCAACGGATCGTGCGCGATTGCAACGAGGCGGGCGTTCGCCGCGTGTGGATGCATCAGTCGCTCGGGAAGGGCAGCACGAGCGTTTCTCCCGAGGCCGTCGAGTACTGTCGTCAACACGACATCAGCGTCATCGCCGGTGCGTGCCCGATGATGTACGGCGACGGCGCTGACTTCGGACACACGTGCATGAAGTGGATCCTCAGGCTCACTGGAGGGCTCCCCTCGTCGTAATGCAAAGCGGGCGGCCTCCCCTAGGAGGCCGGCTGCGCCTCCTCCTCGAACGGACGCATTTCGCACTCGCCCTCGAATGTTGGCCAGTGCTTCAGGTGGAGCTCCATGAAGCGCCGGGCCAACGCGAGGGCCTCTTCGTGCGATTTCGCATCGATGATCGAGTAGCCGCCGACGATCTCTTTCGACTCCGTAAACGGGCCGTCGACGACCGTGATCTTGCCGCCCTTGAGCTTCACTCGAGTGCCTGCCGACGTCGGCTGAAGTCCTGCACCCGAGACAAAATTCCCGTTCTTGGTGGCCTCCTCGATGAACTTACCCATGTCCTCGTACAGGCCCGCCGGGACCTCGGCGTTCCGATAGTCCTCGGTGTGTTTGATGAACATCATGTAGCGCATGTCTTGTGGGCTCCTTGACCTCTATTGTGACGTCGAGTGAGCACCACGCCGATCGACATCGCCGCAGCGACTATTGACTAACAGGGCGACGCATGCGTCGCCCTGTTAGCCATTCAATAGCGCCGCACCTGAGGCGTGAGACCACACGACGTGTTTGCGTGTCAGCAGCGAGGTCAAACAGCGTTGTTGCTCTCGCGCGGATTGATTACATGCATGAATCTCGGCAGGGCATGCTCGCGATTCGCGTGGCGCGTCGCTGGTTCAATCTGCTGATCGATCGCGACATTCCCGTCTCCCTTCTCACGCGCGTCACTCACAAATGTGCGCTGGCGACACATCGTCGCGTGGGCGTCGCCGACCAATGAATCACGCGGTTATCACCGCATTTCGTGAAATCCCGCGCGCGTGCGTAGTACGCACCATGCGGCGTGCCGCTTGCAGCCCGAACGAAACATCCGTTCGATCTCGATGCGGTGAGGATGCGCCGGTGTGCGCGTCGGAGAGGGACACTACGTGCGTTATCGGTTGTGGGTTGCGACGCTCGCGATCGTGGTGGCGAGCGCGACACGCGTGTTCGCGCAGGATGCGAGCCTGACGGGCACGGTCGTCGACGAAACGAAGGCGGTTCTCCCCGGTGTCACCGTGACGCTGACCAGCGTGGAGACAGGACAGACGACCATTGTCGTCACGGATGAACGCGGCGAGTATCGGCTGCCGAAGGTGCTGCCGGGGAAGTACAAGATGCAGGCCGAACTCACCGGATTCGGCACCGTTCTCATGCCCGAAGTGGCACTGCTGGTCGGACAGCATGCGTCGATTTCTCTCACGCTGCGCGCCGCCGCCGTCAGCGAAGTACTGACGGTCACCGGTGAGGCGCCGTTGATCGACGTGAGCTCTTCGCAGGTGGCGGGGAACGTCGATCGACGACAGATGGAAGAGCTGCCGATCCAGGGGCGCAACTGGATGGAGCTGTCGATGATGGTGAAGGGCGTCACCGCCAACAACATCACCAATCAGCCGGGTGTGAGCAACGACGACTTCTTTCAATTGAACCTGGACGGTCAGCAGATCACGCAGAAGCTCGCCGGGTCCGGCTTCGGCCAGCCGGCGTTCAGCCGCGATGCGATCGCAGAGTTCCAGATCGTCACCAGCCAGTTCGACATCACGCAGGGGCGGTCGGCGGGCATGCAGGTTCAGGCGATCTCGAAGGCGGGCACGAACGCGAACGCCGGCAGCTTCTACGGGTTCTTCCGTGCCGATGCGCTCAATGCAGCGGATCCGGTGGCGCACCGCGTGCTGCCGTACTCGGATCAGCAGATCGGCGGCACGTTGGGCGGGCCGATCGTGCGTGATCGGATTCACTACTTCGGGTCGTACGAGTATGAGAGGCAGCCGAGCACCATCTTCTCGACACCAGCAGCGCTGCCGGGGCAGTCGTTCACGTTCGCGTCGAAGACGGTGCAGAAGAGCCTGCTTGCCAGAGTCGACGCGGTGCTGACGCCGAACGATCGCCTGTCGGTACGCGGATCCCGCTGGAACTGGGACAACCCATTCAACCTCAGTGGCGGCAGCTATCCATCCACCGCCAACGTGCTCGGGCGGTACGCGACGAACGTGCTCGGCACCTGGTCGAAGGTCATCGACAACAACAAGGTCCAGCAGGTGAGGGTCGGCTACGACGATTTCTTCTTCTCGCAGACGAAGTTGCCGAATCTGGCGGCGTCACCGGAAATCAACTTCCCTGGGCTGACGATTGGCGCGCCCTACAACCTGCCCAGCATCGAGAAGCAGCGCATCATCGAAAATCGATACGAGCTCTCCTGGCATCGCGGCAATCATGACCTGAAGTTCGGCGGTGAGTACCTCCACGTGGATCACACCGGTTACTGGGGCATTCTCGAGAACGGCCGGTTCACCATGACGTCCGTGCCGCCCAACATGTCGTCACTGGTGCCGCCCGACAGTGTGTTCGATCCATCGGCCTGGAATCTGGCCGCGATGAATCCGTACGTGCTTCGCTACGAGCAGAACTTCAACCAGTCCGGCTGGCGCATCGAAATTCCGCGCCCGACGGTTGCGGCATGGTTCGGCGATAACTGGCGTGTCAACGAGCGGTTGACGGTCAATTACGGAGTGCGATGGGACGATGACTTCGGCGTGTTCGCACCGCCCGGGATTCCGACCACCGTCATCGATATCAGCAACGGCGTGGAGTCGGGAGACTTCGGCTACAAGAGCGGGATGCACGATCACCGGAATGTCGCGCCACGCGGCGGGTTTGCCCTGCAACTGAAACCATCTCTCGTGATTCGCGGCGGGTCTGGCCTGTATTACACCCTCCCGTTCTCGAACCTCAGTTACAGCCACCAGGTGTTCAGCCAGACGATCACCGGCTCGTTCACGCCGCCGCCGTCGGGGACCTGTGCGGACGGCTCGCTCTTCATCCTGAATCCCACGTGCGGCGTGACCGGCGAGCAGATCTTCGCGGGTACGGCAGCGGTGCCGGCGCAGTCGCCACGTATCATCAGCCCGGGCTATCGGAACCCGTACACCTGGCAGAGCAGCATCGGGTTTCAGAAGCAGCTCGGCGATCTGACTGCCGTTGAGGCAGACCTGACGCACTACACGGAGTACCGGGATGGGCGGAGCCACGACCCGAATCTCTTCTACGATCCCGTGACGGGGTACAACGCCAACCCGTCGCTCGGCCGTCCGAATCGGGACTACACGCAAATCATCTACTACACGAGCGAAGGAAAGCGCGATCAGACGCAGCTGGCGACGAGCGTGACGCGTCGCTTCAAGAACCGCTTCCAGGCCGGCGCCACCTACACGCTGATGTTCGAGATGCACGACAACGGCGGTCTCGGCATCGCATCGCCTGGTGCGAACAATCAATTCGACTATCTCGACGGCGAGTGGGCGACCTCCACCGACTTTCAGCGCCACACTGCCCGTGCGTGGACGATCTACAACCTGCCGTGGGGACTGAGCACGAGCGTCTCTTACTTCTACGGGTCGGGGGCGCGTTACAACGCCACCATCGCGGCGACACCTTACGGCAAGCCTGGCAGTAACCGGCTGAACCTGCTCTCGTCCGGCGCGGCGGCACCGACGATCACCATCCCGGCCGCGGTGGCCGATCGGTGGGACGGACCGACAACGATCACGTCGGGCATGGTCATCCCCCGGAACGCACTCGAAGGGCTGTCGCTGCACAAGGTCGACCTCCGCGTCACCAAGGACCTGCGGCTGTTCCGGTCGGCGAAGGCGTCGCTCATCGCCGAGGTCTACAACGTGTTCAATCGTGCGAACTACGGCAGCTTCAATACGTCGTTGAGTGCAACCAACGCGGCGCAGACGGCGGTCTTCGGCCAGCCGGTGCAGAACCTCGGTAACGCGTACGTCCCACGACAGGGGCAGCTCGCGTTTCGTCTGGCCTTCTGAGGCACGGCATGAGGACCCTCAAGATGATGACGTGTCGTCTGTGCTGGAGGGCGGTCGGCGCGGCCGTCCTCCTGATGCTGACCCTGGTGGTTTGTCGCGGTTCGCTCATGGCCGCGGCAGACGGCACGCCAAAGCCGACGGTGTACGTCCGGTCCACTCCGCAGAACGTGACCCTCGGGACGTTTCCGATCGATCGCGCGCCGATTGCCCGCGTCACCTCGGGGACAGTGGTCCGCATCGACACGCTCTCCCATCGCGGAACGACGCAGCAGCAGGATCCGGTCGCGTTTCTCGGTGCGCTCGGTGTGAAGCCGGACGAGATCCTGCAGGACGTGAAAGATCTCTGGGCGGCTCGTGCGGCGCAGCCGGCGGTCGAGCGCGGAGGTGGTGGCCACATCCTGACCGGCCCGATCTACGTCGAGGGGGCCGAGCCGGGCGACACGCTTGCCGTGGAGATGCTCGATATCGCCACACGTGTGCCCTATGGCATCAACGCGACGAGCTCCACAACGGGCGCCGTCGCGGAGAGTTACGGCGCAATACCCGGCGACACGTCACCGGTCGACAAGGCGCCCGACATTCCTCCGGGGACGATTCATCTGATCCGAACCGGCATGGCCAACGGCAAACCGGTTGCCTTCTTCAGCGACACGATTCAGGTGCCGATGGCACCGTTCATGGGGACGATGGCGGTGGCACCGCTGAGTCCGAAAGTAGGGGAGCCTGGCGTGCGCGTGGAGGGGCTGCAGACGTCCGGGCCTCCAGGCGTCTACGGCGGCAACATGGACTTTCGCGAGCTCAAGGCCGGCAGCACGTTGTATCTCCCGGTCTTCCATCCGGGGGCGCTGTTCTATGTGGGCGATCCGCACGGCGTCCAGGGCGACGGCGAAGTGAGCGGCAATGCGCTCGAGCAGTCGCTGACCGGCGTCTTCCGGTTCACCGTGATGAAGGGCAAAGTGATTCCCGGCCCGCGGGCTGAGAACGCGACGCACGTCTTCGTGATGGGTATCGATCTAGATCTCGATCGGGCCATGCGGAAGGCGGTGCTCCTGACGGTGGATTACCTCGCGAAGGAGAGGGGCCTCACGCCCGCCAAGGCGTTGTCACTGTGTAGCGTGGCGGTCGATTTCCGCGTGGCGGAGGTGGTCGATGGCACGCAGGTGGTGGTCGGCAGCGTTCCGAAGTCACTGTTCGTCAAACGATAGGACGGCGAGCCTGACGAGGCTCGCCTAACGCCGATCGACATCCGACGCAACGGGCTGTCGATCAGCCATTCAGCAGCGCCGCACCTGAGGCGTGATACCGTTCGCCCGCGACCGCGCCCTTCGGCGATCGACGATCGATCTCGTCCAGTTCCTGGCGCGTGAGACGCACATTAGCGGCGCCGACGTTCTCTTCTACGCGTTCGACGTTGCTCGTGCCGGGAATCGGGACGACGTGTTCGCGTGTCAGCAGCCAGGCGAGCGCGAGTTGCGCGGGAGTACAGCCCTTTGCCGCGGCCAGCTCGCGTACGCGATCGGCGAGTGCGACGTTGCGCTCGAAGTTGCCACCCTGAAACCGCGGGTTGCGGCGTCGCCAGTCGTCGGGCGCGAGATCGTCGAGCGTGCGAAAGCGTCCGGCGAGAAAGCCACGCCCAAGCGGACTGTATGCCACCAACCCGACGCCCAACTGTTCGAGTGCCGGGAACAGGTCGTCCTCTGGCTCGCGACTGAACAGCGAATACTCAGTCTGCACGGCAGTGATCGGATGCACGCGATGTGCACGCCGCAGTGTCGTTGGTGACACCTCTGAAAGACCGAGATGCCGGACTTTGCCCTGACGCACGAGGTCGGCCATGGCTCCCACGGTGTCCTCGATCGGAACCTTGGGGTCCACGCGGTGAAGGTAGTACAGATCGATGTAGTCCACTTCCAGTCGGCGCAGTGAACTGTCGCACGCGGCGCGAACGTGCTCCGGCCGGCCATCGAGACTTTCCGCCTGTCCGACCGCGCTCTGAACGAATCCGAATTTCGTGGCGAGGACGACGTCGGCTCGCCGGCCCTTGATGGCTTTGCCGACCTTCAGTTCTGAGTCACCGTAGATGTCAGCGGTATCGAGAAACGTCATGCCGCGATCGAGTGCGCGTCGCACCACTGCAACTGCTGCCTCGTCATCGTGGACACTGCTCGTGTAGATGTCGGCGATCCCCAGGCTCATGCACCCGAGTCCAATTGCCGAGACGCGTGGTCCGCTGCGGCCTAGTTGTCGTTGTTCCATCCCCGCACCATAGCACCATGCGGTGACGAGGCGGCTCGAGCGCGACCGTAAGCGGCTCGACTGCAGGTGCACCGACGCCAACTGGGCCCTTGTTCAGTGCGACAAGGGGATGCGCGACGCGAACTCCATCTGGTGCGCGAGGGACAGCCGCCGATCGATCTGCATCGCTCGCACGGCCAGCTTCGTGCCCAGCACCTTCTGAAATTCACCGAACCACTTCTGACGCAGCGCGTTCATGCGCGCATCGCGATCGAAGTGTGCGTTGATCAACGCGCGCGCTCCGGCGTCGTCGAGCGTGTCGTAATTCTCGATGTAGCGCTGGATGCCGCGGAGCTGCTCGTCCATGATCGCGTTCTGCTCTGACTGGTATTTCTCGAACACCGGCCAGAACTTTGCGGCCTGCTCGCTGGTCAGCGTCATGTTCTTTGCGACGATGTCGGCTCGGTCGCCCTGCAGATCGGCGCGGATTGCCTGCAGCACATCGTCCATGGTCGTGACCTTCGTGCCGGTTGATGTGGTGGACACGGGTTGTTGCTGCTGGGCGGCTGTCCAGACGATCGCCGAGACGGTCAGGGCGCAGATGAGACCAGTGACCGTAGGGTGTTACGCACAGGATGCCTCCACTTCGAGAGCCGCGCACCTTCGCAGCGCGACTCCGGTA
>JBKPRH010000113.1:0-36232 GCA_046765795.1 Acidobacteriota bacterium | reverse complement strand
CCCCCCCCCCCCCCCCCCCCCCCCCCCCCCCCCCCCCCCCCCCCCTCAACCCCCCCGCCCCCCCCCGCCAACACCCCACTAGAACTTTCGTCGGCAGCGTCAGATGTGTATAAGAGACAGCCCTTGGCAAGGGCGACGCATGCGTCGCCTCTCCAGGAGTTCCTTGGCGTGGATCTGATGCGTCAGCTCGATGCGCTTGGCCTCGGACGGCTCCAGTGGATGGAACGCCGCAGCTACACGCTCGGCTGCAACTGGAAGGTGTTCGTCGATAACTACCTCGATGGCGGCTACCACGTGCCGCATCTCCATAAAGGACTCGATAGCGTTCTCGAGTACAGCGAGTACACGATCGCGAATGGCGAGCGGTACTGCCTGCAGTCGAGTCCGATGGTGAGCGACGGATCGGACGAGCGTACGAAAGCGGTGCGCCAGGGCGAGCGGGCGTACTACTACTGGATCTATCCGAACTTCATGATCAACTGCTACGGCCGGGCGATGGACACCAACCTGGTGATTCCGCGCGGTGTCGATCGCACCGAAGTGATCTTTGACTTCTACTTTGCGGATACCTCGGAGTCAGCGCGTGCGGCCAACATGGAAAGCATCGCGGTGAGCGAGCAGATCCAGCAGGAAGACGTGGCGATCTGCGAGTCGGTGCAGCGCGGGTTGCAGTCCCGAGCGTACGGGGCCGGCCGCCTGTCGGTGCGCCGCGAAGCCGGCGAGCATCTCTTTCATCGTCTGCTCGCGCGTGATCTGAAGCAGCCATGACTGTAGTCTCACCGCCGCGAACGAGCGGGCGGCTCCTTCCCATCCTCGGTCTCGGCTTTGGTCTGGCCGTCACGATTGGGAACTCGATCGGCGCCGGCATTCTGCGTGCGCCTGGCGAGGTGGCTGGTCATCTTCCAGTGACCTGGCTCTATCTGACGGCATGGGTGCTCGGAGGTCTCTACGCGCTTCTCGGTGCCATACAGCTCGCCGAACTGGGCGCGATGATCCCGCGTTCGGGTGGCCAGTACGTCTTTTCACGTTACGCACTCGGCGAGTATCCCGGCTTCATCGTCGGATGGAGCGACTGGATCTCGACGGCTGGAACCGCGGCAGCCGTTTCCATCGTGATCGGAGAGTTCTCGGTCGCGCTGTTCCCGGGGCTGACAGTCAGTGCGACGACGATCGCGACCACCGTGATTGTCATCTTTGCCGTTGCGCAGTGGCGGGGTATCAAGTGGGGCAGTGCGATTCAGAACACGACGAGCCTGTTGAAGACGGTGGCGTTTCTGGCACTGTCGATTGCGGCCTTCACCGCCGGTGGCGCGCCAGCGCCCATCGAAGCAGGGCCATCGCCTATTGGTGGCCTGGCGATCGCCGCAGCATTCGTGCTCTCGCTGCAGGCCGTCATCTACACCTATGACGGCTGGTCGGCCACCAGCTATTTCTGCGAAGAAGTCGAGAACCCAGGCCGCGATATCCCACGATCGATGATCGGCGGTGTGCTGTCGGTGATCGCCATCTATCTGCTGGTGAACGTCGCGCTCCTCGCCGTGTTGCCGGTGTCGAGGATCGCCGGGGAAGCCTTTGCTGCGGGAACTGTTGCGAACGTCATCTTTGGCGCGTGGGGTGATCCCGTGTTCCGCACCCTGACCATCGTCTCGATGCTCAGTGCGCTCAATTCGAATCATTTGATGGCCAGCCGCGTCCTGTTCGCGATGAGTCGCGACGGTCTGGTGACGAGCCGTGCTGCCATCGTGAACGACGGTGGCACGCCGACGACCGCGCTGTTGGCGAGCACAATCGTGGCCGTGGTGTTCGTGCTGTTCGGACGGACGTTCGAGCGAGTGGTGACCGTGCTCGCGTTCTTCTTCGTCGCGAACTACGCACTGTCGTTCATCTCGGTGTTCGTGCTGCGTAAGCGGGAGCCGGATAAACCACGGCCGTATCTCGCGTGGGGCTATCCGTGGACGACAGCGATTGCCCTGGTGGGCTCGATCGCGTTTCTGATTGGCGCGATTGCGAGTGATACGACGAATAGCCTGATCGCGCTGGTCGCGCTCGCGGCGAGCTATCCCGTGTTTCGCGCGTTTCGAAGGCGGGTCTAAAGACCCGCGATTATATGATTCCCCCTCAGGAGGTCGCGCCGTGACGCGTGACGTTGTGGAAGACGTTCCAGTCCTGTTCTCTGGCGGCGGCCTCGTCGGTCTCTCGACGGCGATGTTCCTCGCGCAGCATGGGATCTCTTCAATTGCGGTCGAACGCCTTCGCGGCGGATCGCCCGTGCCGCGTGCGGCGTTTTTCCACATGCGAACGCTGGAGATGTTCCGATCTGCGGGCATTGAAGATCGCGTGCGCGAGCAGTCGAGCAAAGAATTCGAACCCGAAGGCGCCATCGTCCTGATGGATACGCTGGCCGGCAAGGTACTGGCCGGCCTGATTCCCAGTCTCAATGAAGGCGTTGAGGCGCTCAGCCCATGCCGGCGGTTGTTCGTCACCCAGCCTGGCCTCGAACCGATCCTGCGTGCGCGGGCGGAGCAGGCGGGCGCGAGCGTCATCGAGGGGAACGAGGTCGTCGGGATCGCGCAGGACGCCGAGGGGGTCACGGCCACGATTCGCGACGTCGCGAGCGGTGACGAACGTCAGATTCGTGCGAAGTATCTCGTCGGCGCCGATGGCGCTCACAGCAAAGTCCGCGAGTTGCTCGATATCGAGTTCGACGGCCGCGGCGTCTTCTCGAATGCCATCACGATTTATTTCCACGCGCCGCTGGCGCAATACGTGGTCGGCAAGGCGCTGAGCGTCATCTACGTGAAGAATCCTGAGCTCTCCGGCTTCTTCCGCATGGACAAAGACGGCAACTCCGGCTTCCTCGTCGTCAACACCGTGGGTGACACGTCACGTCCCGAAGCGGCGAGCCCGGCCAACGACGTGCGGCCAGAGCATCTGATTGATCTCGTGCGGTTCGGTGCGGGCGTTCCCGATCTGCCGGTGACCATCGATGGCGTTGCGCGATGGCGGGCGACCTCCGACGTCGCGCGCCGCTTTCAGGAAGGCCGCGTGTTCCTGGCCGGCGATGCCGCGCACTTGATGCCTCCCAATGGTGGCTTTGGCGGCAACACCGGCATCCACGACGGCCACAACCTCGCGTGGAAACTCGCGCTGGTGTTGAAAGGTCTTGCCGGTCCGCAGCTGCTCACGACGTACGAGACCGAGCGCCGGCCGGTGGGGAAGTTCACGGTCGAACAGGCGTACACACGGTATGTGACCCGGTCAGCGACCTATCTGGGCGCCAAGGATTTTCAGCCGCTCGCCAACGACTTCAACATCGAGCTTGGCTACATCTACCGCTCACCGGCCATCATCGCGGAAGACGACGTCGAGCGGGGCAGCGAGGATCCGCGCGAGTCGCAGGGGCGGCCTGGATCGCGCGCTCCGCACGTGTGGATCGACAAGGATGGTCACCGCGTGTCGACCCTCGATTTGTTCGGCCGCGGCTTCGTGCTGCTGACGAGCCCCGGTGGCTCGAACTGGGTGACGGCCTCACGGGCAGCGGCTCGCCAGATCACGGGACTCGACTTCGATGCCCATGTCGTTCAGTCAGACAAATTTGCAGCAGAGTACGGAATTGGCGACAACGGTGCAGTGATCGTGCGCCCTGACGGCTTCGTCGCGTGGCGCGCGAAGGAAATCACATCGGACCCGGGTCGCACGGTCGCCGATGTCCTGGCGACCGTCCTTATGCGATAGCGCTAAAAATCGACAGTCAAATTCCATCGTACGAATCGCGGCGCGTAGATGGCGGTCGGGTTGTTCCAGGTGCCGCCCTGCGACGCATTGGCGGCGCTGTACTGATACGTGTTCTCGTAGGTGGTCGTGTAGTTGGTGTTCAGCAGGTTGCTGAGATCGACGCCGATGTCCAGGCGCTTCCCGGCAAAGCGGAAGATCTTCGCGAATCGCATGTCGACCTGCGTCCGGCGATTGTCGGCGTAGAGCCGATGGTCGTTGTCAAGGATGTCGATCGTCGTGTTGCCAGTGGCCAGAGTTCCTGGTGGCAGGCGACCGGTGATGGTCTGAATCAACGAATTCGGCACCGGCCAGTTGGCAATGAGTTGGAGCGCCGGCTGCGAGCGCAAGGTGCCGCTGACGAGGACGTCGACCTTCGGAATGGTGTATGTCGCCAGCCCGCGAACCGTCGTCTCCCAGGGATCTTCATCGCGGCAGTTGCGAAGGTCCTTGATCGTCGACGCGTTCGTCAAGAGTGCGGGTGCCGCCGTCGAGTCTAGCACTTGCGCCATTTCGCACGTGTCCTCGATCGATCGGCCGGTCGTGGTGCCAACCTGAAGGACGAGCCCCTGGCGAAGACGCGCGTTGACGGTGAAGTCCACGCCGTGCCAATACATCGTGCGCTCTGGTCCGAAGTCCTCTTCGAACGTGACGTAGTTCGCCGCGCCGGTGGGGGAGGTGGCCTTCAGCATCGACAGCGTGATCGGATAGCCGCCGCCGTCCGGAAGTCGAGAATCCAGAGGGGCCGCGATCGTGAATGGCTCGTAGTCGTTGGGCCCACGCAGTGTGTTGTCGGTCACCTTTGCGCCCTTGAACCAGCGCCGGTTGTAGGAGACTTCTGCCGACAGACGCCGGATCACTTCGTGCTGCACCGTGATGCCCCACTGCCAGTCGTGCTGACGAACACCCCAGCCGTGCAGCGTTTCGGGGTTGACCTGAGTGGTGTTGCCCGAGACGCCCCCGAAGTTTGCATCATTGCCGGTCAACGCGGTGCACTCACCATTGGCGGCAAAGTTCATGATGTCGCAGTCGATCACTTTGTTGTTGTTGGTGTCTCCCCAGTTCCGCGAGGCCGTGCGGACGATGCGGGCGGCGGGGCTGTTGCTCGTGTACTCGCTGTCGTTCGTCGCGGAGTCGAGATAGTGACCCAGATTGAACTTCAGCGCCGTCTTGCCGGTGCCGAACACATCGTAGGCCGCGCCGAAACGCGGTGTGATGTCGTTGAACGAGTCCACGCCCGGCGTCCGCGGGAAGCTAATCGGCGCAGCGTTGAACGGCGAGGTCAGGTCCGTCCCGTTGAACTCCGCAGGAGTGAAGCTCCAGGCGCGGTCGTAGCGAAGCGCGCCCTGCAGCGTCAACCGGCCGCGCGTCCACTTGTCCTGCAGGTAAATCGCTGCTGTTCCTGTGCGGTCGGACTGGTGCCATTCCGGCAGCCGGAACGTGAACTGGTTGGGCACGCCCTGGTTGAAGCGGTAGGCCAACTGCTGATCGTTGACCAGGAACCAGTTGTTGACCCGGATGTATGCACCCTGGTAGCCCACTTTCATTTCATGCGAGCCCGTGACATACGACGCCGACGCACGCCAGTTGTTCGGATTGGCGTAGTTCGGGTTGGCGGTCGCCACCCCTCGATACGCGAAGTTCGCGCGCGGCGCATACGGCAGACCCGTCAGCGGATTCCGTGCAGTGGACTGCTCGACGACCTGAATCATGTTCATGATGCCGTCGGGCTGTGCCCGGCCCGTCGTTCCGCCGCGGAACATGAAGCGGGTGAAGCCCGCCTCGAGCAGGAGCTTGTTCGTCATCGGCGCGGTCCATATCGCCTGGTTGACGTGATACGGAAGATTGCCGAAGTAACTCGGATTGGCCTCAGGTGAGGGTGCGGTTGAGCCCGCGCCTAACCCAACCCACTCGGCGCTGCGCGTGTTGCAGCCGTTGTCGCTGTCGAGTCTCAGGGTCGAACCCTCGCAGCGGCGCTGATACTCCTGGTTGTACGAGACGCGATGCTTGGCGGATACCTGCATCGTGATCCGGCCGATGTACGACTCGCGCCCCTGCAGCGTCCGAGCCGTGACCGTCGGGTCGGCCACCCAGTCCCAGCGTGAAGCGTCGAAGGCATTCGCGTTAGCCACGACACCGGTCACCGCCGCGGCAGTTTCCAGGCTGCGATAGCTGCCAAAGAACCAGAGTCGATCCCGCTTGATGGGGCCGCCATAGGAGGCGTTCACGTCGTAGGAGTTGATGATGCCGGGCGTTTCGGCCAGATTCGGTCCCGGCGGGGGCGCCGTCAATTCCGGAGTCAGGTTGTTGCCGCGTGACCAGTCGCCCGCGTTGTTGAAGAACGCCGAGCCGCGGAACTGGTTGCCGCCGGATCGCGGCACCAGGTTCATCACCGGCCCGCCGATGTCGGTCTCGCCGAGGCCGCCGGCCACCGCCACCGAGATCTCGTCAACGTTGACCGAATCGAGGATGTAGGTGGACACACCGCCACCGTTGAACGGTGCGGCGATCGTCATCCCGTTGATCGCCATGCGTCCTTCGTTGATCGGTCCGCCTCGGGCGGCGAAGAAGGTCATCGTCGGCGACGCGGCGAGCGCGCCGTCGTTGACGTTCAGGCCCGGCACCGCGTTCAGCAGCGTGCCGACCGAGCGGTTCCCCGGGATGGCCGAGACGACGTCGGCGTTGAGCACCGTCTCGCGCTGCGCCGTCTGCACGTCGACGACCGGCGTTTCGCCGGTCACGGTAATCGTCTCTTCGAGCGTGCCGACCTTCATGTCGATGGGAATCGTCAGCGTGGTTGTGCCACTGACCTCGATTCCTTCGCGTTTCACGAGGTTGAAGCCAGTCAATCTGGCGGTCAACGTGTAGGTGCCGGGATTGAGGCTGGTGATGCGGTACTGGCCGGTGGCGTCGCTGACGGCCACGCGGACCTTTTCAATAAGAGCAGAGCTCGAGGCTTCTACCGTCACGCCCGGCAGCACCCCGCCAGATTCGTCTCTGACCGTGCCCGTCAGCGTACCTTGTGCGGAAACAAGCGACGGAACGAGGGTGACCGCCACCAGGATCAAGACCGGGATCGACGCTCGACGCATGGTGCCTCCCTTCGATTGACCGAATGGGTTCCCAACGACGACGGGGCGCTAGATGTCTTGAGGCGACTGAAGAATTAGGGCGCATTCAACGCTGTCTCTCCCCATTTGTCAATGAACACGACGGCTGCCTCGACAACGACATCAGTCGCGCCGATTCTTGCAGGCGTTGGACAGCATGGACGAAGACCTCGCGCATCTCGATCGAGACGGCCTCGTCGCGGAAATCAAACGTCTACGCGCCGGGATACGAGAGCATCGCGACAGTACCGGCCACGAGCTGTGTTGGCATCACCCGAAGCTGTGGGGACTGTTGCCGGAGAAGACCGATCCGCTTCCTGAGGTTCCGGCATGGCCGCAGTTCCTGCGCGGGTGTCTTCGCTACCGCGAATCGCTCGACGAGCAACTGCCGAAGGCGCCGCGGACCCAGCGTGAGTTCGAGACCTAGCGTCGCGGGCGTACGCGTATCCACGAGAAGCACACAGGGTGACTACGACATCGATGTCGCCATCACGCGCGTGTTCGAACAACTTTGTCGCTCTGATGCATCGCGTCCCTTACACGCGGAAACGTCGTTAGGATGTTGGTTTTCAATCGCATAGCGACATTTTCGTGCGCGTGCCCGGAGGGAACGTTCGTTGCAACCGCGCGCGGGCATCCATCCCATGACCCCATCGGCGGTAAGGACGACCAGCGTCGCCCAGGAGCATAGACTGCAAGAACTCATCGACCAGCTGCACGCCAAGCATGTGCCGCTGTCTGCTGGCCAGGTGGCCACCTACATCCCGGAGCTCGGCAAAGCCAACCCCGAACACTTCGGCATCTGTGTCGTCACCGCCGAGGGCGATGTGCTGACCGCCGGTGACTGCGACGTGCCGTTCACCATTCAGTCGATCTCGAAGCCGTTCACCTTCGGGATGGCGCTCGAGGAGCTCGGCGAGGACACGGTCTCACGCTTTGTCGGCGTCGAGCCGAGCGGCGACGCGTTCAACTCGATCTGGCTGCATGGCGGTACGAACCGGCCGTACAACCCGATGGTCAACACGGGCGCGATCGCCGTGACAGCCCTGCTGCATCGGCGTTATGGCGATCACACCTTCGATCGGGTTCTCGAACGCTTCAGCGCGATGGCGGGACGTCGGCTCTCGATGGACGAGGCCGTCTACGATTCCGAGCGGCGCACCGGTCACCGCAATCGCGCAATCGCCCATCTGCTGTTGAATTTCGATCTGGTCCACGAGCAAGCCGAGGCCGCGCTCGACGTCTACTTCAAGCAGTGCTCGATCCTCGTGACCACGCGCGATCTGGCGACGATGGCGGCGACGCTGGCGAACATGGGAAGGAACCCGATCACCGGTGAGCATGCGCTGCTCGATATGGCGAGCATCAAGGACGTGCTGTCCGTCATGTTCACATGCGGGATGTACGACTACTCAGGCCAGTGGGCGTATCGCGTCGGCGTGCCCGCGAAGAGTGGCGTCAGTGGTGGAGTGATGGCGGTGGTGAACCGGCAGCTGGGGATCGCCAGCTACTCACCGCGGCTCGATCCGCAGGGGAACAGCGTTCGCGGCATCGAGGTGTGCGTGGACATGGCCAAGCGCCTCGGGCTGCACGTGTTCGACTGCCTGAACGTTGGCTCGAGCTTCCTCAGTTCTGCGGGGTGAGAGGCATCGAATTGCGCCAATGCCTTGAGAAGTCTTTCGTGCCGGTCGGATCGTACCAATCGAAGGATTGGACCATTCCGTTGCGGATCGCGACGCTGACCGATTCTTGTGAACCGTTTTTGCGTTGAGGGCCGACCAAAGCAAGAGCGCCATCTTGCATCCCCGCTTCTGTGATTCTTTCGACAATGGTCTGAAGTTCGGGACGCATTTGTCCTTCTGCAGATCGGGGATGCGAACGCAAGCGCCAGAAACAGAGGTCGTCGTCGTCCTCGTCGACCGATCGTGCCGGAACGCACGCCGCTTCGAGCGTACGACCAGGCTCGTCGAATACATACCATTCGATGCCATCGTCCTGCTTGCGGGTTCGGGGAGAACCCAATGACGCGAGCCGACCGCCAAGGGTCATTCCGGGTCCAACTGCACCAAAAACGGAGTCTGCAAGAAGGTCCGTAGGTCTTCGATCTTCTGGGAGAATGCAGACCGCCTCTCGTTCGACCACTGACGAGGACGTGAGAACGAGGCTGTTGCAAATCGTTCCCTGAAGACGCTGCTGACAGGCGACGGCTACGAGCGACGTCGCCAACGCACACAAGAGGCGCCCGTTTATCGCCGATTTAACGTCTCTGCAGATCGGCGCGGAACGTCTCCTCGCGCGCCACGTCGAAGCGATTACCGAGAGCCCGACGAGAAGCACGACGCCGCCGACCCACTGATTGGCACGGTCTCCAAGGAACGCCATCCCAGCGAGACAGTTGATCACCCCGATCCACATCATCGCCGGCTGCGCTCGTCGAACGGCTCGAGGGTTGATGCCCATCAGGTGCTCGAAATCGATCGGATCTATCGGTCTGCGCCCGCGGCCGTGACAGACCGATTCGTGAGGCGAGCTTTCGCTCATGCTGCACGTTCTCGCTATCGACGGCTGGGATTCTCGTCGAGCGCCCTCCGCACGACTCTGCATGGAATGTCCCATCGATGACAACGCCTTCAGATGCTCGAGACGACTGAGAAGCGCGACGACCTATCGGCCTAGATGGCCGCCGCCGAAACAAATAACGGGCATTCCCGGACTGTGGTAGCCATGACTCAACGCCGTTCGGGCGCGCAGCACAACGAGAGTCGCAGAGACGCTCGCGGCGACAGCGAGGGGCTCTGGGACTGGAACCTCGAATCCGATCGGGTATATTTCTCGCCCCGCTGGCTCACACTCGTCGGCTGTGAAGATCATGAAGTCGGCGGCACGCCCGACGACTGGTTCCAACGCGTCCATCCTGAAGACAGCGCAGCACTGGCGCGGGACCTCGAATCCGCGCGCAGCGGGCAGGCGACCACCTTCGCCTGCCGTCACCGCCTGCGTCACAAGGACGGCACGTACCGCTGGATGTTGTGCCGCGGGACGGTCTTACGAAACAAAGCTGGACAGGCCATCCGCCTGACGGGATCGCACTCCGACGTCACCGTGGAAATGGTGACCGATTCGCTCACCGGACTGCCGAATCGTCTCCTCCTCATCGATCGCCTGACGCATTCCATCGAGCGCGCTCACCGCCACAAAGGTTTCCATTTCGCTGTACTCGTCATCGATCTCGGAAGACCGGCAACACGGGTCAGTCGCGGCGGCAAACCCGTGAGCGACCCAATCGTCACCGCGGTCGCACGGCGCCTCGAAACGTGTCTGCGCGTTCCCGACACGATGCCGAGCCTGCGCCACAACGATCTCGTGGCGCGAGTGAATGTCGACCGCTTCGCGATTCTGCTCGACGGCTTGAAGGAGATCAGTCACGCCAAGATCGTTGGCGAGCGGATTCTTCACGAGATCCTCAGACCGTTCGCCCTCGGTGGCCGCGAGGTCAGCTTGTCGGCAAGCATGGGTATTGCCCTCAGCGCCACCGGCTATGCAACCGCAGATGCGGTGGTGCACGATGCCGAGACTGCGCTGCATCGGGCCCATGTGCTGGGCGGAGCGCGCTGCGAGGTCTTCGATACCGGCATCCTGACCTCCGAGCAAGCCGAGCGGCAGCTGGAAAGCGACCTGGAAGCGGCGCTTCAAAGGGGTGATTTCGAACTGTTTTACCAACCGATCGTCTCGTTGTCATCGAACGAGCTGCTCGGATTCGAGGCGCTGGTGCGTTGGCGGCACCCGATACTCGGTCTGATTTCACCGATCGAATTCGTCCCGATCGCGGAGCGAACGGGCTTTATCGTGCCGCTCGGGAAGTGGATTCTGCGCGAAGCGTGCCTTCGGCTGAGCGCCTGGCAGAGCGGACCGGCATCGTCCAAGGACATTTCGATATCCGTGAATTTGTCGAGCCTGCAGTTGAATGACGAGACGTTGGTCGACGAGATTGGGCAGGTCTTACACGACGCTGGTCTCGAGCCGCGTCGGCTCACGCTGGAGTTGACTGAAGGCGTCGCCATGGCGAATCCGGCCGCGGTCACCACACTGCTGATGCGAATTCGAGCGATGGGCGTCCGAATCAGTGTCGACGATTTCGGTACCGGCTATTCGTCGCTCGCGTATCTCCGCCAGTTCCCATTGGACGCACTGAAGATCGATCGCTCGTTCGTCCGCGGGATGATGACCAACAAGGACACTGCCGAGATCGTTGCCAGCCTGATCGGGATGTCACAGCAATTGGGGCTACACGTCGTTGCCGAGGGAATCGAGCACGAGGATCAGTTGGCGATGCTCCGCGCGCTGGAATGCGATGCCGGACAGGGCGAGCTGTTCGCCATGCCGCTCGATGTGAGTCGAGCAGCGCAGCTGCTGCAAACCGGTCTGTCACCGATCCCCGAGCGTCGTCGCAGCGCGGTGTCTGGTGGTCGCGACCATCGACTTCCGCAGCTGTGGAGACGGGGCATCGAATTCATGGCCAGCAATCGCGTGTCGTTTGCGGTCGCCGCCCTCGCGCTGCTCTGTTCCGGTGGAGCGGCGGTTCTCGTCAGCGGTGACCGACCGGCTCTGGGATCGTTGCGAGAACCGGCGGCGGAAACGGAGTCACAGCATGCCGGGGAAGGCTCACCGGTCCAACAGGGCTCGGCGTTGCCGCCGAAGTTGACGACCTCCCCCGTCCCTTTGGAGAAGTCCGGCAGCGCCTCGCCTCTTGTGACTGTTGCGTCTGGAGTGCCGCCACCCCTCGACGTGATACATGTCCACCGCCTGGGCAGCTGCCGCGGACGCCTCGATGTGACATCCGATGGCGTGGCATTTGTGGCGAACGTCGGTGAAGGCGACGAGTCGTTCTCGCTCAAGTACGCGGAATTCCTGCCAGCATTGACCGACGACACCTTGATCTTGAAGTCGGCGACGAGGACCTATCGCTTCAAAGCTGCGTCCGGCCGGCGGGATCAGTCGGTTCGATTGCGCGATCTCGCCGCCCGAATCGCGCGTGCTCGCCAATAGTCGGCCTCGCTCTCGTTCGCGCAGTTACACTGGCGGTGGATTGCGCTCGACGAAGCCAGCTTGATGCCAGTACGGATACGCCTTGGTCGTCTCGCTTGCGGCATCGAGCGCGGCGATGTGCTCTCGAGTCAGCGACCATCCGACCGCACCGAGGTTCTGACGCAGCTGCCCCTCATCGCGTGCGCCGATGATGATCGTGGCGACGGTCGGCCGGTGCAGCAGCCAGTTCAATGCGATTTGCGGAACGGTCTTCCCGGTCTGCTTCGCGATCTCGTCGATAGCATCGACGACGCGATAGAGCAGTTCGTCCGCTACAGGCGGACCGAGGTCGGCAGTGATCTTCGTGCGTAATCGCGACGTCTCCGGCAGCGACGCGCCGCGGCGGATTTTGCCGGTGAGCCGGCCCCATCCAAGCGGACTCCACACGACCGTGCCGACCTTCTGATCGATCGCCAGCGGCATCAGCTCCCATTCGAACTCACGGCCGACGAGTGAGTAGTAGGCCTGATGCGCGACGTGTCGTGCCCAACCATGCCGGTCTGAGACGTCCAGCGATTTCATCAGATGCCAGCCCGAAAAGTTCGAGCAGCCGATGTAGCGAATCTTGCCGGAGCGCACGAGGTCGTCGAGCGTGGCGAGCGTCTCTTCGACTGGCGTCAACGCATCGAAGCCGTGCAACTGATAGAGGTCGATGTAGTCGGTGCCGAGGCGACGCAGGCTGTTCTCGACCGCGGAAATGAGGTGCGACCGCGACGAGCCCACATCATTTGGTCCAGGCCCTGTGCGGAACGTTCCCTTTGTCGAGATCAGCACGCGATCCCGGCGACCCTTGATCGCCTTGCCCAGAATCTCTTCGGCCTGACCTGCTGAATACACATCCGCCGAGTCGAACATCGTCAGGCCGGCGTCGAGACAGATGTCCACGAGCCGACTCGCACCTGCGGCCTCCGTCTCGCCGAAGGCCTTGAAGAACTCATTGCTCCCGCCGAACGTCGCCGTGCCGAAGCTGAGGACAGGAACCTTGAGGCCTGATACACCCAGTTGTCGATACTCCATCTGCCCTCTCACGTCAGTGCGATTGGCGGCCGCCGCTCGCCGATGCGTGTCGCCTGCTCAAAGGCGTGGGCGAGTTGCAGCACGCCCACATCATCCTTGTAACGCCCGACAATCTGCAGGCCGACCGGAAGTCCATCGTCTGTGAATCCGGCAGGCACCGAAATCGCGGGGCAGAGCATCGTGCTGATCCAGTACGCCGACTTCATCCAGTCGGTGTAGCTGTTCATCGTCGCTCCGTCGATCGATTTCGGCCAGTCGATCTCGACGTCGAACGGTGGCACTTGATTCACCACGCACACGACGAACGGATATCGCTCCTGGAACTGTCCAAAGCCATCGACGAACGATCGATGGCGAATCAGCGCCCGATCGACATCATCGCGGGTGATCGTCAAACCGCGCTCGATCTCGCCGATGGCTTCCGGTTTCATCAGATGACGATGCGCGGCGAGCAACGGGCCGAGCACGCCGGCGGCGCGCCAGCCGCGGATCGTCAGGAAGATGTCGTCGGCGCCGGTAAAGTCGGGGCAGGCATCTTCGACGATGCAGCCGAGCGATTCGAAGGCCTGACGCTGTTGCTCGATGACGTGCCGCACTGAAGGATCGACGGGCAAGCCTCCGAGATCGAGACACCACGCGACGCGTGTGCCGGTGAGATCGCGATCGAGTGGCTTCGTAAACACTGACGGGTCAGATGTGAAGCAATCCGGGTCGCGTCGATCGGGGCCGGCCATCACGCTCATCAAAAATGCGAGGTCGGACACCGAACGCGCAAGCGGACCGTTGACGTTGAAGCCGATGCCAGGAAAAGGATCGGGCGCGACGGGCACCAGGCCGACAGTGGGACGGAGCGCGACGAGGTTGTTGAAGTTCGCGGGATTGCGAAGCGATCCGCCAAGGTCATTGCCATCGGCGATCGGCAACATGCCCGTTGCAAGCGCTGCTGCGGCGCCGCCGCTCGATCCGCCCGCACTCTTCGTGAGGTTGTAGGGATTTCGCGTCGCGCCGAAAAGTCCGTTGTACGTGTGCGAGCCCATCGCGAACTCGGGAATGTTCGTCTTGCCGATCGGAATGACGCCGGCCGCCCGCAGTCGCGAGACGAAAATCGACTCCCCGAGAGGGACGTCGTGCGCGAAGATGCGTGAGCCCCTGGTCCACGGAAACCCTTTGACCGGCTGGTTGTCCTTGAATGCGATCGGCAGGCCGTGCAGCGGGCCGACGGCGTCGCCGCGCGCAAAGCGCGCGTCCGCCTCGTCCGCGAGTGCGAGGCATGCCTCGTCTGGGAGCTTCGAGACGATGGCATTCACGAGTGGGTTGATGCGGGCGATGCGATCGAGATGCGCCTGCATGACATCGCGCGCGGAGATTTGACGGGCCTGTAACAGCGCGGCGAGCTCCCGCGCACTCATGAAGCAGAGCTCGGGAGGCGCAGACGATGACATCAGGGTCTGTAGTCTGGCATCTTACATCGTGCCCTCCGACCCGTTTGCCTTCGTCGCCGGTAAACGGAACATCACGCGCGACGACAAGGAGTTCGTAATGCAGCGACTGTGCACGGGTGCCCTGAGTCTGTGTGTCGTCCTTCTGGGAGTGGCCCTTCCTGCCGCCGCACAAACGTTTCCACGGACCGAGATTTCCGGCGGCTACCAGTTCGTGACGTTCTCAGTTCAGGACGAGAACGAGTCGATCCCGAAGGGCTGGTATTTCGAGGTGGCGGGCAATCTGACCCCGATGATCGGGCTCGTCTTCCAGGTCGGCGGCAACTACAAGACGTTCGAGGAATCCGTGACGGTTGGGGGTAGCACGTTCGCGGCCGAAGCCGACCTCGACGTCTATCAATTCCTCGGTGGCGTGCGTCTGAATGCGCGTGCAAACCCGCGGCTGGTGCCCTATGGACATGTGCTCGCCGGAGCGATCAACGGGTCAGTCGACGTGACGATCACGTCGACGATTCCCGGTATTCCGTCATTCTCGCAGGAGGATTCGTCCACGAATTTCGGTGCGGTGGTTGGAGGCGGCGTGAATTTCGGTATCTCCGAACGCACCGGGATCCGGTTCGGTGTGGACTACCTGCGGATCTTCGCGGAAGACGAGGGCGAGGGCTCGAATGTGTTTCGCTTTCACGTCGGCGTAGTGATCGCTCGTTGATCAACTCCCAAGCACCAATTCCCAACTACCAACCACTCCCAATTTCCAAATCCCAACTCCCAATCACGCCCAATCTTGGGAGTTGGCAGTTGGGAGTTGGGAGCGGTTGGGAGTTGGTAGTTGGTATTTGGGAGTTAGTCAGGAACCGCAATAGGTTCGTCTTCCGGCCGCAGGTTGGTCATTTCGGCTTCGAGCATGTGCTCGCCCGTGCCGCTCGCGACAGGCTTCGCGAAGTGCACAGGCGGCAAGAAGAACGTCGCAATGAGACCTGCGGCGGACACGAGCAGTCCCGCGAGGAACACGCGATGCAAGCCCATCGCGAACTGATCGCGGATCGGTTCGGTCAGCGCCATCGTCCCGCCTGGCAGTCCCGCAGCGCCGCCGGGCAGCGCGACGCCGGTCAGTGTGCGCGTCATGATCGCGCCCATCGCCGCGACGCCAACCGCCGCGCCGATGCTGCGTGAAAACTGGTTGAGCGATGTCGCCAACCCCAGACGCGTGCGGTCCACGCCGTGCTGCACGGCGAGCAGCAGCGAGAGCATCTGCGACCCCATGCCCGCGCCCAGCACCGTGCAACTCCCCAACAGCATCGTCCGCGTTGAGTGCGTATCGAGCGTGAGGAGACCGGCGAATCCAAGCGTCATCAGCACGCTGCCGCCAATTGCGGCGACACGATAGCCCATCCGCACGGTCAGCCGCGCGCCGACGATCGACATCACGACCCAGCCGAGAAAGAGCGGTGTGAGCACCTGCCCTGCCTGCGTCGCCGTGCCGCCCATCACGCTCTGCACGAACAGCGGAATGAACGCGATAGCGCCGAACAAGGCGAACCCGACCAGAAACACGACCACGAGCGTGCGGGTCATGATCGGATGTCGCAGCAGATCCACCGGCAGAATCGGTTCCGGCGCACGCTTTTCGACCCAGCCGAATGTCACAAGCAGCACGATTGAGGCAGCCAACCACCACCACGCGTCTGCGCCGGCCTCACCGCCCAACGCGATGAGCAGCGAGCTGACGCCGGCAAAGAGCAGCGAGCCTCCAAGCCAGTCCACACGAACCCGCAGGTTATTGCGGGATGGCGGATACGCGAGCGCGATGACGGCCATACAGCAGAAGCCAAACGGCACGTTCAGATAGAACACCCAGCGCCAGTTGATCGCGTCGGTGATGTATCCGCCAACGAGAGGGCCGGCAATCGACGCGACGCCCCACACGCCGCTGAACAACGCCTGCGTTCGCGCGCGCTCCGCCAGCGTATAGAGCTCGCCGACGATGGTCATGCTGAGCGGGATGATCGCGCCGGCGCCGAGCCCTTGAACGGCGCGAGCCGCGATCAACTGAAACATGCTCGTCGCCGCGCCCGACATGGTCGAGCCAACGAGAAACACGGCGACGCCGAGCAGATACATCCGTCGTCGGCCGTACAGATCCGACAGCCGGCCCCAGATCGGCACCGACGCTGTGGACGTCAGGAGGTACGCGGCAAAGACCCAACTGTAATGTGCGAGCCCGCCAAGTTGCGCGATCACGGTGGGCATCGCGGTGCTGACCACGGTCGCTTCGAGTGCACCGAGCGACATGCCCAATAGGAGACCGGCGGTGATTGCTCTGCGGCGAGAACGACTGATCGGAGGGTGCGCCGAGGGCGACGACATCACTCAAGCGTACCAGACGGAAACTTCGAAGTGCAAAGTTGCATCGGGATAGTAATAAGATTCGCGCATGAATACGCATGCTGCCGCGCTTGCTGTCGCGATCGTGTCTGCGGTGTTCCTGCCGTCAGCGGCTGCGGCCGCGACGTGCGAAAGCCTCGCGTCGCTCCCCGTCAAGAGCGGGACGGTCACTCTGGCACAGACCGTAGCGCCCGGCGCATTCCCTGCACCCACGGGTCGTGTCCCGCCGGGTAGCGCGAACGTGTTCGCGTCGCTTGGACAGTTCTGCCGCGTCGCGATCACGCTCAAGCCGGCGCCGCGTTCCGACATCAAGGCCGAAGTCTGGATGCCCACGAACGGCTGGAACGGTAAGTTGCAAGTGGTCGGCAACGGCGGATTCGCCGGCACCATCAGCTATCCGGCGATGGCCAACGCGCTGGCGGCTGGCTATGCGGCGGCGAGCACGGACACCGGTCACACGGGTCCGTCGAGCAATACGTTCGCGAACGAGGACGTGCTCATCGACTTCGCGCATCGCGCGATTCATGAAACCACCGTCGTCGCGAAGACGACGGTCAACGGGTTCTACGGCAACGCCCCGCGATTCTCGTACTTCGCCGGTTGCTCGACTGGCGGACGTCAGGCGCTGACGGCCGCGCAACGCTATCCCGAGGACTTCAACGGCATCGTCGCTGGCGCGCCGGCGAGTCACACCTCCACGCAGGCATTCGGGCAGATCTGGTTTGCGCAGGCGCTCGGTGATCCTGCCGGTGCGCTGCCGCGTGAGAAGCTCGCGCTCGTGCACGACGCGGTGCTGAACGCGTGCGACGGCCTCGACGGCGCCAAAGACGGTGTGCTCGAAAATCCGCTCGCGTGCACGTTCGATCCGAAAGTGCTGGCGTGCAAGGCGGGCTCAGACCCCGCTTCCTGTCTGACCGATGCACAGGTGACCACGGTGCAGAAGGTGTATGCCGGGCCCTCGAATCCGCGTAGCGGAAAACAGATCTACGTTGGGCTCGAGCGGGGAAGTGAGCCAGGTTGGAATCCCGTACCGGTCAGTTACGCCGTCGACTACTTCAAGTACATCGTCTTCAAGGATCCGAACTGGGATCCGAAATCGATCAATTACGACGCGCACGTGAAGCAAGCGGCGACTGGAGACAACCTGGTCTTCGACGCGAACAAAACCGACATAAGCGCGTTCACGAAACGCGGCGGCAAACTGATTCTGTATCAAGGCTGGGGCGAGCCCGGTATTCCACCAGCCAACCTGGTGCGCTATTACGGTGAGATTCAGTCGAAGACCAGCGGAGCAAAGGATGCGGTGCGACTCTTCATGGTCCCCGGCATGGGCCATTGTGGTGGAGGCACCGGCGTCAACACATTCGACATGGTGACCCCGCTCGATCAATGGGTCACTGCTGGCAATGCTCCGACGCAGATCCCAGCATCGCGCGTGCGAAACGGTGTGTCCGATCGGACGCGGCCGCTGTGTGCGTATCCGCAGATTGCCATCTACAAGGGCACGGGCAGTCTCGACGACGCGGCGAATTTCTCATGCGGTGTGCGTTGATCCGCTCAGGCTCGTGTCTTTGACGTATAGCCTCAACCCCCCCACATCGACGGCACGGTGATGTGCAGGGCGATGATCGCGACCAGGAGAGCGGTCAGGCCCACGAGCAGCAGCAGACCTCGGAACACGCGGTGCACGGCGCGGAACTTCTCGGCGTTGGCGCGCGCCATGAGGTAGGCCTGTAGCGCCATCTCGCGATCGAGCTGACCGACTTCCGCGGTCCGCCACAGCTCATAGTAGTCGTCGATATCCGTAACCAGGATGTCGTCCATCAGGCGAAGTCCGGGCACGCCGCCATCGGCGCGCACTTCGCCGGCGCGATGCATCCGTCCCGCGCGCGGCCGCAGCGCCATGATCGCGTACACGAAGAAGTAGAGCGAGAGAATCACATAGCCCGCGACATAGACCTGGATGAAGGTGTGATTCAGGCCGTCAGTATCGATCTGCGGGGCGCGGATGGCGATGAGCACGTTGACCGCGTTCAGCGCGCCGAGGATAACGAGCGCGAACCGCGTCTTGCGATCGGCCAACTCGGTGACGTCGAGCAGATGATCGACGTGATCCGAGAGCGCACGATAGCGCTCCCAGGGATCGAGCGGACGAGACTCAGTGAGCCGCTCGAGCTCCTTCTTGCGCTTGCGCTCGGCCTTGGACTCCTCGTCCGGATGGACGACGCTCATGCCGGTGCATTGTGCCTCGGGAAGGGAAGTTCGAGAAGGGTGTCAGTAGAGGCGGCGCTCGCGTTGCCCTACCAACCCCGCGACATCGCGTGGAGCGCAATGAAAAGTGCCAGGATTGCGGTGAGCCCGACCAGAACGAGCAACCCCTGGTAAACGCGCTGCAGCGCTTGGAATTTCTCGCTGTTGGCTCGGGCCAGCAGGTGCGACCGCATCGCCAACTCTCGATTGATTTGACTCAGCTCGGCCTGGCGCCACGTGTCGTAATACGTTTCGGCGTCTGTGTCCGGGGCGCCGGCAAGCAGCTTCATGCCCGTCGGCTCATGCTGAGCCATCGCGCCATCCGTCTCCTGCGATCGCGGCTTCAACGCAAGAATGGCAAAGACCGCGGCATATAACGAGAGCAGCACGTAACCGGTGATGTAGGACTGCAAGAGCGCCGGGCTGACGCCATCGGCTCCCAGGTGCGGCGCGCGAACCGCTATCAGCACGTTGACCGCGTTCAACGCGCCAAGGATGACCAGCGCGAATCGCGTCTTGCGATCGGCGAGCTCGGTAATGTCGAGCAGATGATCGACGTGATCAGCGAGCGCGCGGTAGCGCTCCCAGGGATCGAGTTGACGCGTCTCGAGCAGCCGCTCCGCGTCCTTACGCCGCCGCCGCTCGGCTTTTGATTCTTCGCCGATGAACGAAGACCGCCCGAACGGCGACGGGAACGCCGCCTGTCCAATATTCCCGCCGCCGATCTCAGGTTGCATGCTACTGCTTCGTTAGTGACACGTTGAGTGGAGTCGTTTCGCCTGGCCGCACGGTGACATCGGTGATGTACGTCCGATAGCCGTCCTTGCGAATCTCGACGGTGTGAGTACCGACACCGAGCTGGACCACGAGAGGATCCTGCTCCTGTGCGCCGTTCCACTGTTCGCCGTCGATCGTGATCGCCGCGTCGCCGGGCTGCACACGCAGCGCGATCGAGCCGGAGCTCGATTCGACATTACCGTTGCGTTCATTTGCACGCGGTGATGGGCGCTGAGGTCCACGGGAGTTTGGACGATCTGGTGGACCGTATGGTTCGGGCCGCACCGACGACGATCGCGGCGGCGCCACCGGGCGAGTCGGTTCGGGTTCACCGGCGCCAAGCGGTTCCATCATGTGGCGAATGTTGAACGAGCCTCCCGGCTGCAGATACACCTTCTGCGAGAAGCTTCGGTGGCCAGGCATGAACAGCTGGATTTCGTGGTCACCAGGCGCGGTACGAAGACGCTGGAACGTTCCGTCGAAGTTGTCCACGTTGCCGGCGAAGAAGCCATCCACATAGACCTCGGCTTCACGCGGCGTCACTTGCAGACGAACCGAGGAGCTCGGGTCGTAGAAGCCTCCGTAGTACGGATACGGGTAACCACCGTAGTAGGGGTACCCGAAGGCGCCGTATCCGTAGCCGTAGTACGGATAGCCGAACCCAACGGAGAAGGCAAACGAGTTGTACGGATACCCGTAGTAGGGGTAGAACGATCGGTAGTACGGACCGTAGTAGTAGGGGCGGTAGAAGTAGGCGGGGCTATAGTGCCGCGCACCCACGATTACCGGTGACTGCGATCGGGGCACAGCAACCCGGCGCTGCGCGTCGGCAATGGCCGGCATCGCGAGCATCGCGAGAAGACTGAGCGTCAGAACTATTGGCCGAAGAAACCTGGTCACGGCGACCTCCATCAGACGCCGCACGCAACGGTTGTGCCGGAGAAACCGCTCATTTGTTGGCCTATTTCACGAGTTCTGGGCCGATATGCTGTCCCGGGCCGGGGACGACGGTGTGGGCGGGAGCACGATATCGAAGACAGCTCCGCCATCGTTCCTCGCAGTGATCGTGCCACCGTGCCGCTCGACGATCGCTTTGACGATCGACAAACCTAATCCGCTGCCGCCCGCCGCTCGTCGGGCCGCATCTGCCTTATAGAAGCGCTCGAAGATCAGCGGTAGATGTTCCGATGGAATACCCCGACCGGTATCGCGTACAGACAGCCGCACACCGCCTGGATCTGAGGTGCTGGTCAACGTGATCTGACCGCCGGCCGGCGTGTGCCGCAGTGCATTCGCTGCGAGATTCTGCAGTGCCTGCTCCAGTCGATCCGGATCGCCAATCACGTGCTCCGCGTCGGCGCCCACGTGAAAATCCAGGCGCACGTTCCGTTGCGTGAGCTCGCGCTCGTGACGCGCGGCAACGCGATCGAATAACGCCGCGACATCGACGCGCTCCTGTCGCATCGTGCCGCCGCCGCCTTCGAGACGCGCGAGGTCGAGCAGATCGCCGACGATGCGCTCGAGACGATGAGTCTCTTCGGAGACGATCTGCAAATATCGCTCGCGCGTCGGGGGATCGATATCGAGTTCCGACATCGACAGCGTTTCGAGATACCCGCGCATCGCCGTCAACGGCGTCATCAACTCGTGCGACACGTCGGCGAGCAGTTTCCGGCGTGTGCTGTCCGCAGCCTCGAGCGCGCGCGTACGGCTCGAGAGCTCTTCGGCCATCTTGTTGAACGATCGGGCGACCGCGGTCACCTCGTCACCGCCCTGTTCCGGCGCACGTGCGTCCAGATCGCCCGAGCCGAGACGAACGGTCGCGGCCTGCACCGCTTTCAAGCGGCGTCGTGCCGGGCCGAACACCACCAGGGCAATCAGCGTCGTTCCGACGACGAGTACGCTCGTCGCCACCAGCGCGATCGTCGGACCGAATTGCCGGACGATGCGCGAGAACGGCGGACCGCCGGGAAGGACGACGACACGGCCGACCGGCTCGCCGCTGACAAAAATCGGGACGAACTCGCCGCGCCGGGGCCGTGGCGCCCCTTCGGGGCGTGGTGCGCCTTCAGGCCGTGGTGCACCGTCGGTGCGAGGCGCATCGTCAGTGCGAGGTGCGCCGTCGGTGCGAGGAGCACGGGGCGGGCCGTCGCCTGGATCGAGGCCTTCTCCCCATGGACCGCCCCGCCCAAATCGCCGCGGCCCTCGCGTTTCGATGAATTCGAGTTCCGCGCGCACCGCGTCGAGCAACTGCGGCGGCACATCGTCATGGTTGGCGAGAATCTGACCGTCTCGCATGATCACCACGAAGGTTTGCAGTGTCTGCCCGAACTGCTCGCGTATGTAGTTCTCGATGTCGAGATTCTTGTTGGCGGCAAGGGCGGTGCCGAGATCGGATGCGACGAGTGCCGCAAGGCGACGCGGCGACCGCGCTGGCATCGAGCCGGCGATGCGATCGGTCATCCAGAGGAAGATGCCGCCTTCGGCCGCCAACATGATGGCCAGGAAGGCGATGAGACCGAGCGCAATGCGCCAATAGAGGCTGCGATACCAGCGCGGGTTAGACATCAGACGTCAGCTGCTTTATAGCCTGCTCCCCACACGGTCAGAATGATCTCCGGTTGCGCGGGGTCGCGCTCGATCTTCTTGCGCACCCGCTTGACGAGTGTGTCCACGCTCCGCACCGTCACGAAGGTCTGATCCTTCCAGACCTTGCTGAGGAGCGCTTCGCGACTGAACACGATGCCCGGGCTCGAGACCAGCACGTACAGGAGCTCGAACTCGTTGAAGGTCAGTTCCACTTCGCGCGAGCCGACGAGGACGCGTCGTCGCGCCGGGTCGATCTCGATGTGTTTGTACGTGACCGGTGCAGCCGCCGTGCCATTGCCCTGACGTGTCGGCGTCACGTGTCCGCGACGCAGTAGCGCGCGCGTACGGGCGAGCAGCTCGCGGATGCCAAACGGTTTCGTCAGGTAGTCGTCGGCGCCGCTGTCGAGACCAAGGACTTTGTCTGATTCCTCGCGCCGCGCCGTCAGCATCAGAATCGGCGTTTCTGCATTCGCCGATTCGCGACGGATCGCGCGGCAGACGGTGACGCCGTCGAGTCCCGGCAGCATCAAGTCGAGAATGATCAGATCGAACTTCCGCGTCCGGGCGAGCGACAGTCCGGCGTCGCCGTCGATCGCCTCGGTTGGCGCGAGCCCTTCGAGTTGCAGGTGAAGCGAGACGAGTTCGCGAATGCGCGCCTCGTCTTCGACGACCAGCACGCTGGGGCGTTCGGGCTGGGCGCTCGTCATCGGCTGGCCTGCGCGAGAGGCCTCATGTGGAGTAAGTGTACCGCTAGGGGGTGTTGCCATCATTCATACCGCAGCGCCTCGATCGGATCGAGGGCCGCTGCCTTTCGTGCGGGATAGAAGCCAAAGAAAATGCCGACGGCCGCCGCGCAGCCAAACGACAGCAGGACGGCGCCAGGCGTCACCAGTGCCGACCACTGCATCACGTGGCTGACCAAATAGGACGCGGCGAAGCCGAGCGCCACGCCAAGGGCGCCGCCGGCGAGACTGAGCACGAGCGCTTCGACCAGGAACTGGAACAGGACGTCCACGTCACGCGCGCCGACCGAGAGACGAAGCCCGATCTCGCGCGTTCGCTCAGTCACTGACACGAGCATGATGTTCATGATCCCGATGCCACCGACGAGCAGAGACACAGCCGCGATGCTCGCCAGCAGCCAGGTCATCGTCGTCGTCGTTGAGGTGAGGACCGTGGCCATCTCTTCGAGACTGCGAACCGTGAAGTCGTCAGGTGCGCCTCCCGTGAGCTGATGACGCGTGCGCAAGAGCGTCGTCAGCGCATCAGAGACCTGATCGAACGGCACACCGTCGGCTGTGGACAGCGTGATGTTCTGCAGGTGGGTGATCCCCAACAGCTTCTTCTGCACCGTGGTGTAGGGCACGATCACAGTGTCGTCCTGATCGGGACCCATCGCCGCCTGGCCCTTGCTTGTCAGGACGCCGACCACTCGAAACGGCTGGTTCTTGATGCGGATCGTGGCGCCCGTCGGATCCGTGCCGGGTCCAAAGAGCTGATCGCGCACGACTGAACCGAGCACGGCCACCTTCGCGGCGGACACGACGTCCTGGCTCGAGAAGAACGCTCCGTACTGCAGCGACCACGACCGAATCGCTGGCAGATCCGGTCCCGCGCCCTGCACCTGTGTATTCCAGTTTGATGCCTCAGCGACGATCTGCTGTCGCGAGTTGGCTCCGGGCGAGACATATCTGATGCCCGGCACCTCACGCCCGATTGCATCAGCGTCTGCCGCGGTCAGCGTCGTCGTTGCGCCGCTGCCCTGCCGCACTGGACCGAATGCATTCGAGCCGGCGGTGATCGTGACGACGTTCGTGCCGGCGCTGCGGATGCGGCTCTCGATCGACGAGCGCGCACCGCTGCCGATCGCCACCATGACGATCACGGCGGCGACGCCGATGATCAGGCCGAGGGCCGTCAGCGCCGTTCGCATCGCATTCCTGCGAAGGGCGGAGATGGCGATGTTGAGTGTGACTAAAGGGGACATCGTTTTCCTCGGTCCGGCTAAAGCCGGACACTACGCCGAGCGTTCCTCCAACTCCGCCTCGAACTTCGCGAGTTCGTCGGCGGCGAACCGCCGCTTCGTCACCGGCTGATCGAGTCGGACGCGTCCGTCGCGGAAGCCGATGATGCGTGTCGCGTACTCGGCGATGTCGGGCTCGTGCGTCACCAGGACGATGGTGATCTGCCGTTCGGCGTTGAGCCGCTGGAAGATCCCCATGACCTCGATGCTCGTGCGCGAGTCGAGGTTGCCGGTCGGCTCATCGGCGAGCAGGAGCGAGGGGTTGTTGACCAGCGCGCGAGCGATGGCCACTCGCTGTTGCTGACCACCGGACAACTGATTCGGGTGGTGATCCATTCGTGCACCGAGGCCGACCGCCTCGAGCGCTGCCGCCGCGCGGCGACGGCGCTCCTTTGCCGGAATCGGCGGGCCATACAGCATCGGCAGTTCCACGTTCTCGATCGCCGACGTACGCGACAGCAGATTGAAACCCTGGAACACGAAGCCGATGTCGCGGTTGCGCACCGCGGAAAGTTCGCGCTTCGACAAACGCGAGACGTCGCGGCCGGCGAGCAGATACGTGCCTTCAGTTGGCCGGTCGAGGCAGCCAATCAAGTGCATGAACGTGGACTTGCCCGACCCCGATGGTCCGGTGAGGGCGACGAACTCGCCAGGATCGATCGACAGCGAGATGCCGCGCAGCGCCGGCACGTCTACCTCGCCGACGTGATACGTCTTCGCGAGGTCACGAACGATCAGCGCGTGGGCGCTCATCGCCGGCCTCCGGCGTTGCCACCAGCGTTGTTGCCACCGCCGCCACCGCCACCACCAAAGCGCCGCCCCTGCGGAATCAGCGGTGATCCGCTCGGTGCTGCCGCAGTCGATGTCGTTGGCGTGGTCACTCCGGTCACGACGCGCGTGCCGGGCGTCAGATCGCCGGTCGTCACGACCGTCTGCGTGCCGTCGCTGATCCCGACCTGCACCGGCACGCGTTTCAGATTGTTCTGCGCGAGGACCCACACCGCGTTGCGCTGGCCGTTGCCATTGCCTGCACCATCCGCCTTCGCGCCTCCGGCGCTACGGCGAGACAGGCTGGCATTCGCGTTCGCCCCTTCACCGCCACGCGACGCGTTCGCGGATTGATCCTGGGGACGTTGACGCGGCTCAGGCGGTTTCTGCCCGAGCGCCTGGAAGGCTTCTGCCGATGGCCGGAATCGCAGCGCCGCATTCGGCACCTTGATCGCATCGTCGGCGCGCCCGGTCTCGATGGTGACCGCCGCGGTCATGCCGGGCTTCAGTTTGAGATCGGCGTTCGGCACTTCGATCATCGTGATGTAGCTCACGACGTTCTGTTCGACGACAGGTTGCAGGCGCACCTGCGAGACCATTCCGGTGAACGTTTCGTTCGGATACGCATCGACGCGAAACCGCACCGGCTGATGCAGCTGGATCTTGCCGATGTCCGATTCATCCACGCTGGCCTTGACGTTCATCTCCTTCAGGTTCTGCGCGAGCACGAAGAGTGTTGGCGCCTGCATACTCGCCGCGACCGTCTGACCGACGTTCACGTTGCGCGCGATGACGACGCCATCGATCGGCGCGCGGATGACCGTGTGACTCAGGTTCACTTGTGCCTGATTCAGCGAGGCCTCCGCCTGCACGAGTTGCGCTTCCGCCGATTTCACCGACGCCTCCGCGGCGTTCGATGTTGAGACAGCGGCGTCGAAATCGCTTTTGGCAATGAGTTGCTTTTCCTCGAGATCGCGAGCGCGACCCAGCTTGACCTTCGCGTCTTCTGCCTGCACATGCGCGCGATCGACTTCGGCTTTGAGTCGTGCGACGGTGGCTCGCTCCTGCGCGACCTGCGTGTCGAACAGCGACGGATCGAGCTGGGCGATGACTTGTCCTTGACGCACTTGTGAATTGAAGTCGGCGCCCAGCGTTTTGATGGTGCCTGACACCTGTGTACCGACCTCGACGGTGGTGACTGCTTCGAGCGTGCCGGTTGCCTCGACGGTTGCGACGACATCACCCCGTGTCACCTCTGCGGTGTTCAGGGTGGGCGTCTCAGCCGCCACATCGCTACGGTAGTAATAAATGCCAGCCGCAACCGCGATCACGATGGCGGCGATGCTGAGCCAGAGACGTTTACCCATCCTTCTTCCTCTGAGACTTAAGACGACTGGCGGATGGCCAGTCAGTGGCACAGATGTGACAAAACGATGCGGAAGTCTGGGGCGGGTCGTGTTCAACCAACCGGCCGGGCTGTCATCGAACTGTCACGGCCACAACGTGTTAATGCCATGGACGTACCGTCCAATCGAACAGCCAGCGGATTTTGCCGTTCCCGTAGAGGCGGATCTTCAGATCCGCCTGCGTGCAGGAGGAGACATGGGTCGTTTTCGTTCATTAATAGCGGCGGTTGCGGCGGTTGGGCTGCTCACCACCGGCATGGTGGCGTTCGCGCAGGGTCCGCGCGGTGGGCCGGGTGGTCGTGGCCGAGGTGATGGGGGCGGTCCGGGCGGACTCGGGATTCCGCTCCGTCAACTGAATCTCACCGAGGCGCAAAAGACGCAGCTCGAGCAGATTCGTCAGCAGCATCGTGGTGATATGGACGCCGCGATGAAGAAACTCGCGGCCGCACGCCAGACGCAGCGGGCGGCAATCCAGAAGGTGCCGGCAGACGAGGCGACGATCACCTCGTTGACGCAGGACCTCACGCAAGCGGAGGTTGACGTGGCGATCCAGTCCGCCCGACTCAACACCGCCGTGTGGGGTGTGCTCACCGACTCGCAGCGTGCGGAGCTGACGAAGCTGCGCGCCGAACGTCAGTCTCAGGGCGAGCGGCACGATCGCCGCAACTAACTAACCGCGGTAGTTGCCGAACTGGAGCGCGACGCCAAAATCCTGTTCGCGCAACTGCCGCATCGCTTCCTGCAAGTCATCTTTCGAGGGCGACGTCACGCGCAGCTGATCGCCCTGGATCGAGGCCTGCACTCTCTTCAGCTTCGCATCTTTCAGGAACTTGACGATGTCCTTGGCCTTCTCGACCGGGATGCCCTGCTGCAGCGAAATCTCCTGCCGCACGGTGCTGTTGGCCGCGGGGATCGCGGTGCCGCGCGTCAGGTTCTTCGTCGGCACATTCCGCCGCACCAGCCGCGTCTGCACGATCTCCCACAACGCGTCCAGCTTGAAGTCATCGTCGGCGACGAGCACCAGCTTCGACTCTTTCTGATCGAATTCGATCGAGGCCTTCGCCCCTTTGAAGTCGTAGCGCTGCGCCACTTCCTTGCGCGCTTGATTCAGCGCGTTGTCGACTTCCTGCAGATCGACGTTGGAGGTCACGTCGAACGAGCACTGTTGTGCCATGCGTGAGTCATGTTACCCCGGTCGATCGTCATTCACCAATCGTCATTCGCCAACGAATCGACAATCACGCATCAACAATCAACAATATCGTCGTGCCCCGTGATCTCGCTCCACCGCGCATCGGCATTTCTCGCTGTCTCCTCGGTGACGAGGTGCGTTATGACGGCGGTCACAAACGTGATGCGTTTCTCGTCTCGACCTTTGGCCGCTTCGTCGAGTGGGTGCCGGTCTGTCCTGAAGTGGAAATCGGAATGGGCACGCCGCGTGAAGCGATCCACCTCGTCGCGAGCGCCAATGGTGTGCCATCGAATGCGCAGCCAGTTCGCCTGCTCGGCGTCAGGAGCGGAGAAGACTGGACTACACGGATGACGACATTCGCCTCATCGCGCGTGAGGGGACTGAAGTCGGCTGACCTCGCTGGATATGTGTTGAAGAAGGATTCGCCGAGCTGCGGTCTCGAACGCGTCCGTGTGCACAGCGACCCGTTCGACTCGCGTCGCTCGCTCAGGGCAAGTGGCGAGCACGTCACCCGTGCTGGACGCGGGTTGTTTGCTGAGGCGCTCGTCACCGAGCTGCCGAACCTGCCTGTTGAGGAAGAGGGTCGGCTGAACGATCCGGCGCTGCGCGAGAACTTCGTCGAGCGCGTATTCGCCTATCAGCGCCTGCGCGTGCTGTTCACAGGTCGTTGGACGACGCACGCGCTCGTCGTCTTTCACAGCCGGCACAAGCTGCAGCTGCTGTCGCATTCGCGGCAAGGCTACGCGGAACTCGGGCGCCTGGTGGCCGACGTCGTCAAGTATTCACGTCGCGACCTGAGCGCGACCTATCAGCGTCTGTTCATGGCCACGCTTGCGCGACTCGCCACGCCCGGCCGGCACGCCGATGTGATGATGCATTCGATCGGTCATCTCAAGCGGCTGATCCAGGCCGACGATCGCGACGAGCTGCTGGCCGCCATCGACGATCATCGCCGTGGCATCGTCCCGCTTGTCGTGCCGATCACGCTGTTACGGCATCACGTCCGGCGTCACGATGTGGGGTATCTGAAGGATCAGACGTATCTGGAGCCCCACCCGAGAGAGCTCGCGCTGCGGAATCACGTCTGACAGTGCGCACACCAATAGGTGCTTCGCGCGAACGGACCCTGCTTCTTGCGTGAGATTGCCGTTCCACAGCGGCGACACGGCTGGCCGCCGCGGCCGTAGACCCACAGTCTCGCCGATGGATCCGCACGGCCAGTTGTCCGGCGCATTCCAGCGGTCCGGCTAAAGCCGGACACTACACCTGACGGGTTCGCACGCATGAAGCGCGTGGCGACCGCGACGATCGCGGCGAGCTGTTCGCGCGTGAGTTGGCTGACGTGCGCGAATGGGTTGACGCGCGCGCCGAACAGCACCTCAGACTTGAATACGTTACCGATGCCGGCGATCACGCTTTGATCGAGCAGCGCGTCGGCGATCTCGATGTCGCCGTGCGCCTGTATGCGCTCGATGGCCTGCTCGGCATTGAAGGTGTCCGAGAGCGGATCTGGTCCGAGCTCGGCGACGACATCGTGATTGGCCAGTTCGCGAGAGGTGACGAACTCCGCAACCGGTACGGTGAACGCGATGGCGTGCATCGCTGGCGTTTCGATGACGATGCGCATGTCGCGATGTGGACGTTGCCAGCGCTCGCCGGGACGGTAGATGTGCCAAGACCCGTTCATGCGCATGTGGGTCCGCAGCACGAGGTCGCCTGAGAACCAGATCAGCAGATGCTTGCCGCGCGCTTCGACGCGCTCGACAGTTCGTCCGCGCACGGGTGCGTCGGCGTCCACACGCGTGAGCTTGGGAAGCACAGATTCGAAGCGCGTCACTACCTGGCCGCCGATCGCGCGTTGAAGCGTGTCGGCGGTGCGGTGGATGGTGTCGCCTTCAGGCATGACGAACCTTGTGGTTCACGGTTTGACGTGCTCGGTGCTCAGATCGTGTTCAGGTTCGGGTTCAGGTTCGGAGTTCGACTGCGCGCGGAGACCAGGCACGGGTCGCCGCTGCAGGCCCATTGCCGTCATCGCGAATCCGGCTTCGACGAACAACGGTGCGGCGCGATGCGTTGTTGCCGGTGCGCCATCGATCTCGCTCAGGAACATGCCGCGAGGCGCAGATAGTTCAGCAAGCGCACGGGCAGCAGTGCGAATCAGTCGCGATCGCTGTGGCTCATCTTCTGGTGCGAATAGCAGTAATTCTCGTTCGCCGCGGCGCAGATAGGCCGCGAGGAAGCCGTCCACGAGAATGACGAGCGCACCCGCGGTGCGAGTCGGGCCGCCAGTCCCTTCACGCTCGGGCCATTTGATCGTGGAGCCGTACGGATTCGCGGGATCCGTTGCGGCGAGGATCACCGCGCGAGGTTCTTCCGGCGGCTCGCGCAGCGAGCGAAGTTGATCGAGCGCGGCCGGCAGTGCGAACTGCGCACCACCAAGACCGGCGACAAAATACCCACGCCGCACGCGGCCGGCGTCCTCCATCGCCTTCAGTACTTGATACACGCCGGAGAATCCGCCGACGATGCCCTCGTTCGCTGTCGTTTCGCGGGTGACGATCCCGTGACGGGTCAGCAACTGCTGCGCGATCGCCGTGGTCCATTCGGTGGCGGACGACTTGGTGGCCGATGCCTGGTTCACTGCGGACCAACGGCCTTCAGCCGTGGGCGGCACGAGTCGCCGCGATCGGAACGAAGGACCGCGTGTGCGGCGCGATGATCGCGTGTCCGCTGGACGAATCAGCGCACGAAGCGGGTGCAGCGTGTCGTTGGTGACCAAACCCTGCCAGACGAGATCCCACAGCGCGTCCACGGTCTCCTGCGGAAAACCTTCGCCGGTGCCCTGATGGACCGCCGCAAAGAACGACGCGCCATGTTGGCGAAGATATTCGAGCACGTCGGCCGCTCGGCCCTCCGGCGTTTCGGATGTGCGCTCGACCGCCGCATGCGGCCGGGCGAGCCGTGCACGATGATCGGTGAGATAGAGCGCGATTCGTCCGTCGCGATCGCCGAGCGACTCGACGCCCACCCAGACCACCTCGCCAGCGGCCATCAACGCATCGAGCATCGCTGGTTGATAGTCGGCGACGCGAGCCGGCAAGAGTTGGTGCTCGAGCACGGACGCCGTCAAGGGCGCGCCCTGCAGTTGCTCGATCGCATCGAGCAGCGCGTCCGCGCCGCGTCGTAGCGATCCGATGCCGTGCCATGAAACGAGGAACCGCCCGAGCGCATCTGTCTCGACCGGTTCCACCTGCTGCCGCAAACGCGCCAGCGAGCGGCTACGCAGGCGACGGAGCACGTCGGCATCCACCCACTCGAGATCGCTGCCGCCCGGACGGAACTCACCTTCGATGAGCCGGCCGGCTTCCGTCAATCGCTTCAGCATTGCTTCCGCGACCGCAACGCCGAGCGCGTAGCGCCCGGCCAACATCTGTGCGTTGAAGGGACCGTGCGAGCGCGCGAACCGCAGTACGAGGTCGCCGGTCGGATCGCGGACGGGTTCGAGCAGCGCCTCGGGAAGTCCCATGGGCAGAGGAGTGCCGAGCGCATCGCGATACCGGGCGACGTCTTCGACCGCGACGTATCTCCGCTCTCCCGCAATTGGGAGTGCGACGATGCGCCGGTCGTGTTCGAGGAGCTCGATGTCACGGCGTGTGTCCGCCATCGCGCTGCGCGCCTCGATTTCCTCTGCCGTGAGATCGCCGATCTGAATCAGCAGATCGTGCAGACCGTCCGTCGACCGAACGCGATAGGACGGGTCGAGATGTTGCAGCTGGCGCTCAACGAGATCGAGCGCCTCTGGATCGAGCAGCTCACGCAGTTCCGCATCGCCCAAGAGCTCGCGCAGCTGCGCCTGATCGACCGACAGCGCCTGGGCGCGCCGTTCGGCGAGCGGTGCATCGCCGTCGTAGATGTAGTTCGCGACGTAGCTGAAAAGCAGCGATGCCGCGAAGGGCGACGGCGCCTTCGAATCGATCGTCGTCAATCGAAGCGTACGCCCTTGAAGGCGACGCAAGACATCCACGAGTGCCGGCATGTCGAAGTGATCGCGCAGCACTTCGCGATACGTCTCGAGCAGCGCCGGAAACGATCCGAAGCGCGACGCGACTGCCAGGAGATCGGCGGCACGTTTGCGCTGCTGCCACAACGGTGTCCGCATCCCCGGCCGTCGTCTCGGGAGCAGCAACGCGCGGGCGGCCGTCTCGCGAAAGCGCGCGGCGAATAACGACGTCGCGCCAAGCTGACGTATTACGAGACCTTCCACTTCGCCGGGATCAGGCAGCAGGAGCGACGGATCGGGCGCGTTCTCGACTTCAGGAAAGCGGACCACGAAGCCTTCGTCGCCCCACATGACTTCGACATCGATTCCGGTGCGGGCCCGGATCTGCGACGTCACGGCCATGGCCCATGGCGCGTGAATCTTGCTGCCGAGTGGTGAGAGCAGGCACACGCGCCAGTCGCCGAGCTCGTCGAGACAGCGTTCGATGACCAGCGTGCGATCGTCGGGCACCGCACCCGCGGCAGCCTGATCCTCCAGATAGCGAAGCAGGTTGTTCGCCGCCGTGGTATCGAGATCGTGCTGGGTGACGAGCCGCTCGGCGGCCTTGGCTTCAGGCATGCCGCGCAGCTCTCGAACGAGCTTGCCAATCGCGAACCCGAGCTCCACGGGACGGCCGGCCTGGTCGCCATGCCAGAACGGCATCTTGCCCGGCTCGCCAGGTGCGGGCGACACCAGCACGCGGTCGTGCGTGATCTCTTCGACGCGCCATGTGGACGCACCGAGCGTGAACGTCTCACCGACCTCGGTCTCGAAGACCATCTCCTCGTCGAGTTCGCCCACGCGTGTTGGCCGGTCGGCGCCGGCGAGGAAGACTCCATATAACCCGCGATCGGGAATCGTTCCAGCGTTGGCAATCGCGACGCGCTTCGCGCCGGTGCGACCCGTGAGGCGACCCTGCAACCGATCCCACGTGATGCGTGGTCGCAATTCGGCGAACTCGTCAGCGGGATAACGTCCCGAGAGCATGTCGAGGACGCCCTCGTAGGCGCGGCGGCTCAAGTCCGCGAACGGTGCCGCGCGTCTGATGACCGCGAACAGCTCGTCAACCGACCAGGTGTCGAGCGAGACCATCGCGACGATTTGCTGCGCGAGGACATCGAGCGGATTGCGCGGGTATCGCGTCGATTCGACGCGGCCCTCGTGCATCGCTCGCGCGACCGCGGCGCATGCCACGAGATCGCCACGGAACTTCGGAAAGATGATGCCTTCGCTGACCGCGCCCGCTTGGTGTCCGGCGCGTCCAATACGCTGGAGTCCGCTCGCGACTGATGGAGGCGCCTCGATCTGGACGACGAGGTCGATCGCGCCCATGTCGATGCCGAGCTCAAGAGACGAGGTGGCGACAAGGGCTTTGATGCGGCCCGCCTTCAGCAAATCCTCGACTTCGCTGCGCGCGGCGCGGGCCAGCGAGCCATGGTGCGATCGCACGAGCGGTTCTTCGGCGAGTTCGTTCAGCGAGCCGGCCAGACGCTCGGCGAGACGCCGGCTGTTTACGAAGAGCAGTGTCGAGCGATGCGATCGGATCAACTCGAGGAGGCGCGGGTGCACCGATGCCCAGATCGATGGCCGGACCGGGCCTTGTGCCGCCGGACCACTGGGCAGATCCAGGGGCGCGGCCAGGCGCGCCATGTCTTCAACGGGCACCTCGATCCGCAACTCGAGTGCCTTCTTCTCAGAGGCATCGATCACGGTGACCGGCCGATACGTCGCCGCGCTTCGGTCATCAGTAAATTCCTGATGGAGATCGGACTCGACGTGTTCGACCGGCAACAGCTCTTTTCGTTTGCTGGTCTTGGCTTTCGAGGGCTTCGAGCGGCGCACGGCGCGTGACTCGGCGCCGCCAAGAAACCGCGCGACCTCGTCGAGCGGACGCTGTGTCGCTGACAGGCCAATTCGCTGAAGCGCCGGCGCATCGCTGGACGCCGCGCGGCGGACTTCCTCGAGTCGCTCAATGGACAGCGCGAGATGCGCGCCGCGCTTGCCGGGCACCAGTGCATGGATCTCGTCGATGATCACCGTGTCTACGGTTGCCAGCCGCTCGCGCGCGTTCGAGGTGAGCAGGAGAAACAGCGATTCCGGCGTCGTGATCAGAATGTCGGCAGGATCGCGCAGAAATTTCGCGCGCTCGAGCGCCGGCGTGTCGCCGGTGCGGATCGCAATCGCCGGCATCGTGACATCCACCCCGTGCGCCCGGGCGACGTTCGCGATCCCGGCCAGCGGTGCGCGGAGATTGCGCTCGACGTCCACCGCCAGTGCTTTGAGCGGCGAAATGTAGAGCACCCGACAGCGCGACGCTTTGGGTGGCGCTGGCGTGAACATGAGCCGGTTCAGGCACCACAGAAATGCCGCGAGCGTCTTGCCGCTGCCGGTCGGGGCGAGGATGAGTGTGGAGTTGCCGCTGGCAATCGCCGGCCAGCCCAGTTGCTGCGGCCGAGTCGGCGATGGAAACGAGCTGCTGAACCACTCGCGCACCGCCGGATGAAAGACCTTCATTGTGCAGCGGGCATTGTCCCCTGTGTATTGGGCATTGTGCATAGGCCGTCGGGCATTGGATAATTCATAGATATGGGTGATGCCGGAGAAGGGCTCGTCGATGCGGAATCCCGCCTCGCCGAGCGTATGGAAGAACGAGAACAGGAGCGCCGCAAGGCGCGGCAGGCTGCAAAGGGTCCAGACCCGGAGCAGGTCCGGCAACTCGAGTCGCTGCGCTTAGCGCGGACCGAGATGCAACGGCAACTCGAGGTGGCAACGCATGCGGCGCGGAAGCAGCAGTTGTCCCAGGCGATAGCCGAGCTCGACAAGCGGATTACGACGCTGTCGAAGTAGGTGTGGGGGGTGGTCAAAGCCCTCCATTACCATCAGGTCACCAAACACCACTTCAACCGGTTCGCGCGTTCACTCGGCTATCTGGATTGGGCGACGCAGCCTGATCCGTTTCGCCGCTACGCCGGCGCACCGGTGATCCACCTTTCTCGCGACATCGTCGCGGGCGAGCAGCGCTATGCCTCGCTGTACGAGAGGAATGGGCCTGCGTGCGCGTTCGACGACCGTTCGATCGCCGAGTTCCTGCGCTGCTCAATGGGACTGTCGGCGTGGAAGCAGTACCGTGAAACGCGCTGGGCACTGCGCGTCAATCCGTCGAGCGGCAACCTGCATCCGACCGAGGCCTACCTCGTTCGTGACGGTGACGTGTATCACTACGCACCCCGTGAGCACGCCCTCGAGCAGCGCGCACGGATCGATCGAGCTGCATGGGACGCGTTCACGGGCGGTCGACATGGATGTCTCATCGCGCTGACCTCGATCTTGTGGCGCGAAGCGTGGAAGTACGGCGAGCGCGCGTTCCGCTACTGTCAGCACGACACCGGCCACGCGCTAGCCGCACTGCGCATCGCGGCCTCGATGCTTGGCTGGACGCTGACGATTCTTCCGCGATGGTCCGACACATCTCTGTCGACACTGCTCGGCGTCGATCGTGACAACGACTTTGATCAGGCGGAGCGCGAAGAGGTCGAGTGTCTCGCGGTCGTCACTGCCGGTGAGGTCGCGCCATGGCTGTCTGCAGATCCCGCGCCGCTCGCTGACGCAGCGCGCGAGGCGGCATGGTGTGGCCGCGCGAATCGACTCAGCGCCGATCACGTTGACTGGCCGATCATCGGCGAGGTTGCTGAGGCGACGCGGTATCCGGGCGTCGCATTGTCGATTCCTCCGCCTTCGCGCCGCGAGACGGACGCGCGCTTCGGCGAGACTTCGCGCGTCCGCGCGAGGGATGTGATTCTTCAACGGCGCAGTGCGGTCGCCTTCGATGCGCAATCGGGACTCGCGCGCGACGATTTCTTCTCGATGCTTGCGCGTCTGCGTCCGGGCGCGCCGCCGTGGGACGCGATCGATTGGCCGCCGCAGGTGCATCTGGTTCTGTTCATCCACCGCGTCGAGGGCGTGACGCCGGGTGTGTACGCCTTCCTCCGCGACCCTTCCGTGCTCGACGAGTGGCGCGTCGCGATGCGTCCTGAGTTTCTGTGGGAATCCGTTTCGCCTTCGCCTGGTGGCTTCGGCGAGACAGGCTCTCTGTTTTTACTGTTTCCAGCCGACGTGGCCTTCACCGCCAATCGGCTGTCGTGCGACCAGGAGATCGCCGCTGACGGTTTCTTCAGCCTGGGGATGATCGCGCGCCTCGAGTCGTCTGTGCGTGAACGTGGCGAATGGTTCTACCGGCGTCTCTTCTGGGAGTGCGGGATGATCGGTCAGGTCCTGTATCTCGAAGCCGAGGCAGCCGATTCACGCGGAACAGGCATCGGGTGTTTTTTCGACGATGCGGTGCATGAACTTCTCGGCCTGACGGGTCAGGCCTGGCAAAGCC